>JAIXVP010000101.1 GCA_027482905.1 Opitutaceae bacterium
CTTCCGCGTGCGCGAGGAGGCGGCCTGGCAGGCGGCGTGGACCGTGGGCTACGGCAGCTACGAGCAGTTGCGCGGTGCGTTCGAGTTGACGCGTGGAAACCTCGTGGGGCGCGCGCACCGCGACCGGCTGGAGCTGGCGCAGTCGCTCAAGGCGACCCGCGCGGAGTATCGTTTCACGGTGCCGACGCTTTTCGCCGATACGGTGGAGGCCTCGGCGCGGGCCTACGGGCTCAGGCGACAGGAACCGTCCTTCCTGCGCGTGGAATACGGGGCGGGGCTGGAGGCTTCGCGCGACGTTCCGTGGATCGACGCGCGCGGCACGGCGGGTGTCTCCTACGAGGTCCTGCGGGCCAACGAGGTGACGCTCGCCCGGTCGGCCGAGGAACCCGCGCGCACGGAGGTCTCGGCGGTGAATCTCGGGCTGGTGCGCGACCGGCGGGACAACCCCATCCGTCCGGAGCGCGGGCACCGTTGGTCGGTGCGTTCGGAGACGGCGCTGCCGGCGCTCGGCGGCGAGGCGAGGTATGAGCGATTGGAGGTGGCGGGCTCGTGGCACCGGGACTTTGGCGGCGAGCGTTGGTTGCACGCGGGGGTGTCGACCGGGCTACTGGCCGGCGGCGACGGCGAGGCGCCGGTGAACAAGCTTTTTTTCCCGGGGGGCGAGAGCTCGATCCGCGGTTACCTGGAGGGCGAGGCCACGCGCCGCGACGCCGCCGGACGCTTTGTCGGGGTGCGGGGATTCTGGCTGGTGAACCTGGAGCTCGAGCAGCTCGTCACCGGACGGTGGACGGCGGTGGTGTTCCTAGACACGCTGGGAAAGGCGCTGGAGCCGGCGGACTGGCCCGGGGATGACGTGCTCGCGTCGGTCGGGCCGGGGGTGCGTTACCAGTCGCCGATCGGACCGATCCGCTTGGAATACGGCCGCAATCTAAACCCGCGCGAAGGCGATCCCAAGGGCACGCTGCATTTCTCCATCGGCTTCCCGTTCTAAGCGAGGACGCCCGCGGTAGCATGGAACCGCTCGGCGAAAGCGCGGCCGGGAGAAAGGGTTGGCCAGCCCGGGCGGCGGGCGGCTAGGCCTCGAGGACCATGATTATCGCCGATCTTGCCAAGATTCCGGGCGGGACCTTTCCCGCGCAACGCTGGGGCCGCGGCCTCGTGGGCCAGGCCACGCAGCCTATCCAGGCCAAGGGTTTTTCGATGGGCTTTTCCGTGCTCGCGCCCAAGGGCGGGCAGGTGCCCTGGCACAATCAGGAGCAGGAGGAGGTCTACTTCATCGTGCAGGGCGAGGGTGAGATCTGCGTGCACAACGAGCGGTCCCCGATCAAGGCCGGTCAGGCGGTCTACATGCCTCCGGGCCAGTTCCACCAACTGACCAACACCGGCGACGAGCCGATGCATATGATCTACGTGTATTGCCCGGGCGGTGACGTCGCTCACTGGCGGCAGGAGCTCAACGGCACGCTGCCACCGGCGGGAACGGGCGACATCCCGGCCCTGCCGGAGGGCGCGCAGCCGCAGTGGACGGCGGTCGCGCCGAAGCCTCTGGGCTGACCGGGCGGGCGCGGCGGCGGCGATCAAACCGCACTAATCCGTCGCGGCTAGCTGACGCAGACGCTCGGCGAGCGAGAGCGCCGCGCCCTGCGCCCAGGCCTCGCCCTGCGCGGGCGTGGCGAGGGTGGCGTCGCCCATCACGCCCTGGGGCGCGAGATCGCGGGTGGTCCAGGCGAGGGTGAGGGCGGCGCCCTCGGGGCGAAGTTCGCCGGCGTCGTCGAGTTGGGCCGGGTAATGGCAGACGGCGCGGGCGCGGCGCACCAGGCCGGGGGCGAGGGCGAGCATGATCGACGTTTCCCATTCGCCGGCGTGGAAGCCGTAGGCGGCCTCCTGCGGGCTCTGGGCGGGTTTGAAGGCGCTCTGCAGCATGCCGAGGCGGAGGCCGGGCAATTGCTGCAGTTCGCGGATCAGAGGGACGAGGACGGCGCTGTTGCCGCCGTGGGTGTTGAACAGCGCGACGCGACGAAAACCGAGGCGGTGGAGCTGCTCGACCTGGCTTCGGACCAGCGCGGCGAAGGTGCGGTAGGTGAGGCTCAGCGTGCCCGGCCAGTCGGCGTGTTCGTTGCTTTTGCCGACCAACACGGGCGGCGCGACGTAGACCGGCAGCGCGGGATCGAGCGTTTCGAGGGCGCGGGCGAGCAGTCCCTGCCCGATCATCGCGTCGACCCCGACGGGCAGGTGGGGGCCGTGCTGTTCGATCGCCCCGGTGGGAAGAACCGCTACGGCGCCTAGGCGTTGACCGGCCGCGCGCATGCCCTCGGCGGTCAGGGCCCCGAGATAGCGGTGTCCAAAGGGTCGCCAGAGCGGCGCGGGGTCGGACGGCGGGCGGGGCGGGGCGGGGGCGCGCGGTGGCGTCGCGGAGGCGTGCCAAGCGGCCTCGTTGACGAGACGTCCGAGGCGCTCGGCGGCCTGACGGCGGACCAGCGCGGCGGCGTGGGCGCGGTTTTCGCCTATGGGTCCGCCGAAGAGAGGGGGGGGCTGCATCCAGTTGCCGGGGCGAAACGTTTCGTCGATCGACTCCTCGCGGGCGGAAGGGCCGGGCACGACGTCGAGAAGGGTGGCGGCCAGGGCCTGGGTTCCCTGGCGAATGGAAGCCGAGGAGGCGGGATGGAAGTCCACGCCCAGCGAGGCGAGGTGGATGCGGTAGACCACGAGCCCGGTCTCCACCCGGATGTCGCGCGCGGCGGCGTCGAGCCACTCGCGGTGCCAAGGGCTGCTGGAGACGATGAGGAGTTTGGCAAAACCCGAGAAACGCACGCCGCGGGCAAGCTCGAGCACGAGGTCGCGGCCGGTTTCGGCGTCGATGCCGAACCAGGTCGAGGCGGGGTGAGGCGAGGGGCCGAAACGCAGGGGAGGCAGCACGCAGGGGGCGCAGGTGGCGAGCGCGTGGCCGCAGGCCTCGGCGAGGAGATCGGCCAGCACGGCCTCCTCGGCATCGACGGGCAGCCCCATGCCGTGATCGGCGTGGCCGCTGACGGGCAGCACGGCGATGGCACCGGGTCGGGCGGCGGCGGCGGGGAAATCGGTGGTGGTCAGGTGCGCCCAGGAGCAATCGGGGTGGGCCCGGGCGAGCCAGGTCATGGTCATGCGGGCAGATTGGGAAACAGCCGTGCGCGGGCGAGGGCATTTTCTCGGCGCTTAGGCGACCGCCCGCTTGCAAACGCGCGCGCCGGGGGCTCTGTGCCGGCGTGCCCGCCGCCGTCCCCACGCCCACCCTGCTTTGGTTTCGCCAAGACCTGCGCCTGGCCGACAACGCCGCCCTCGCCGCCGCTCTTTCGCGCGGCGGGCCGGTGTTGCCGGTCTTCGTGCTCGACGACGCGGGCGAGGGACGCTGGCCGATGGGCGGGGCCGCGCGCTGGTGGCTGCACCACTCGCTGGCGGCGCTCGACGCCGATCTGCGGGGGCGGGGCGCGCGACTCATCCTCGCCCGGGGCGATTCCGAGGCCGAGCTGCGGCGGATCGCGGCCGAGACCGGCGCGGGCGCGGTGTATTGGAACCGGCGTTACGAACCGGCGGTCCGGGCGCGGGACGCTGGCATCAAGGCGCGGCTGACGGCGGCCGGCTTCGAGGCGAAGAGTTTCAACAGCGCGCTCCTCTTTGAGCCGCACACCATCCGCAATAAGCAGGACCGGCCCTTTCAGGTCTTCACGCCCTTCTGGCGGCATTGTTGCGGGCTGGGCTGGTCGGAGCCGGTGGTAAGCGATGCGCCCGCCAAAGCTTGGGCGGGGAGCGGGGCGGCCGGGCAAGGGCTGGGGTCAAAACTGGCGGAGCTGGGCCTGCTTCCCTCCATCCCGTGGGACGCGGGTTTTCCCGCGATGTGGACGCCGGGCGAAGCGGGCGCGGCGGCGCGGTTGAAGCGGTTTCTCGAATCCTCGGCCGTGCATCGCTACGACGAGGAGCGCAATCGGCCCGGCCTCGACGGCACTTCGGGGCTGTCGCCGCATCTGCATTGGGGCGAGATCGGGCCGCGCCAGATCGTGGCGGCGGTGCGCGCGCTCGGTCGGGAGGCGGGCACGGATCCGGCCAGCAACGGCGCGCGGGTTTTCCTCAGCGAGGTCGGTTGGCGTGAGTTCGCCCATCATCTGCTCTTTCACTTCGAGCACACCCCCGAGCGGCCCTTGCGGGAAGATTTTGAACGGTTTCCCTGGGCCGAGGATTCGGAGGGAACCAAGCTCCGGGCCTGGCGGAAGGGTCGGACCGGCTATCCCATCGTGGACGCGGGGATGCGTCAGCTCTGGGCGACGGGCTGGATGCACAACCGCGTGCGCATGATCGTGGCGTCGTTCTTGGTGAAACATCTGCGGCTGCCGTGGCAGGGGGGCGCGGCCTGGTTCTGGGACACGCTGCTCGACGCCGATCTGGCCTCGAATACCCTCGGGTGGCAGTGGAGCGCGGGCTGCGGGGCGGACGCGGCGCCGTATTTCCGGGTGTTCGCGCCGGTGACGCAGGGAGAGCGTTTTGACGCGGCGGGCGACTATGTGCGGCGCTGGGTGCCGGAGTTGGCGGGCTTGCCGGACTCGTATCTCCACGCGCCCTGGACCGCGCCGGCCGGGGAACTGGCCATGGCCGGGGTCGAGTTGGGCAAAACCTATCCGCGCCCGATGGTGGACCATGCGGAGGCGCGGGCGGAGGCCCTGGCGGCCTTTAAGGCGCTGCGCGGCGAGGTCACGGAGCGCGACGCATGAGTGCCACGATTCGCAACCTCGTGCTGGTGCTCGGCGACCAGCTCAACGCCGACGCGTCCGCCTTCGATGGCTTCGATCCCGCGCGCGACGTGGTGTGGATGGCGGAGGTTGCGGAGGAGTCGGAGCACGTGTGGTCTAGCCAGCCGCGCACCGCGCTGTTTCTCGCCGCGATGCGGCATTTTCGCGACGCGCGCCGGGCGGAGGGCTGGACGGTGCGTTACGTCGAACTCGATGATCCGGCCAACACCGGAACACTGGCCGGCGAGCTGGCGCGCGCGGCGGGCGAGCTGCGCCCGGCACGGCTGGTGGCGACGGAGCCGGGCGACTGGCGGGTGTGGCGTGCGCTGGAGGCGGCGGCGGAGGCGCTCGGCATCGTGCTGGAGGTGCGGCCCGACCGGCACTTTTTCGCGAGCATCGAGGAATTTCGCATTCACTCGCTGGGGCGGAAACAGCTGCGGCTGGAGTTTTTTTATCGCGAACTGCGGCGCCGCCACCGGGTGCTGCTCGACGCGGCGGGCGAGCCCGAGGGCGGCGAGTGGAACTACGATCAGGACAACCGCGAGGGTTTCCCGAAGGGGGGGCCGGGCGCGGTGCCCGCGCCCGCTGCCTTCCCGCCCGATGCGGTCACGCGCGGGGTGCTCGC
The DNA here is from genome assembly GCA_027482905.1 of Opitutaceae bacterium. Lineage (GTDB taxonomy): Bacteria > Verrucomicrobiota > Verrucomicrobiia > Opitutales > Opitutaceae > IMCC26134_A. The sequence goes on from JAIXVP010000101.1 coordinate 5,383, forward strand.
GCTGGTGCAGCGGCGTTTCGCCAAACATCCGGGGCGGCTGGAGGCCTTCGACTGGCCGGTGACGCCGGCGGACGCGCGGCGGGCCTTGGCGGATTTTATCGACCGGCGGCTGGCGAGTTTTGGCCGGCATCAGGATGCGATGTGGGAGCGTGAGCCCTGGCTTTATCACTCGCGTTTGTCGGCTGCGCTCAATCTCAAGCTGCTCGATCCGCGCGAGGTCGTGGCGGCGGCGGAGGCGGCCTACCGCGCGGGCCGGGCGCCGCTGGCGAGCGTCGAGGGTTTTATCCGGCAGATCCTCGGTTGGCGCGAATACATCCGGGGCGTCTACTGGCTGCGTATGCCGGACTACGCGGTGGTGAATGAGCTCGGCGCGACCGGCGCGCTGCCGGAGTTTTTTTGGACGGGCGAGACCGAGATGGCCTGCCTGCGCGACGCCATCGGGCAGACCCTTGAGCTCGGCTACGCGCATCACATCCAGCGGCTCATGGTCACGGGGCTCTACACCTTGATGC
>JAIXVP010000281.1 GCA_027482905.1 Opitutaceae bacterium
ATGAGGTCGGCGACCTTGTCGGGGTGGCCCTCGCCGACCGACTCGGAGGAAAAAACAAAGGTGTTTGCCATGGGAGTTTTTGAACCGGCCCAGACTCGCCCAACCAAGCGCGTGCGCAAGTCGAATATCAACATATACCGATTCCTTGATGCGTTTTTCCTTAAACTGGGTAATTTCGCTCAGCCGCGTTAAGTCCGTTTGCAGACTTGGGGCATCGGGCCATTCTCATTACGTGATTTGCGTATCTCTCCTCCCCGCGATCTTGTCACCAGACGACCGACTTATGAAATTTCACCGGACGTTTGGTCGGACGGGATAGGCCCCCGAAATCGAGTTAACGCACCACGAAACGCCTTTTTTCACCCCATCCCGCCCCGGACTCCCCCTACCCCACCCATGTCAACCGAATCGAGCGATCAAGTCGTGGACTTGGAGGCCATCGCGAACCTGCGTTCGCTAGGCGATGAAGGGGACGACAGTTTCCTGCAAGAGATCCTGGCCATTTATCTGGAGGATGTTCCACTGCGTTTGGCCGACTTGAAAACGGCGCTCGCACGGGCGGATCAGCCGTTCTTCACGCGCAGCGCCCACACCATCAAGGGCAGTTCGTCCAACGTCGGGGCGCGGCAGGTAAAGGCCCTCGCGGAAAAGCTGGAGCACCGCTCCAAAGCCGAGCCCATCGAGACGCTGGCACCGCAGATCACGGAGCTGGAGCAGGCCTTTGGCCGCGCCCAGGTGGCGCTTCGCGGCTACCTGGCCTGAACCGGCCGGCGCGGAGCCGCTTAGCGCGGTCCCGAGGGCGCGACGCCGAGGTGTTCGCCCATGCGGGCGTAGACCTCGCGGTGCACGGCGGAGTTCTCGACCAAGTCGGGGTCGAAGCGGACCCGTCCACGTTGAAAAACCGTCACCACGCAGGAACCGCCAAACGCGAACAGGCCCTTCTCGTCGCCCTTGGCCACCGGGCGGCCGGGGATAAAACTTTGCAGGATGGCGCCGACCATGGTGGCCCCGATCTCGAGCACCGCGACGTCGCCAAAAACCGGCGAGGCGACGAGCGTGACCATGCGTTTGTTTTCGGTCAGATAGCCGGGATTCACCCGCAAGGCGATGGGGCTGACGGAGTAAAGCCAGCCGTTGATCAGGCGCGCATCCCTTGGGGTGCCGGCGACGGGAAAATGGAAACGGTGGTAGTCGACCGGACACAGGCGCGAGATGAGGAGCGACCCACCGGCGAAACGCGCGCCGAGTTCCTCCGACCCAAGCAGCGCGGCGAGCGTGAACTTTTTTCCCTTCACATAAAATCCGTCCGCCGCATCGACGTCAGGATAGGCGAGGTGGCGGCCGTCGGCGGGAAACACCGCCGCGTCGGCGTCCGACACGATGGGGCGGGAACCGGGGCGGAGGGTGCGGTAGAAAAACTCCTTGAAGGTGCGGTAGGCGGTGGCGGGCTTGGCGAACTCGTCCGCGTCGAGATCGTAGTCGACCACGAAGGGCAGCACCTTGTTGACGCTAGCGGGGCGGTTCATGCGCCAGCCATACCAGGCCGAAAACCAGGCCCGGCGCACGACGGCGGCGAGGCTGAGGCGACCGAGGGGATTGCCGCCGTAGATGAAACGCAGCCACGGCTCGCCGTAGATGCGTTCGCGTTCGATGCGACCGGTGCGGCGGTTGAAGAATTCGATCGGGTCGTCGGCCATGGCACAAGGAGGAGGCCGGGGGAAGGCGGGGACGAAAAGCAAAAACCCGCGCGTCCGGGGGGACGCACGGGTCGGGTTACGGCTTGGCAAGGCCGCTGGCGGGCGGGTCTGCGCCGGGTCAGGGCAGCGTGATCTCGTAGTTGAGGGTGCGCCGGGCGGTCTCGGGCGAGTCGGTGAATTGGAAGGCGACCCCGTTTTCTCCGGCGTTGACGGTCTGGCGGCCGTCGGCGCCGTCGCGGGCCCAGGCGCCGTTGTCGAAGGACACGGCCAAGGCGCCGGACTTCAGGGTGTAGGCGAACGAATCCGGGGCGGGGCGCATGCGGACGGCGGGATTAAGCGCGACCGGAGAGAGCCGGACCGAGTGGACGGCGGCGATCGCACCGCGCGGATCGCGCAGGTTGATCGGAGTGAAAGAAGCGGAGACCTTGATCGAGGCGGGCAGACAGCGGAAAGTCTGGTCGAGCTCGAAGCGGGAATGAGTGACCCTGACCTTGAACACGGTCACGCCGGCCTCGACCGTTTTCTGCACCGTGGCCTGATAAGAGGCATCGTCGACACCGCCGACGTTGAACCATTTACGGCGTCCGTCGGTGCCGACGTAGCTGCCCTGAAGGCTGACTCCGGCCGCAGACTCGACCAGGACCTCGTCACGGGCGGAGGCGAGCGCCTGGATGAAACCTTTCTCGGTCACGTCAAAATGGTAGCGCTCATTGCTGAAGCGCCGGGCCTGACCGGCCGAAAGATCGGCGGTCGAGCCGGCGACGGTCGCGACGGGAACAGCGGATGCGACGGGCTGGGGCGACGAGGGGGCGGGAGTCGCGGCAGGGCTGGGCTTGACCGGGGCCGGGACAGGAGTGGCGTCGGGTTTGGCCGGGGCGGCGGGGGCTTCAGGGACGGACGGCGCGACCGCAGGAGGGACGGTGGGCTTGGCCTCGTCGCGGCGCGGAGAGCTGCGGAAGTAGGCGGCCACGCCCACGACGGCGGCGACCACGCCGACGGTGGCGGCGATGAGGATGCGACCGGTTTTTTCTTTCCGGGCCGGTGCGCGGTCGAAATCGGCCGGTTTTTCCACCGTGGAGACCCGGACGGACTCGACCGGAGCCGGCGCGGCCGTGAGGGCCGGAACCGGCGCCGGAACGGGAACCGGCTCGGCGACAACGACAGGCTCCGAGACCGGGGCGGGCGCGACCTTGGGAACGAAAGGAGCAACGGTTTTGGACTTGGCGATGAGGACCTCGAGGGCCGACTGCACCCAGGGAGAATCGCCGGAGCCGGCGGCGATCAGCGGCAGGAGCGGCACGGCGGAGGACGGGACGGTGATGGCACCCAGATCGAGGTTGAGCCGCGCGGCGACGGCGGCGGGCGCGGGCGCCCAGACTTTCAGGCCGAGGTTCGCCGCGAGTTGCTCCACGAGCCAGGATTGGCTGGGCAGCAGACCGGCGACATGGAGATGGGTGGCCGACGTGGTTTCCAAGGCGGACTTGAGGCCGGCCGCGACGATCGCGCCGATCTTCGGGGCGGCGTCGGTGAAATCGTAGTTGACGTTGTAGAACAGTTTGCCGGCGGCGGCCTTGAATTTGAGGCCGAGGCCCTGCTGGACGGCGGCGAAAATGGCGGAAAATCCGATGACGGATTCGACCACGGACTGCACGCCGCCGGACGCGACCCAGACGAGGTGGGACCGCTCCTCGCCCGGAACCAGCACGAGCGCGGTTTCTCCGGCGCCGAGCGAGGCGGCCACGACGCCGAGGTGCGAGGGCGCGGCAAGAACGAGGTCGGCCGGGGCGAGACCGAGTTCGCCCAACGAGTCGCGAGCCACGGCGGCGGCGGCGGCGTCCACCGCGGAAAGGAGCCAAGGCGAAACGCGGGTGGGATCGGGAGCGAAACCGGCGGCGGCGTCGACCACGGCGGCAAAGGGAGCGCCGGCGAAACCATGGGGCATGCGGACGGCATGGCCTTGAAGCGCGCCGGGCTGACGGATCGCGCCGGACTCCGCCTCGGTGGAAAGATGAAGAAAATTATGCGCGCCGAGGAGGGCGCCCCGCACCACTCCGGCCAGACCGTGCTCGGCGACAAACGCCCCGATATCGGCTCTGGCGTCGAGCGCGAAGCTGCGCAGGGCCAGGAGGCGACGGCCGGAAACGACCGCAATTTGCAGCGAATGGGGGGCTAGCTCGACGAAGGCGACGGTGGAGGCGGAGGGGTTTGCCATGGTGTTTGGGTAGGGGTTGGGGACGCGAAAACCGGAACCGAAAAGAACGCGGACAGGGGGTAAAAGAAAGAGTAGGAACGGACCCGACTAGAGCGATTCGAGGAGCTTTTTCCGGCGCTCCTCAAATTGCTTCTGACGTTCGGCAAACTTGGCGAACTCCACCTCGAAGGCCTCGCGCTCGACCACATGCTCGGCGCGGGTCTTCTCGAAGGCGGCACGATCCTTGGACGATTGGGAACGGGCGGCCTCGACCTCGGCGAGACCGGCGTCGATCTCGGCTTGGAGGACGGCGAGCTGGTCGTGGCCCTGCTTGAGTTTCTTCTCGCGGGCGAGGATGTCGTTCGAGGCCTCCTCGAGGTCGGCGGACTCGGCGTCGAGCCGGGCGCGTTCGGCGGCGAGAGTCTTGCGCTCGGCGGCGAGCTGTTTCTCGGTCTCGCCGACGGCGGCGACGCGGGCGTCGAGCCGGGTGTCGCGTTCGTCGAGTCCTTTCGAGCGGGAATCCAGCTGGGTGTTGTATTGGGCGGATTTTTGCTCGGCGGCGGCGAGCGCGGAGGTGCGGGCTGCGAGGTCGGCCTCGCGGTCGGACGCCGCCTTTTCGCGGGCGGCGAACTCCTTGAGCACGGCGGCGTGGGCGGCGCGTTCGTCCTCCAGGCCGGCCCTGGCGGCGGCGAGGGATTCCTGATCCTGCTTGAGCTGTTTGCGATCGGCGTCGATGCGAGAACGGACGGCGTCGAGGCCGGCCTCGACGGATTTGAGTTCGGCGGTGCGCTGTTCGAGGTCGGCGGAGGCGGCTTCGCGCTGGGCGAGCTTGGCCTCGCGGGCCTTGACCTCGCGGGCATGGGCGGCCTCGGCGTCGGCGAGGGCCTTTTGGTCGGCGGCGAGGCCGGCGAAGGCGGCGGCGAGCTGCTTGTCCTTCTCGGCGAGAGCGGCGGTGCTTTTGGCGGCCTCGGCCTGCTCGCTCTTGAGCGCGACGCGGGCGTTTTCGAGGGCCTTGAGTTCGGCGGCGAGAGCGACCTTGTCCTGCTTGAGGCGGGTTTCGTCGTTGGCGGCGGTGGCGAGGCGCGCGGCGACGGCCTTTTCGGCGGCCGCGTTGGACTCGACGGCGGCGGCGAGTTTCTTGTCGGCCTCGGCGAGGGTCTTGTCGCGGCGGGCGAGGTCGGCCTCGCGGGCGCGAAGCTGCTGGATTTCGGCCTCGAGGGTCTTGCGCCCCTCGCCGAGGGAGGCTTCGCGGTCGGCGAGCCCGAGCTCGGCCTTGGCCAGCTCGGCGGCGCGTTTTTTGTGGGCGTCGAGGGCGGCGGCGGCCTCGGCGCGGGCCCTGTCGAGGGCGGCGGATTCGGAGACGAGGCGGGAGGACTCCTGCGCGAGTCGGGCGGACTCCTTTTCGGCGGCCTGGCGAAGCTCGACCAGATGGGCCTCGCCGGCCTGCACGGCGGCGCCGGCGGCGGTGATTTTCTTCTCCTGGTCGTCAAGGGAACGAGCGCGGAGGCCGAGATCCTTCTCGTGCGCGGCGACGCGGGCCTGGTGCTCCTCGACCGCGCGGCGGGACGCGGCGACCTCTGACTCGCGGGCGGCGACGGCGTTCTCGGCGGAACGGAGGTCGGCGGCGCGCTGTTCGACGGTTTTTTGGGCGGCGGCCAGCTCGGCCTGGGCGGCGCGGACGGCGCCCTGATCGGCGAGGATGCGTTCCTGTTCGCCGGCCAGGCGGGACTGCTCGGCCTCGAGCTCGGCCTGACGCTCGGCGGCGGCGGTCTGCTGATCGGCAAGAGCGGCGAGGGCGGTGGCCAGCTGACGTTCGCGGGCGGAGACGGCCTGGTCGCGGGTGGCGACTTCGGAGGCGGCGGCGGCGGCTTTCTTGCGATCGGAATCGACCGTCTTCTGGGTGAGCGCGAGAGCCTCTTCGCGCTCGGCGAGGGCGGCCTCGGAGGCGGCGAGTTCCTTGGCGCGGGCGGCGGCGTGGGCGGTCGCGGCGGCGGCGGCGGCGCGTTCGCCCTCCAGGCCGGCGCGGTCGGCGGCGAGGCGACGGGCGTCCTGCTGGATGCGGGCCTCCTCGGCCTCGAGTTCGGCCTGCTTGGCGGCGAAGGTCTCTTCCTCGGCGCGGACGCGGGAAAGCTGGGCGGCGACCTTCTTTTCCTGGGCGAGGACGGATTTCTCGCGGACGACGAAATTCTCCTCGCGCTCGACCACGGCCTTTTCGAGGGCGGCGGCGCGGTCCTGGACGAGCGCGACGGCCTCCTCGCGGGCGCTGAGCTCGGCGGCGGTGGCGGCGAGTTGGGCGGCGCGTTTCTGGTGGGCCTTGACCGAGTCGCCGGCCTGCTCCTTGGCCTGTTCGAGGGCCTCGGCCTCGGCGGAAACGCGGGCCTGTTCGGCGGCGAGCTGGGCGCGGGCGATTTCGAGCTCGGCCTGGCGGGAAGCCAGGTCGGCCTCGACCTCGTTGCGGGATTTTTTGGAACGATCGACCTCGGAGCGGGCCTGGGCGAGGGCGGCGCGGGCGGCTTCCAGCTCGGCGCGACGGGCCTCGAATTCCTGGTGCTCGGCGGCGAGGCGGGCCTCGCGTTCGGCGAGGGTGGCGCGGGCGCTCTCGAGCTCGACACGGAGAGGTTGAAGGATCTGCTCGGCGGCGGCGAGGTCGCGGGCGAGCTTCTCGTTGCGCATGCGTTGTTCCTCGACGGCAGCGAAGGCGTCGGCGGAGCCGGCGCGCTCCTGGTTGATGCGGGCGCGCTCGGCGACGAGGTCGGCCTCGGAGGCGGCCATCACCCGTTCACGTTCGGCCAGGTGAAGGAGCTTGGTCTTGGCGTCGGATTCGGCGGCGGCGCGGCGATCGGATTCCTCCTGAAGCTGGACGGAGAGCCGGTCGCACTCGGTCCGGAGGGATTCGAGCTCTTTGGCGGCGGCGTTCGAACCGAGCGCGAAAGGCGTGGCGGTGACGGGCGGGCGGGCTTCACCGGCGAGAAACAGAGTCATCTCGTGCCGGCAATGCTGGGCGATGACGGTGGTGTGACCGTTGAGGCGGGGCTGAAGCAGTTCGGTGGCGCGGGCGAAAAAGGCGCCGAGATTCAGCGGGGGGTGAAAAAGATCGCGGACGCCGAGTCGGATGGCGCGGACGATCACGTCCATCTCGGGCTTGGCGCATAGCAGCAGGATGGGCGCGGTTCGCTGGTGGCCGCGGATGTTTTCGGCGAGGGCGAGGGGCTCTTTGCCGAGTTTCGAGCCGTCGTGGATCACGAGGTCGAACTGTTCGGATTTCAGCGAGGTCTCGAGATCGGCCGGGTTGGCGATGTCGCGGGCGTAAAGACCGGATTCCACCGCGACGTAGGCCTTGGCCTGAAAGACGTCGGGACCGGTGCGAATGAGAAGGATTTTCGCGGACACGGTGGGAAGGGGTTAGAATTCCGAAAGAGACTTACTCGCGGGCACGAGACGCAACGCGGTTGTAAAATCGTGGGCAATGTAAAAGGCACCCGAAAGTGTAGTCCAAATGTCAAAATTACGAGGTGCAGGCATGAGGGAATAGATCTATCGCCCACTAAGCAATGGACGCGAACCGGAGTAAAGACCGGTCGTGAATCATCGGTAAAGAGCAGTCTGGGGCGCGGGGGCCAGGACGTTGTAGGCACGGATGGCGGTGCGCCACCAGGTCGAAAGGCGTTCGGCGGGCTGAGACCAGAGATCGCGGTGAAGAGCGGCCATGGAATCGGCGTCGAGCAGGAGCGCGAGTTTGTCTCGCGGGGTGAGGGCGGCGGGGCCTTCGCGGAGCAGGCGTTCGCGAAGCGGGGCGAAGCGGCTCTCGGCGGCGGGATCGGGGGCGTGGTCGCGTTCGCGCAGGAGGGCGAGGTGCACGGCGTTCACGTAAGGATCGAGCACGGCCTGCATCAGGCCGTAATCGGGAGCGAGCTCGGGCAGCGGCGGGGTGTGGCGACGGCAGGCCTCGAGATTGCGGGCGAGGCGGGTAAGCTCGGGGGGCGGGGCGGTTTCCTCGGGCGTTGCGAGCAGGCGCAGTTTGCGGATGAACTCGCCAGGGGCGAGCTGGCCGGTGACGAGCGACATCGGGATCGAGGTCATCATGCCGAAGAGGATGGGGGCCAGCCAGGCGGCGAACGCGGGGTCGATCCAAAGCGCGAAGACGCCCCAGCCGGCCCCAAACACGGTGTGACCGGCGTGGGTGAGGATGGCTTCGCGCCACTCGGGATCGCCGTCGGCGCCTCGCCGCTGGGCGACCCAGGCGACACCGCTGCCGGCGAGAGTAAGGAAGATAAACTTCGAGTGAAACAACATCAGCACCGGCGCGAGCAGGGTGAAGATCGCGGTCTCGCCGACCGCGCCGCCGATGACGCGCAACCAGCCGCCGAACCGCTCCACCTCGCCGGGGATGCGCCGGAGATCGATGAGAGCGAGGACCTTGGGCAGGAACAGGAGGCCCATGGTGCCGGCGAAAAGCAGCAGCGCCTGAGACTGGAAATCGAGCCGCAGGTAGCGTGCGAAGCTGTCCACCGGCAGGGGCGTGAGGCCGGTGGAGGCGTAGCGCCAGGCGATGATGGTCGAGACGATCAGGAAGGCCAGCCACAGCGGGGACGCGAGGTAGGCGAGGATGCCGAGGGCGAGGTGGAGGCGGTTGGCGGCGTGCAGGCCCCGGGCGGTGACGAGCCAGGCGTGCTGGAGGTTGCCCTGGAGCCAGCGGCGGTCGCGTTTGGCGAAGTCGATCAGGTTGCCGGGGCATTCCTCGTAGCTGCCCTCCAACCCGACCGCGAGCCACACCGACCAGCCGGCGCGGCGCATCAGGGCGGCCTCGACGTAATCGTGGCTGAGGATGCGGCCGCCGAAGGGCTCGACGCCGGGCAGGTCGGGCAGCGAACAGTGCTCGATGAAGGGCGCGACGCGGATGATGGCGTTGTGACCCCAGTAGTTGGCCTCTCCCTGCTGCCAGAAATTCAGGCCGGCGGCGAAAACCGGACCGTAGAGGCGCGACGCGAACTGCTGAAGGCGGGCGAAGATGGTCTCGCCGTTCACCAGGCGCGGGACGGTCTGGATGATGCCGGCGCCGGAGTTTTTCTCCATCAGGCGGACGAGCTTGGTGATGGCCTCGCCGGTCATGATGCTGTCGGCGTCGAGCACGACCATGTAGCGGTAACGTTTGCCCCAGCGGCGGCAGAAGTCGGCCAGGTTGCCGGCCTTTTTGTTCAAATTGACCCGGCGTTTGCGGTAAAAAATCCGGCCGCGGGCGCCGAGCTGGCGGGTGAGCGCGACCCAGGCCGACTCCTCCTCGATCCAGCGGTTGGGGTTGGTGGTGTCGCTGAGGATGAAAAAATCGAAGGCCTCAAGCTGGCCGGTGGCCTCGAGCGAGCGGTAGATGACGCGCAGGCCTTCGAGGATGCGGGAGGTGTCCTCGTTGAAGACCGGCATCACGATGGCGGTCGGGGCGGTGACGGGGCGGGCCTCGTCCTCGGGCGAGAGCGAGTTGAGGATGCGGTTGGGATCGCCCCGGCCCATGCGGCAGAAAAAGCCGACCACGGCCTGCACCGCGCCGAAAGCGACGAGCGAAAACAGGATGGTGAAGAGGACGAGGTGGAAAATCTTCAGCCCGTCGATGGCGTCCACCCGCCAGTGCAGGTCGGCCATGAGCAACACGGCCGGGCCGGTGAGCAGCAGCGTGAGGGTCGCCACGAGGATGCGACGCTGGGTGATGCGGGTGCCGTCGAGCAGGGCGGGATCAAAACGCGGGGACTCGGACATGGTGCGGTGGTCGGGAGGGCGAATGGGTGTCCGGAGGCGGACTCAGTGGGTGAAAAACCAGGCGGCGGCGAGCAGGCCGAGGAAGAGCAGCCAGCCGAGGCCGGCGCGGAGCAGGGGCCAGCGCGCGAAGGTTTTCCAGGCCTCGTCGGCGACATTGGCGATAGGGCCGAAATCCATCGGACGGGGAAACATGCTGGTGATCTCGATCTCGGGGCCGGCCTCGATGTAGGCCGCGCGCATGGCCTCGACCAACTCGGGCGGGGGCGGCGCGTCGGCGAGAAAATGCTGGGGCCAGCGGGCGGGGACGTCGCACAACACGAGGGCGATGCGGCCGCGGGTGCCGAGGCGCTCGTCATCGGGATCGGCGGCGTCGCCGAGGACGCGCGCGAACCAGGCGTTGGTGCGGCGCTCGGCCTCGCGCATGGCCAGCGCGACCGGGTCGGCGCCGGGTGTGGCGGCGGCGGTGGCGCGAGCGGCGCGGATCACCTCCATCACGAGGCGATTCAGGAGAATGCGGCTCTCGATCTGGTGGGCGCGAAAGTAACTCTCGACGCGCAGGAAGGCCTCGTCCCAGGCCGATCCGGATGGATCGGTGGAGGCGAACTCGGGCGTGTTGGCGGCGGGAACCGGAGCGGGATTCATTGCAGCCAGGTGTAGACCCAGGTCTCGGAAACCGGCTCGTAGCCGTCGCGAAGCCGAACGCGGAGCTCGACCGGGCGCGGTTTGGCCAGTCCCTCGGGCGGGGCCTCGCCCTCGACTTGCAGGGCGACGCGCCAGCCGTCGACGCCGGGGTGGCGGATCAGGGTCTGGTGCAGGAGCTTCGCGCCCGGGCCGACGTCGATCTGGGGCGCGAGGTTGTCGGGGTTGCGCTGGCCGAGGCCGGCGCCGGCGAAATCGATCCAGTAGAGCTGGCCCCAACCTCCGCCGGGCAGGTTGCCGATGCGGGTGGAAACCACGCGGGCGAGTTTTTCGTCGGCGGGTTGGTCGAGCGACCAGACCATGTTGTAGGCGAGGGCGAAGGGCTGGCCCGGGACGGGTTTCTGGTCGGGCACCCAGTAGGCGACGATGTTGTCGCCGTATTCGTTCCCGGTGGGCAGCTCGGCGAGACGCACCTGGCCTCCGCCCCAGTCGCCGGCGGGCTCGATCCAGCAGCTCGGGCGTTCGTGGTAGCGCGCCTCGAAGTCCTCGTAGGCGGCGACGGAGCGCTCGCGCTGGAGCAGGCCGAAGCGGAGGGGTTTCACCGCGCGAAGGTCGGTGTTGAGGATCACGCGGGGGTTTTGCAGCGGGCGCCAGAGCCGCGCGCCGTCGGCGGTGTGCACCAGCAGGCCGTCGGAGTCGTGGACCTGGGGGCGAGGATCGCCGGAGGGACGGTCGGAGTTTTTGCCAAACCAGAACATGCTGGTGAGCGGGGCGAAGCCGGGGATCTCGATGTTGTCTCGGGCGTGGAGCTCGGCGCGCACGGCCACGGTGGTGGGGCGACCGGGGTGGATGACAAACTCGTAGGCTCCGGCGACACGTTTGCTGTCGAGCAATGCGTAGACGGTGATGGCGGTGGCGCCCGGGCGGGGTTTGCCGATCCAAAAATCGGTGAAGACGGGAAACTCCTCGGGCATGCCGGGCACGCCGGAATCGACGGCCAGCCCGCGCGCCGAGAGACCGTAAATCTGTCCGGCGCCGAGGGCGCGGAAGTAGGATGCGCCGTGAAACACGATCAGCTCGTCGAAGATATCCGGACGGTTGAGCGGATAGTGCAGCCGAAAGCCGGAGTAGCCGAGCGAGGAGCGCAGGGAGCCGAGCGCGCCGAGTTTTCCGTAGTCAAAAAAGTCACGGATGAAGGGGATGGTCTGGACATGGGTGGCGCTGAACTCGCGGATCTGCACCGCTTCGCGAACCGCAGCCGTGCGGTGAAACAAATGGAGATGAAACGGCAGGCTCTCGCTGCGCCACAGCGCCTGGTCGGGTTTGAAACGGATGTCGCGGATCTGGTCGTAATTCAGCTCGGCGAGGCGTTTCGGCAGCTCGCGGTCGGGCTCCTGGTAAGGGGCGGCGGCACGGGCCTCGGCCTGCTGGCGAACGTAGTCGAAAGTGACTTCCAGCTTCTCGATCGCGGCTCGGACCGGGCCGGTGCAGACGAGAAAAGCGCAGGCAAGCGCGACGGAACGAAACGGGGAAACGCGATGGGAAAAACGATTGTTCACTGGTGGATGCGAAATGGGACGACACCAGCATCGCAGGGACGCGACGGGCTTGGCAAACGCGGACGCGACCCGACTTTGGAGCGCGACCGCGGCGGGCTAGACGTCACGGACGGGCGGGGCGGAAAGATCCCGGCCGGGCACGCGCTTCACCGCGACGAAGCGGACGCGCAGCAAGTCCTCCATCGTCTCGCGCAGCTCCGCCGGCAGTCGGGCGACGAGCTCGTCGAGCTCGGGCAGCGGGGTGTTCTTCGCGGCGGCGTGCAGGTCCTCGTCGGCCTCGTCGGCGCCCCGGCCGGCCGGGCGGCGCGCGGGGCGCGACGCCGAAGTCGGAGGCGCGGCGGCGTCACGCGAGGCGACTTCGCCGCCCATCTGGGCCTCCAAATCTTCCAGCGGCGGTCCTTCATCGGCCGGCGGAGGACCGGGGACGAAGGCGACGACGGCCTCGTCCTCCCCCACCCCGCCGCCCTCACCGGGGCCGGCGGCCAGCCGGTCGAAAGCGCCGCCGGGAGCGCCGGCCGGGCCGGTCGAGCCACGCGCGGCGGGCGGGGCGAGGGGCAGGCCGCGCGGCGGCGGAGCGCTGGCTACGGACGCGGCGACGTAGGCCACGACGGCGGCGTCAAGCCGCTCGATCAGGGCTTTTTTTTTTCCTCGCCGGGTCCGGCGGACGCGGCGGAAGCGGACAACTCGGCGCCGAGCTGGGTGAGTTCCCGCAGCAGCGAATCGATGGCGCGGGCGCGGGAGGCGTCGACGGCCTTGAGCAGGGTGACCTCGAGATTGATCTTGTCGGAAAGGCCGAGCTTCACGCCGTCTTCGCCTAGGCGGAGCACGTCGAGCATGCGGGTGAGTTGCTCGGTGGTCAGGGGCACGCCGCCCAGACGGGTGCTGCGTCCGCCCTGGGCGATGGCGTCGAGCAGGGCCTCGCGGATGAACTCCTGCAAATCGGTGAGCAGGCGGGCGAGGTCGCGGCCGGCGGCGTCGCATTCGTCGACCAGGCGCACGAGCTCGGCGTGATCCCCGGAGGCGAGCGCGGCGGCGAGCGCGGCGAGTTTTTCCGCCGCGACCAGGCCGTAGACGTCGAGCACGTCGGCCTCCTCGATTTTCGTTCCACAGAACGAGATCATCTGGTCGAAGATCGACTGGGCGTCGCGCATGCCGCCGTCGGCCATGCGGGCGATGCAGGACAGGGCGCCGGGCGACGCCTCGATGCCCTCGGCGGTGGCGATGCGGGCCAACCGCTCGATGATCAGCGGGGCCGGGATGGGTTTCAGGTCGAAGCGCTGGCAACGCGATACGATGGTGGGCAAAACCTTTTGCGGATCGGTGGTCGCGAAGACGAATTTCACGTGGGCGGGCGGCTCCTCGAGGGTCTTGAGCAGGGCGTTGAAGGCCGCCGCCGAGAGCATGTGGACCTCGTCGATGATATAGATTTTGAAACGCCCCTGGGCCGGGGTGTATTGCACGGTCTCGCGCAGGTCGCGGACCTGGTCGACGCCGTTGTTCGAAGCGCCGTCGATCTCGATCACGTCGAGGTGGCTGCCGGCCGCGATGGAAAGACAGGCGGGGTCGGAGGGATCGAAGTCGGCCTTGGGTCCGCCGGTGCAGTTGAGGGCCTTGGCGAAGATGCGCGCGGTCGAGGTCTTGCCGGTGCCGCGCGGCCCGACGAAAAGGTAGGCGTGGGCGATGCGGCCGCGGGCGATGGCGTTGCGCAGGGTGCGGACGACGTGGTCCTGGCCGACGACATCGTCAAAGGTCTGCGGACGCCATTTGCGGGCGATGACTTGGTAGGCGGCTTGCGACACGGGTGAGGCGAAGGACAGCACGCGCCGCGACGCGAAGCGCAAACCCGAAAACGCGGGCCGCGCGCGAAGGCGGGGGTCACCCGGCGTCCGGCGCCGCCTTCGTGCGGGCCAATGCGCGACGCAAGGCGCCCGTGTAGAGCGACACGGGCCAGGGCTGTGGACGCCGCAGAAAATCCGAATCTTCCAGCCGCCATGTTTCCACGATGCGGCGATTTACCTCGGGATTCGCGATCGTCGAAAGACCGGAGGACGGATAGATGGTGATCTCCCCGGCGAAAACCCGTTCGCCATCCCACATGAAATCGATGCGGGCGTAGTCGAGTTCGCCGCCTATCCGCTCCGCCAACCGGATGGCCTCCTGGTAGGCGGGCAGGAAATCGAGGTCCCCGGGAAATCCGCCCGGACCAAAACGCTCCCCGGCGGTTTCCCCGGTGGGCGGACGACCGTCGCGATCAAGGTAGATTCGCCACATCCCGGAGCGCTTATTGCGGCGCACCATCGAGCCGAAGACAAAGCGGCCGGCGGCGACACGGATTTCAAATTCCCATAGCTCGCCCCGCGCGGGGACGACGGCCGCCTCGACCAGCAGGCGGGGCCGGAGCTGAAGATAGGCCCACTCCTGAAATTCAAGACCATGGCGCGTGGCGAGCCAGCGTTCGGTCTCGGCCTTGAGCGCGGCGCGATCCACCGGTCCATCGCCGATCTCGCGGTTAAGATTATAGCCGTGGCTGGCCTTCACCCACACGCGGCCACGCAGGGCTTCGTCCGGGATCTTGTCGGAGTCATCCCCCGACCAGAGCGTGCGGGCCAGGAATGCGTCGGGGCAACGGGCGCGGACGTAGTCCTTGGCGTCCAGCTTGTCCGAGCACCGGATGAAGAGCGGATTGCGGTCGACGGCCTTGCGCCAGAACATGCGATCCGAGTAATCGGTGGGTCGCGCGAGGTTCGGCCACCAACCGAGACGGCGACGAAACCGCAGGACGCGTCGCCACTGATGTAGATAAAGAAAGACCTGGGCGGTCCAAAGCACGAACCCGTCGAAAAACATCATGGTGATCGTGAAGGCGCTGACAACGGACGCACGGTGTCCGTCCATGAAAAAAAGTGGCCAGGCACTCCACGGCACTGGGAGAACGTCGTCACCGTTGCTGCCTTCCGGCCCTGGCGGGGTTCACGCGCCTGCCCATGCATGGCACCTGGCCGACGGCACCGTGCGGGGGGGCCGGTGACGGTTCAATGAGAATCTTTGGCCGGCGGAGCCGGAGTTTCCGAAGGCGATCCGGGCGGCGGTCCGTCCCCGGCGGCCGCGTCCGGGCGCCGCCCCGGTCCGTCGCCCTCGCGACGCTCGCCGCTCTCGCCGCGACGGCGCAGGCGCTCCTCCATCTTGGCCTTCATGCGGGCTCGTTGCTCGGCCTGGAGCACGACGAGTTTCTCGCGTTGCGCGGGAGTCAGCAACTCGCTGACGGCGGCTTCCATCGCCTCGATGATCACGGTGGTCTGGCGAAAACTTTCGCGGCGGAGCTGGCGCAGTTCCTCGCCGGTTTTATCCATGATCGGAGTGATCGCCACCTTCTGCTCCTCGGTGAGGCCGAGCTCGGCGGAAAATCGCTTCAGCTGCTGCGGACCAAATCCATCCGGCGGCGGTGGATTCGGTTGCGCCGGCGGCGAAGCGTGCGGATGAACCGGAGACAAACGCCGCGCGCCGACCACCCCGACGACCACGCCACAGGCAAAGATGCCCGCGCAGATCAGGGAGAGTTTAAGGGTGCGGCTCATGTTTCCACGGCTTCGAGCAGGGAGCCGACCGGATCGAGATAGGCGTCGGCCACGGCGGAGTTATCGGCGGAGGTGCCCGCCCCGACCTTGGTGGGAAGGCTGGACCAGACGGTCAGCGCCAGCGCTCCGGCGCAGGCGAAGCCGAGGGCGCGGGTGGCGAGGCGCTCAAAGGTCGGACCGCCGAAGAGGCCGGCGGCCGGCGCGAGGTCGGCCCGGGCCACCACCCGGGTGGCGAAGCCGGCCGGAGCCTCGACGGCGAGCGCGTCGGCCGCGCAGGCGGGAGCGCGGCGGGCGGCGGCGGCGAGGCGCAGCCAGGGCGTGTCGGGACGAGGATTCATGAACGTTCCTTTCTACTGAGTTGTTGAAAAAGTTTTTGCAATTTCCGCCGCGCGCGAAAGGCGCGGACCTTGATGAGGGTGGTGTTCCAGCCGGTGATCTCGCGAATCTCGACCAGGGTTTTTTGTTCGAGGTCGAGGAGCTGGAGGACGAGGCGGTCGGGCGGGGAGAGCTGGTCGAGGAGCTTATGGACCAGCTCGTGCGCCGCGAGGGCGTCGCCGGTGTCGGCCGCGTCGTCCCGGGTTAGCACCGCGTCGAGCACATCGGCCTCGCCCTGGGAAAGGTCGGCCCAGCGTAGCTCGGGCCGGCGCCGCTGGGCGCGGAGGGCGTCGATGCACGTCGTCACCGCGATGCGCGACACCCAATGGGCGAGCGGCACCTGGCCTTGGTATTGGTCGAGGCGGGTGAACATTTTCAGAAAGATGTCCTGGGCCAGGTCCTCCTCGCCGCCCCGGCGGGGCAGGCGGGCCCGCACGATGCGAATGACCTGCGGGTAAAGGTGGTCGACGAGCAGCCGCGCGGCCTGCTGGTCGCCGGCGCGGACGCGCGCCAGCCAGCCCTCGACATCGGGCGGCGATTCGTCGTCGGCGTCAGAGGGCGGGGGCATGGGGCGATTGAGGGGAGTGCATGCACGAAACTCAAGACGCGCGGGTGTCGCTCCGGTTACGACGTCCGCCCGCCGCCTTGACTCGACACCTGAGCGGGGGTTTAACCACTCCGGATGCAACGCATCGCCCAGGCCCTACGACTTATCTAGACGCACGATCCGCGAGACCGCGCGAGCGGTTGATTGTGCGTCCCCTTCCCGCCTGACTTCCCCGACCCGGACCACTCCGGGATCGCGCGCTTTTCCCTCCACACCATTTTCAGTATCCGTCCGTTTTTTCCTTTTTCCGTCCATGTCCTTCTCTCCCGTCGGCAAATACACGCCCTTCCCGCCGGTCGCACTGCCCGACCGCCAATGGCCCAACCGCGTCCACACCCGCGCCCCCATCTGGTGCTCGGTCGACCTGCGGGACGGCAACCAGGCCCTCGCCCAGCCCATGAGCGTCGAGGAGAAACTCGAATTCTTCGCGTTGCTCGTCGCGGTAGGCTTTAAACAAATCGAGGTCGGCTTCCCCTCCGCCTCGCAGATCGAATTCGATTTCTGCCGCCGCCTGATCGAGGAAAACCGCGTTCCCGACGACGTCTCGCTCCAGATCCTCTGCCAGTGCCGCGAGGACCTGATCGTGCGCTCGTTGGAGGCCCTGCGCGGGGCGAAAAACATCATCTTCCACCTCTACAACTCCACCTCGCCGAAGCAGCGCGCCTACGTCTTCGGAGCCACCCGCGAGGACATCAAGGGCATCGCCGTGCGCGGCGTCTCGTGGCTCAAACAACACATGGGGCCGCTGGTCGCGGAGGGCGCGCGCATCCGCCTCGAGTATTCGCCGGAGAGCTTCACCAGCACCGAGCTGGATTTCGCCCTGGAGATATGCGAGGCGGTGACCGACGTCTGGCAACCGACGGCGGAGAACAAGATCATCCTCAACCTCCCCGCGACGGTCGAATACGCCACGCCCAACGTCCACGCCGACCAGATCGAGTGGATGTGCCGCCACTTGACCCGCCGTGCCCTGACCGAGGTCTCGCTCCACACCAACAACGACCGCGGCACCGGCGTGGCCGCCA
>JAIXVP010000326.1 GCA_027482905.1 Opitutaceae bacterium
CGACGACGACCCCCTCAAGGGCAAGTGGGTCACCCGTCGCGACGTCTCGGTCATCGGTCGCGCCACCGTCACCCCCTCGTCCGGCGGTCGCCCCATCACCTCCTACGTCTCGCAACGCCTCTCCGTGCGCGGCGCCCCGCTCTTCGCCCACGCCATCTTTTACAACATGGACCTGGAGATCTTCAACGGCCCCGCCATGACCATCAGCGGTCCCGTCCACACCAACGGCAACCTCTACGTCTACCCCGACGCCGAGCTTAACTTTCGCGGCAACGTCTCCGCCGCCGGCAACATCTTCAAGGCCGGCAAACCCGGCGACCAGGCCGACGGTCTGTCCGCCGCCGGACGCTCCGGAACGATCAACTTCCTGAACCGGGCGGGCAGCCTGGTTAACCTCTACGGCGTGGACGCGGTCACCGGAACCGGATCCTCCTTTTGGCGCGACAGCACCGCCGGCACCGGCACCTCCGGCACCTCCTACGCCAACTTCGCCGCCAACGCCTCCCAGGTTTGGGGCGGCTACCTCCAAACCAAGGAACACAACATCCAAAATTACACGCCCGCCGCCGTCGGCAAATACGTCGAGGACCCCACCCCGACCAACGGCGTCGATGATTCCGTCAACAGCGGACGCTCCATCATCGAGCCCCCGGCCATCCCGCTCTCCACCGACGCGAATTACGCCACCAAAATGGAGGTGGAGAAACAGAAATACGCCAACATGGCGGGCATCTACATCACCGTCACCCCCGGCACCGGGGCGATCACCCTGTCCCGCCGCGGTCTGAATGTGGACGGCTCGCTCAAGCCCGTGAAGTCCCTCGTCCTTCCCCCGGGCACCTCCTCGTCCAAACTGGTGGAATTCAAGCCCTACACCCGCGTTGCCAACGCCGCCAACGAACTCCGAACCTACTCCTATCCCTCCGGCAATCGCGAGACGCGCACGAACAACGGCCGCACCGAATATCGCTACCGCCGCAGCTACACCCCGACGGTCACCCCGACCACCATCACCACCTACAACAGCGCCGGCGCCGCCACGGTCACCCCCGCCGCCGCCGTCCCGACGGTGGGCGCCCCGGTCTTGGAAAGCACCTACACCGCTTGGAGCACGAGCAGCTCCGCGCCCACGCCCCCCGCCGCCACCACCGTGACCGTCACCGCCAACACCGTCACCTCCGGCATGTTCGATCAACACCGCGACAAACCCCTCGACCTCGTCGAGCTTAACATCGACGCCCTTCACGACGTCGTCGAAGAGATGCAGGAGGACAAAGAACACCGCGACCCAAACAAGGGCATCTTTGCCGCCTCCGCTTCCGAGGACTTTACCACCGCGGATTGGAATGGCGTCGTCTACATCGAGGTCCAGGGCGGTCCCATCACCCGCGTGGTGGACGAATCGTCCTCGCTTAAGGCTGGCAGCACCATCGCCGCGACCAACGCCTTGAACAACAACACCGCCGTCCGCGTCATCAACGGCGCGGGCCGGGTTCCCTCCTATGTCGGAGACGACAACCCCGACGCCGGCCTCACCATCGCCTCGAACGCTCCGATCTACGTGAAGGGCAACTACAACACCTCCGTCTCCGAAAACACCAATCCCTCCACCAGCGGCGGCCGGAACCCCTCGACCGACTACGAGTCGGGCGAGGTTCCCGCCGCCTTCGTCTCCGACGCGATCTCCGTCCTCTCCGCCGGCTTCAACGATGCCACCAGCTACAGCGTCGAGAGCCCCGCCGCGTCCGGTCCCATCATGGTCGCCGCCGCCTTCCTGACCGGAATCGCCCCCACCAACAAAAACGGCAACGGCCGCACCTCCGGCGGCGCCCACAACATCATCCGTTTCCTGGAAAACTGGGGAGGCAAGAACACCTGGTTTCGCGGCTCGCTCGTCTCCTTGTTCGAGAGCCGCATCTTCACCGAGGCCCACGGCATCAGCACCTACTACAGCCCGCCGGTTCGTAATTGGGGCTTCAACAAGCTGTTCGGCGAAGGCGAATACCCCCCCGGCACCCCCAAGGTGCTCTCCTATCGCCGCGTCGCGTTCACCGAACTCACCGAACGTGAATACGCCACCATCCGCGACTCCTTCAACTGGAAGACTCCGGTCACGACCACGACCACCACGACCCGATAATCCACGCGCAGCCACTCAACCCGAACCGGGCGCCCTGTCACAGGGCGCCCTTTTGGCGTCCCGCCACCAAGCCGCCAAGGCCGCCCAAGCCCGCGCCCGGTGGCTCAGCCGTCCCTTCACCTCTTCGCCCAGCTCGGCGTAACTGGCCGTGAAACCCTCGGGCACAAACAACGGATCGTAACCAAAACCCGCCCCGCCTCGCGGCTCGTCCAGCAGCGTGCCCGCGCACTCCCCCTCGAAAACCCGCTCCTCCCCCGCGCCGTCGATCAGGAGCAGCAGGCAATAAAACCGCGCCCCGCGGCGCCCCGCCGGCACCCCGCGCATCACCTCGACGAGCTTGCGCAGATTCGCCGCCGCGTCCCCCTGCGGCCCCGCGAAGTAGGCGCTTTCCACCCCGGGACCACCGTCGAGAAAGTCCACGCAGACTCCGCTGTCATCCGCCAAAACGAAACTGCCCGGCGGCGCGATCACCCGCAGCGCGATCGCCTTTTTGCGGGCGTTGCCCGCAAAAGTCCCGGTGTCTTCCGCCACCGCCGGCATCCCGCCGAGCACCTTGGCCGAACGGATCTCCAGCGCCAGCCCGTCGCGCTCCGCCAGCGCCTGTAGCTCCGCCACCTTGTGGGCGTTGCCCGACGCCAGAAAAACCACCGTCCGGGCCGACCCGCTCACGCCAAAATCCTCCCGCGCGTGAGCTGGTCCTCGCCCAACCGCGCCCCCAGCGCCGCCGTCAGATTCCAGCGCTCCACTTTGCCCCCCCAGGCCGAGCCGCCGGCGAAACCCGCCCGATACAAAAACCCATAGTCGAGCGCCCCCGCCGCCAGCGCGTCGTTGAGCACCGTCGCCCCGCCCTCGATGAGCACGCCCGTCACGCCCTCCGTCGCGCAGCGCCGCGCGAAGCCGCCCCAGCCCGCCGGCCCGCGCGTCGTCTCCTGCTCCCACACCGCGACCCCCGCCGCCTCCAGCCGCGCCCGCGTCTCCGCATCCGCCGCCGGCGTCGCCACCACCGTGGTGCGCTCGCGCCACCGGTCGGTGTAGAGCCGCGGCCAGGCCGACTCCGCCCCCGCCGCCGTGGTCAGGAGCGGATCGAGCACAAACCGCCGCCCGCACTCCTCCCGCTCCATCCCGTCTTCCGTCCAGCGCCGGGTCAGGGCCGGGTTGTCCGCCCGCACCGTGCCCGCACCGACCAGGATGCCGGGAAACAGCCGCCGCCAACGGTGCGCGTCCACCCGCGCCGCCTCACCCGTGATCCAGCGCGAAGTCCCCGGCGGAGGGGCCGAAAATCCGTCGCGGGTCGTGGCGATCTTGCCCGCCATGAGCGGCCGGCCGGTGGTGATCCAGTGGTTGAAAATCAGATTCAAATCGGCGCACTCCACCCTGCGCACCCCCGACCGCACCTCGATCCCCGCCGCCCGAAGCAGACCGACCGCGCGCCCGGCGTGGGCCGGGTTCGGATCGGTGGCCCCGATCACCACCCGCGCGATCCCGGCCGCGCGGATCAAATCGCAACAAGCGCCGGTGCGGCCCTCGGTGGAGCACGGTTCGAGCGTCACGTAAAGTGTCGCGCCCGGCGCAGGGCGCCGCCCCAGCGCGGCCAACGCCGCCCGCTCGGCGTGCGGCCCGCCGTCGCGCTCGTGCCAACCCTCGGCGACCACCGCGCCATCCTCGACCAGCACCGCGCCCACCATCGGGTTCGGGTGCGTCGCGCCCCACGCGCGCCGCGCCAGTTCCAAAGCCCGCCCCATCATCGTCTCGTCGAAATCCATTTTTTGTCCGCGCGTCAGCCGCAACCGTGCCAGCGGGGCCTCAACCGTTCACGAAGGGGTTCCCCGCCCGCTCCGTCGCCACCGTGGTTTCGTCACCATGACCCGGATACAAAACGGTCTCCGCCGGCAGGGTGTAGATCCGCCCGCGGATGGATTTCTCCAACATCGCCATGCTCCCGCCGGGGAAGTCCGTGCGCCCCACCCCGCCGTTGAAAATCGCGTCGCCGCAGAAGGCCGCGCCCTCGGCCTCGCACCAAAAAAGCAGGCTGCCCGGACAATGCCCCGGCACGTGC
Organism: Opitutaceae bacterium; assembly: GCA_027482905.1. Lineage (GTDB taxonomy): Bacteria > Verrucomicrobiota > Verrucomicrobiia > Opitutales > Opitutaceae > IMCC26134_A. Next base: position 4,197 of record JAIXVP010000326.1, read on the forward strand.
CGCGACTCCCAGACCCGGCCCAGCGCCTCGAAGCGCTCGCCGTCGACCAGCCAGCGGTCCGTCTTCACCGGCGCGAGCCGGATGGTGGAGGGCAGGAAAACCTCCATGACCCCGGGCGTCTCGAGCAGGATGCGGTCGTCGACGTGCGCGCTCACCCGCGCCCCGGTGGCCGCCACCACCTCCGCCGCGCCCTGCATGTGGTCCCAGTGGCCGTGGGTCAGCCAGAGCTCGACCAACCGGCACTTCGCCGCCCCAAGCAGGGGCGACACCTGCGCCCAGACGTCGCCGGGCGCGTCGATCAGCACCGCCTCGCCGCGCGTCGCGTCGGTCAGGAGGTAGGCGTTGGTCTCGATCGGACCGGCGGGCAGGACGTGGATCTGGAGCGGCATGGAGGCCGCCAGCACAGCCCAAAGCCCCCGCGCCGCAAGTCCGCAGCCGTTTTCCTTCGCGCCGCTTCGCTTTCGGCTCAGCTCGACTCCTGCGCCGCCAGCATCCGCCCGAGCAATTCCTCCGCCGCCGGCCCGTGGGTCCGCGCACCGTAGACCAGCCGCTCCGCGGGCTGCACCCAGCGCCCGCCGCCCGCCAGTTCGTCCGCGCAACCCGCCGCGATCTCCGCCACCGCGTCCGCGCCCATTTCAAGGTGGAACTGCAGCGCCAGCACCCGCTCGCCCCACGCGAAGGCCTGCTGCGCACAGCCGTCGCTCTCCGCCAACCGCGTCGCGCCGGGCGGCAACGTGAAGGTGTCCCCGTGCCAGTGCAGGACCGTCTCCTCCGCCGGGAAAGCGTAGCGCGAGGCCCCGGACGCGCCCTCCGCCCCGCCCGTCGCCCGCACCGGCCACCAGCCGATTTCGCGCTCCGCGTTTTGCGCGACCTTCCCGCCGAGCACGTCCGCGACGAGTTGCGCGCCCAGACAGATTCCGAGCACGCGCCGCCCGGCCGCGATGGCCGCGCCGATGGCCGCCTTCTCCGCGACCAGCCAAGGATGGTCGCGGTGCTGGTAGATGTTCATCGGCCCGCCCATCACGATCAGCCAGTCGCAGGCCGCCGCCGCGCCCGGGTCCGCCGTCTCGCCCGCCCACCACCGCACCGCCTCGAGCTCGTGCCCGCGCGCCCGCAGCCAGGGTTCGATCAAGCCCAGCCCCTCGAACGCCACATGCTGGAACCAGAGGATTTTCATGCCGCGAACAAAAGCCCCGCCGCCCGAAAAGCGAAACGGTTTCGCACCGTGCCTCGCGCCACCTCGCCGTCACCGCCGCCGCCGAAAAAATTGCCCCGGAAGCCTCCGGTGGACGCCCCGCCGCGACTGCGCTAGAGTGCCGGGGATGCGTCTCTCCCACGCCCATCTCTACGCCCGCCTGCTGGCCGGCGACCCGACCAACGACGGGCGCTTTTTCACCGGCGTAACGACCACCGGCATCTACTGCCTGCCCTCCTGCCACGCCCGCAAACCGAAGTCCTCCAACGTCCGCTTTTTTCCCTCCTGCGCGGCCGCCCGCGAAGCCGGCCTGCGCGCCTGCAAAAAGTGCCACCCCGACGACTACGCGAGCGGCGCCGACCCCGTGCTGGAAACCATCGAGACCGTCGTCGCCGAGCTGCGCGCCGACCCCGCCCGCTTCCCCGCCGCCACCGACCTCGTGCGCCGCACCGGCTACGGCTCGACCCGCGCCTTCGAGCTGTTTCGCCAACATTTCCACGCCACGCCCGCCGAGCTGATCGCCGCCGCCCGCCTCGCCGCCGTCCGGGAAAAACTGCTCGCGAGCGACGCGCCCCTCGCCGGCGTCGCCTTCGCCTCCGGCTACGAATCCCTGAGCGCCTTCCACGACGCTTTCCGCAGCCGCCTCGGCCTCACCCCGGCCGCGTTCCGCGCCCTGCCCGCCGCCGCCGATTTCACGCTCTCCCTGCCGCCCGGCTACGCCCTCGACCGCCTCTTCGCCAGCGTCGGTCGGGACCCGAATTCGTTGTCTGAACGTCTCGACGGCCCGGTCTTCCACGTCGCCGCCCGTCTCGCCGGCGTCGCGGTCCGGCTGCGTCTAGATTTCTCCACGGCCGACCAGGTGCGGGTGGACTTGCCCGCCGCCCTGCCCGCTGGACTCCGCGCCTTCGCCGCCGTTCGCGTCGCCGCCCTGCTCGGCCTCGCCCAGGACGCCGCCGGCTTCGCCCGTCTCGCCCGCAAGCTCGGCCTCGCCCGCCTCGTCGCCGGCCGCGAACAACTCCGCCTCGTGCAAAGCCTCGACCCCTGGGACGCCCTGCTCTGGGCCATCCTCGGCCAGCAGATCAACCTGCCCTTCGCCTTCCGCCTCCGCCGCGCCCTGACCGAGCTCGCCGGCACCCCCGTCGGCGACGGCCTGGCCGCCACGCCCGACGCCGCCGCGCTCGCCGCCCTGCCCGCCGAGGCCCTCCACGCCCGCCAGATCTCCCGCCAAAAAGCCCGCTACCTGCTCGACGTCGCCCGCCTCGTCGCCGACGGCCGCCTCGACCTGGACCAGCTCGCCG
>JAIXVP010000180.1 GCA_027482905.1 Opitutaceae bacterium
AGCGGCACGTCGGCGGCGAGGTAGACGCGCATGTTTTTCAGGTAGTCGAAGGGCGAATGCTGCACCTCGGCGCGCACCCGGGGGCCGCCGATGCGGGCGAGGAAGGGTTTCAGGTCGCCGGCCACGGCCAGGGTGGCGCTGGTGAAGACGACGGCGGTCTGGCGGTCGAGCAGCGTCTCCTTCAACTGCGGGGCGATGTCGATCGGCGCGGAGCGGAGCGCGACCACGGTCTGGCGGCGGCCGGTGCGTTCCAGCCAGTAGACGTTTTTCTCCGGCTCCTCGAGGGCGAGGAAACGGCGGATGCCGAGCTGGGCGCCGCGCAGCTTGCCGGCCTGCTCGATCAACTCCTCGCGCTCGCGGCCCTCGTCGAATTTGTCGGCCCGGGTGCGGACCGCCTTCTGTAGCGCGAGCAGCGGGCCGTCGAGCCACGACTCGGCGCAGTTCTCCGCGCGGATGCGGACGATGGGGCGCTGGGCGAGGTGGTTATCCTGCAGGGCGGAGAAAAACTGGTGGGAGGCCTCGAGCGCGTCGGCCACCAGCTGGCGTTCCTCGGGTGTCCCCATTTTTTGCAACAGGCCGCGTTTGGTTTTTGGATTGTAGAGGTGGCGCAACATGCGCTCGACGCCGTAGCTCGAAAGGCGCAGCCCGAAGTAGTCGGTCGCGACCTCGGGCACGGTGTGGGCCTCGTCCAGCACCACGAGGTCGTCGGGGAACAGCACGCCCTTGTCGGCGGAGCCATTGGCGGTGGCGCCGCCGGCCGCGATGAGGGCGAAAAGCAGGGAGTGGTTGACGATGACGACGTGGGCGGAGCGCAGCCGGGCGCGGGCGCGTTGGTAGGGGCAGCGCTCGGGGTCGCAGTATTTGCGGGCGCAGGCGGAGGATTCGGCGTTGACCAGCTCCCACACGTCCGGCGATGGCGCGGGGACGAGTTCGTGGCGCAGGCCGGTCGGGGTGGTCTCGGCCCAGGCGGCGACGCGCTGAAGCTCGGCGTGCTCGGGCGTGGCGAACAGCTCGTGCTTGTCGCGCAGGGCGGTGGCGAGCCGCGTCGTGCAGAGGTAGTTGCCCTTGCCGACCAAGACAGCGGATTTGAACTCGGCGTAGGGGGTGGTCGCGGGATCGGCGCGGAACACCCGGCGGCAGAGCGGAAGGTCCTTTTGGTCGAGCTGCTCCTGGAGGGCGATGGTGTGGGTCGAGACGATCAGTTGCCGCTTCTGGTCGAAGGCGTGGATGATGCCGGGCAGCAGGTAGGCGAGGGACTTGCCCACGCCGGTGCCGGCTTCGAACACCAGCGGCGTGTCGGAGGCGACCGCGTCGGCCACGGCGGCGGCCATGCGGGCCTGCTGCGGGCGGTGTTCGAGCGCCAAGGCGACGTGAAGGATGCCGCCCTCGCCGAAGAGTTTCGCGGCGAGCTCGGGCGCGCGGACCGGGAGCGGCGCGGGCGGGGCGTCGTCGGGGTCGGGCGAAAGGGCATCGTGGTCGTCGCGCAGGCCGATCATGGGCGGGTGGCGCAGCGTGCGCCGGGCGGCGGGCGGCGCAAGCCCGGCGAGGGGCGCGGACTTTGGCGGAGGCGGCGCGGAACTTGGTGGCGGCGGGACGTGCGCTCGACGCGCCGGAGTTTTCGGATATCCGTGAGGGCATGAACGGCAATTGGACGGAGACGCTGGCGGAGTTCCTGCGCAACGAGCCCGGGGTGGGCGCGGTGCGGCTCGACGCCGGCGCGCGGCGCGTGCAGCTCGCCACGCTCGGCCCGGTCGACGTCGAGGCGCTGCGCGCCCGGCTCGACGCGACCCTGGCGGCGATCGCGGCCGAGTTGGAGCAGGACGCGGCGGCGCCGGCCGGATTTACCCTGACCCGCGAGGGCGGGGTGGTGCAGCTCAGCGGGCCCGGTTGCGAGACCGCGCCGAAGCTCTGGCGGTGGAAGGAATATGCCTGGCCGGCGGCGGACGCGGCCGACGAGGCGGACGAGCACGAAGAGGAAGACTGGCGCGAGCTGGCGGCCTTCGCGGCGACCTGCGGCGGGCTGGGGATGGCGGGGTGGGCGTGCGCGGCGCTCGGGCTGGGGCCGGCGTGGCTGGCGACGGCGTTGTTCGCCGGGGCGCTGGTCGCGGGCGGCTGGGACGCGGCGATCGACTCGTGGGCCAACCTGCGCCGCGGTCGGCTGGACATCCATTTTCTCATGCTCGCGGTCGCCCTGGGCGCGGCGGCCATCGGAGCCTGGAGCGAGGCGGTGTTGTTGTTGTTCCTCTTTTCGGCCTCGGGCGCGATGGAGGCCTTCGCCAACGAGCGCACGCACCGCGAGGTGGACGCGTTGCTCAAGACCGCGCCGAAACAGGCGACGCTGGTCGGCGGCGACGGTCGCGAACGGGTGGTGACGGTCGAGGAGGTCGGGGTGGGGGACCTGGTGCGGGTGCGGCCGGGCGAGGCGTTTTGCGCGGACGGCGTGGTCGAGGCCGGCGACAGCGGGGCGGACGAGTCGGCCCTGACCGGCGAGGCGGCCCCGGTGGACAAGACCAAGGGCGACCCGGTCTACAGCGGCACGATCAACCTCGGCGGCACGCTCGACTGGCGGGTCGCCCGCCTGCCCTCCGAGAGCACGTTGCAGCGCATCATCCGTCTGATCCACGGCGCGCAGAAAATGCGCGCGCCCAGCCAGCGTTTCACCGACAAATTCGGCACCGTCTACACCTATGTGGTGCTGGGCATCAGCGCGGCGATGTTCCTCGTCTGGTGGCGCGGCTTTGGCATCGAGCCCTGGCGCGGCACCCCGGCGGCGCCGTCGGCGTTTTACCGGGCGATGACCCTCCTCGTGGTGATGAGCCCGTGCGCCTTGGTGTTGTCCATCCCATCGGCCATCCTCGCGGCGATCGCGTGGGGCGCGCGGCGCGGGGTGCTTTTTCGAGGCGGCGCGGCGTTGGAAAAGCTGGCCGCGGTCCACGTGATCGCGCTCGACAAGACGGGCACGCTCACGACCGGCGAGATGGTGGTCGAGGCCTACGAGAGTTTCCCGTCGGGCCGCGAGACCGAGGTCATGGAGCTGGTCTTCGCCCTGGAGGCCCGTTCCGAGCATCCGCTGGCGCGCGCCATCGTGCGCGACGCCCGCGCGCGGAGCGTGGCGGAGCGGGTGATCGAGGGTTTCGAGTCGCTCACCGGGCAGGGCGTGCGCGGGCGGCTTGGCGGCGCGCCGGTGATGCTGGGACGGCGGGAATTGTTGGAAAAAGGGCCGCTCAAGGATTGGGCTGCGAAGCTGCCCGATTCGGCGGCGGAGTTCTCCGAGGTCTGGGTGGTGGGGCCGGGCTACCTCGGGCGGGTGCTGCTCAAGGACGCGATCCGGCGGGAGTCGGCGCCGGTGCTGGCAAAATTGCGAAGCGCCGGCCTGCGCACCGTGATGCTCACCGGCGACCGCCGCGCGACGGCCGAGGCGGTGGGCTCGGAGCTGGGGCTCGACGAGGTGCGCGCGGGATTGTCCCCGGCGCAGAAGGTCGAGGCCGTGACCGCGCTCAAGGACGGCGGCAGGCGCCGGGTGGCGATGGTGGGCGACGGCGTGAACGACGCGCCGAGCCTGGCGGCGGCCGACGTGGCCATCGCGATGGGCGCGCGAGGCAGCGACGCGGCGCTGGAGCAGGCGGAGATCGTGCTGATGAACGACCGCATCGAGGGCGTCTTCACCGCGCTCGACCTGAGCCGACGCGCCCGGGCGGTGATCCGGCAGAACCTGGTCATCGCGCTCGGCGTGGTCGCGGTGATGGCGGTGGCGACGATCTTCGGCCGCGTGCCGCTGGCGCTCGGCGTGGCGGCGCACGAAGGCAGCACGGTGTTGGTGTGCTTGAA
>JAIXVP010000346.1 GCA_027482905.1 Opitutaceae bacterium
AGAAAAAGTTTCAGCGGCCCGAACCTGCAATGAACCCCTTCGCCCGGTCGGTTTTACCCGCCCGGTCCAAGGGAGGGCGGACAATGAAAAACCCGCTACCTTCGACAAGCCTGTTTTGTCTTAAAATTATAAAGCGTTGATAGTCAATTACCTATCGTATAAATTAATAATCTTCTGCGGCGGATCCCTACGACAGGACTCACAAAGAGACACCTCACCAATCGAGAATCCCCACGTGTCGAATGCGGCGACCGCTACAGGCGTTCCGAAGGGCAATCTAGAAATCAATTTTCGGAGGGGTCGTGGTTTCGCATTTTCGATAACATCAAACGACATCGAACATAAGAAAGTTTCCACAAACTATTTTCTATTACGGTCTAATACGTTTCAATGGGCACCGGTAGCATCCACATACCTTGAAGACCCCATGGTGAACCAAATCAAGCGGGCGTATCCTTAGATTGGAGACAGCTCGATCCGACGGCAAACACGCCGACCGCGACGTCACCCGGTCTCCTTCAGCTCCTCGTTCCCATGAAAAACCGCCTCGCCACCGACTCCCAGACGCCCGCCGACCTCCTAACCGACCTCAGAAATTTGGTCGTCGAGGCCGAGAAAATGTTCGAATCCTCCGTCAGCGACCACACCGCCGAAGCCGTGGATGGCATCCGCAATCGCTATGAGGCCGCGCAACACCGATTTGGCGAAGTCTACGCAAACACCAAAAAGAACGTTACCGCCGGCGCGAAGCGCACCGACGACGCGATCCGCGAGAACCCTTACCAATCGATCGCCATCGCCGCCGGCGTCGGTCTGCTGGTCGGCGTGCTCCTCGGCCGCCGGGGCGCGAAGTAGACTGCCCGCCATGGCCTTCCCTGATTCGCCCCCGTCCGGCTTGCTCGGCGCCCTGCACACCTTCGGGGACGCCCTGATTGGGACGCTGCAGGACCGGCTGGAATTGGTCTCGGTCGAGTTGCAGGAGGAAAAGCTCCGGCTGATCCAGATGTTCATCTGGATCAGCGCGGCCCTTTTCGCCGGCATGATGACCCTGACCTTCGCCAGCCTGACCTTGGTGTATGCGCTGCGCGACGGCGCCCGTCTCGCCGCGCTCGGCGGCCTGACCCTAGTCTACGGGGCCGGACTGACGATCATCGTGGTGGCTTTCCGCCGTTACCTAGCGCGCCAACCGAAACCCTTCGCGGCCAGCCTCCAGGAAATCGAGGAGGACCGCGCTTGTATTCGAACCGCGAGCTGAGGCGGCTTCGGGCCCATAAGCTCGTCCTGCATGGACGTATCGCCCGGAGGCGCGCGGTGTGCGTCGAGTCGGCCGCCCGCCTGCTTCAACCGGTGGCGTGGCTGGACCGGGCGGTGGTGCTGGTGCGCCGCGCCGCCCCCTACCTACCGCTCGCCGTGCTGCCGTTCCTGTGGCTGCTAAAACCAGCCGGGAAAGTCCGCCTAGGTGCGCTGGGAGTTCTACTGCGTTGGGGCCCACCGATCTTCCAAGCTTTGCGCGGCTTGACCGCCACGCGCCACCCGTAGCGTCCGTCACAGGTGGCGCCCGGGAACGCCATACCGACGCGAAGGAACCCCATGGTTCCGCCCCGCATCCATCCCCTTCCCTTTGTCCTTTTCCTTTCTCCTCCACCGCCGCGCGCGCCACTCCAGCCGGGCCATCCTCCTCGCCCTTTTGACGGTTGGGCTCGGGGCACAAACTTGGGACGGCGGCGGCTCGAACAGCCAATGGTCCACAAAGCAGAACTGGAACCCCAACACCGTCCCCGCGAACGGAGCCAACGTCATCTTCCGCGGCACCTTCCGGACGACGCCCAATCTCGACTCGGCCCGCACTGTCAACAGCCTCAATTTCGCGTCGGGTGCGGCGGCCTTCGACTTAAGCTCCACGAACGGGTCCACCCTTACGGTGGGCACCGGCGGCCTCGTCCAAGCCTCGACTAACGGCCAGGCGATCGGCGCGGCGCTGAATCTCGGCTCCAGCCAGACGTGGACCGTCTCCGGCGGCAGCCTGATGGTAACGGCTCCGATTTCGTCGGGCTACATCACCTTGACCAAGGCCGGCGCAGGGTCGCTCACCCTCTCCGGAAACAACGCCGGCCTGCAGGGACCCCTGGCGGTGAACGCCGGCACGGTGGTCGCCGCGAGCTCCTCTGCGCTCGGAAACGCGACTTACGGCAACACCGTCGCATCCGGCGCATCGCTCGGCCTGCAGGGGAGCGTCATCCTGACGGAAGGCGATTTGACCCTCGCCGGCGCGGGCGTAGGGGGAGGAGGAGCCCTGCGCAACCTCTCCGGAACCAACACCCTTGCCGCCGATTTAAAACTCGGGGCCGACGCCACCGCCGCGAGCGACGCCGGCACGCTGACCCTGGCCAACGCGATCGCGACCAACGGCCACACCCTCACCCTCGCCGGCGCGGGCGCCATCACGACCACCCAAAGCCTGGACGGCGGCTTCGTCATAACCTCGGGAGCGGGCGCACGAACGCTGAACGGCCCGCTCAACGCAGGTTTCACCGTGAACGGCTCCGGCGCCGTGGCGGTGAACGGCAACATCAACGCCGGCACCGCCGCCGTGATCCTCGGCGGCATAGGCCCGATCACCCTGGCGGGGGCGCAACTCAACGCCGGCAACGTCTCGATCACCAACGCCGGCGCCACCCTGTTCTCGACTCAAATCAACGCCGGCGGCGCCTTCACGCAATCCGGCCCGGGCTCCACCACGCTGGCCGGAACGGGCACGAACTACCTGAACTCGGTGACGGTAACCGGCGGCGAACTCGTGCTGAACCAGACCGGCGGCCCGGCGGTGCAGGTGACCGGCGGGAGCGCGATCATGTTGGCCAACGCCGATCTGATCTTCGAAGCCGACAACCAGATCGCGGCCTTCAATGATCTGACCTTGGCGACCGGCGCCACGGTCGACCTCGGCGGCACCACCCAAACGCTTTCAGACCTGGTGATCTTGGGCGACAGCATCGTGGACTTCGGATCGGCCGGCTCGACGCTGGATCTCGATACCTTAAGCTTCATCGCCGACGCGACGCTCACGCTCGCAAACTGGACGTTCGGCAGCGACGGATTGCACACCAACACGAACCCGGGCCCGGCCGCCCTGGCGCGGATCGTCTTCGCGGACTCCGCCGGGGCGACTTGGAATCCGGACGGCTCGATCACTCCGCGTCCCAACGTGTCGGAACCCGCAACCTATGGCATGATTTCGCTTGGCGGGATGCTCACCTACGCCGTCTGGAGACGGCGCGGTGAGGCCACAATTTAACCCCGGCTCGTCGCGAAGCGACGGCAATAAAGCGATCCGACCACCAGTCGGAGTCAGACCAGGTCGAAGCGGTCGGCGTTCATCACCTTGTTCCAGGCCGCCACGAAGTCGTGGACAAACTTGGACTCGGCGCCGGCCTCGGCGTAGACCTCGGCGAGCGCACGGAGGTGGGAGTTCGAGCCGAAAACCAGGTCGACGCGCGTGGCGGTCCATTTCACGTCGCCGGTGGCACGGTCGCGAAGCTCAAAAAGCTCCTCGATCGGCGAGGTGGCTTTCACCTCGTGCGCCATGTCGAGCAGATGGACGAAAAAGTCGTTCGTGAGCGTCTCGGGCCGGGTGGTGAACACACCATGCTGCGACTTGCCATGGTTGGCGTTGAGCACGCGCAGACCGCCGATGAGAACCGTCATCTCGGGCGCGGTGAGACCGAGGAGCTGGGCCTTGTCGACCAGGAGTTTTTCGGCCGGAAGGGTGAAACGGGCCTTTTGGTAGTTGCGGAAGCCGTCGGCGACGGGTTCGAGCACGGCGAAGGAGGCGACGTCGGTCTGCTCCTGCGAAGCGTCGGCACGGCCGGGGGCGAAGGGCACGGTGATCGCATGACCGGCCTTTTTGGCGGCCTCCTCGATGGCGGCGGCGCCGCCGAGGACGATCAAGTCGGCGAGGGAAACCTTTTTGCCGCCGGACGCTCTGGCGTTGAATGTGGCCTGGATGCCTTCGAGGGTTTTGAGCACCTTGGCGAGACGGGCGGGCTGGTTGGCCTCCCAATCCTTTTGCGGGGCGAGGCGGATACGGGCGCCGTTCGCGCCACCGCGTTTGTCGGAACCACGGTAGGTCGAGGCGGAGGCCCAAGCGGTCGAGACGAGCTCGGGGATGGAAAGGCCAGAGGCGAGAATCTGAGCCTTGAGCGCGGCGAGATCGGCGGCATCCACCTGCGGGTGGTCGACGGTGGGGATCGGATCCTGCCAGATCAGGTCCTCGGCGGGCACCTCGGCACCGAGGTAGAGGGCCTTCGGGCCCATGTCGCGGTGGGTGAGTTTAAACCAGGCGCGGGCAAAGGCGTCGGCGAACTGGTCCGGGTTCGCGAGGAAGCGGCGGGAAACCTTTTCGTAGGCGGGGTCGACGCGGAGGGCGAGGTCGGTGGTGAGCATCGTGGGCCGATGCTTTTTCGACGCGTCGTAGGCGTCGGGCACGGTGGGTTCGGCGTCCTTCGCGACCCACTGGTGGGCGCCGGCCGGGCTCTTGGTCAGCTCCCAGTCATAGCCGAACAGCGTCTGCAGGTAGCCCATGTCCCAGGTGGTGGGGTTGGGCTTCCAGGCGCCTTCGATGCCGCTGGTGGTGG
>JAIXVP010000065.1 GCA_027482905.1 Opitutaceae bacterium
GCAGGAGTTTGAGCGCGCGGTCCTCGGCGGTGCGTTGGCGGCGTTTTTTGCGGGGTTCGAGGTCGTCGTAGCCGGCGAGGTGGAGCCAGCCGTGGCTGACGTAGCGCAGGAGTTCCTCGGCGAAGGGGAGTTTGTGTTTTTCGGCGTAAGCGAGGGCGGTGTCGACCGAGACGCAGATGTCGCCCGCGTGGTCGAGCGCCGGGTCGCCCTCGAAGGTGATGACGTCGGTCGGCGTCGGGTCATTCAGGAAATCGGCGTGCAGGCGGGTCAGGGCGGGGTCGGTCAGGAAGGTCACGGACAGGGCGCCGGGCGGGACGGCGGAAGGCGCGTGGGTTTTGGCGACGGTCTGGGCGCGGGCGCGGCGGCGGCCGGCGGGGCTCAGGGTGGGGAGGTCGGCGGCGGTGAAACGGAACTCCGCGTCGAGGTGGGCGAGGGCACGGGCGAGGGTGCGGCGGTCGAGGCGCAGGCGGGGGTGGCGGGAGGCCAGGGTGAGTTCGCGCATGGCGGCGGGGGCGGTGGGCGGGCTTGCGGCGGGCGGGGACGGGCGTTGGGCTGGCGGGCTTTTGATCACGATACCGATCCGATGACGCCGCGCGAACTGCCCATTTACGAGTTGGAAACCGCCCTGGTGGCCGCCTTGCGCGGGCCGGGGCGGGTGGTGGTGCAGGCGCCGACGGGGTCGGGCAAATCGACGCAGATCCCGCAGATGCTCCGCGCGCATGGGTTTTTGGAGGCGGGCGAGGTGGTGGTTTTGCAACCGCGGCGGCTGGCGGCGCGCATGCTGGCGCGACGGGTGGCGGAGGAGGTGGGCTGCGCGCTGGGCGACGAGGTGGGTTATCAGATCCGGCTGGAATCGCGGGTCTCGGCGCGGACGCGGGTGCGGTTTGTCACGGAGGGCATTTTGCTGCGGCAGATGTCGTTCGACGCGCGGCTGCGCGGGGTGGCGGCGCTGGTCTTCGACGAGTTTCACGAGCGTCATCTCTACGGCGACATCTCGCTCGCGCGGGCGATGCAGATCCAGGCGACGACGCGGCCGGACCTCAAAATCGTGGTCATGTCGGCGACGCTGGATGCGCAGATCCTCGCGGAGTATCTCGCGCCCTGCGAGATTCTCACCTCGCAGGGGCGGAGTTTTCCGGTGGCGATCGAGTATCTGGCCAAGGCGGTCAACTTCGAGGTCGAGCCGGTCTGGGACGTGGCGGCGCGGGAGTGCGCACGGGTGGCGGGGCAGACGGAGGGGGATTTTTTGGTGTTTTTGCCCGGGGCCTACGAGATCGGGCGCACGGTGCAGGCGTTGGGCGAGCAGCGGGCGCTCAACGGCTGCGTCGTGCTGCCCTTGCACGGCGAGTTGCCGCCGGAGGCGCAGGACCGGGCGGTGGCGCGGACCAGTGCGCGCAAGATCATCGTCTCGACTAACGTGGCCGAGACCTCGCTCACCATCGACGGCGTCACCGTGGTGGTGGACGCCGGGCTGGCGCGGCAGGCGAAATTCGATCCCAACCGCGGCATCAACACCCTGCTGGTGGAAAAAATCTCGCGGGCGAGCGCGGACCAGCGGGCGGGGCGGGCGGGACGGACCGCGCCGGGGCGGTGCGTGCGGCTCTGGACGGAGCGCGAGCACGCGCAGAGGGCGGCGCAGGAGTTGCCCGAGGTGCGGCGGCTCGATCTGGCCGAGGTGGTGCTCACGCTCAAGGCCAGCGGCATCGACGACGTGGCGGGGTTCCCGTGGCTGGAGAAGCCCGACCCGAAGGCGCTGGCGCGGGCGGAGGACTTGTTGACCGATCTGGGGGCGCTGGCGGTGGACAGAAAAACCGGCGGGACCGTCCCGGCGGTGATCACGGAGATCGGGCGGCGCATGCTGCGGTTTCCGGTGCATCCGCGCTATGCGCGCATGTTTCTGGAGGCGGAGTCGCGCGGTTGCGTGCGGGCGGTGGCGTTGATGGCGGCGCTCACCCAAGGGCGGAGTTTTTTGCAACGCGGTCTGCCCCGGGCGGTGGACGAGGCGCGGGAGGAGGCGCTGGGCGAGGAGTCGGAGAGCGACTTTTTCCTGCTCATGCGCGCGTGGCGTTTTGCCGAAAAGGCCAACTACGGCGTCGACGCGTGCCGGCGGTTGGGCATCCACGCGCAGGGGGCGCGGGCGGTGGGGCCGCTGTTCGCGTCGTTTTTGGAGATCGCGGAAAAGGAGGGCCTCGACGTGGCGGAGCGGCGGCCCGAGGCCGGGGCGGTGGCGAAGTGTGTGCTGGCGGGGTTTTCCGACCAGGTGGCCAAGCGGCTCGACGGCGGCACGCTGCGCTGCGAACTGGTCCACGCGCGGCGGGGTTTCCTCGCCCGGGAGAGCGCGATTCAGCGGGCACCGCTGCTGGTGGTGGCGGAGGTGAGCGAGATCGGGCGCGGGGACGGGGAGGTCAGCACCCTGCTCTCGCTGGCGACAGCGGTGGAAGAGCCGTGGCTGAAGGAGTTGTTTCCGGCCGACTACCGGGAGGAGCGCGCGGTGGTCTACGATTCCGAGATGAAGCGCGTGATCACCCGCCGCGAGCGGCGCTTTCGCGATCTGGTGCTGGAGGCGCGGGTGAGCGGCGACGAGGCGCCCTTGGGGGAGGCGGCGCTCTTGTTGACTCGCGAGGTGGTGGCGGGGCGGATCAAGATCGAGGCGTGGGACGAGACGGTCGAGCAGTGGATCCTGCGGGTGAATCGCATGGCGGAGTGGTTTCCGGAGCTGGAAGTCAACCCGCTCACGGACGCGGACCGGCCCACCCTCATCGAACAGATCTGCTACGGCGAACTCGGGGCGCGGGCGGTGAAGGACAAGGGCAAGGACGAGATCATGGCGGTGCTGCGCGACTGGTTGACGGCGGAGCAGCTGGCGGTGCTCGACGAGTATCTGCCGGAGCGGCTGACCATGGCCAACGGGCGCAAGGCGAAGCTCGAATACGCGAAGGAGGGGCCGCCCGTCATGGCCGCGCGGATACAGGAGCTCTACGGCATCGAGGGGCGTTTCACCCTCGGGCGCGGGCGCGTGCCGGTGAAGATCCACGTGCTGGCGCCGAATTACCGACCCATCCAGGTGACGGACGACCTCACGAGTTTCTGGCGGGACATGTATCCGACGGTGAAAACGGAGCTCAGCCGGCGCTACCCGCGTCATGAGTGGAGGTAGGAGCGGACGACGACCAAGTCGTCGGAAGTCAGGAGTCAGAATGTTTACAGCGCGCGCCGGTGGCGCGAATCAGAGGGACTGACTGGTTACCTTCGGATTCTGACTTCTGAATCCTGACTTCTGACTTCTATTTTTTCCGCTCCCTCAAACGCTCGCGATGAGTTTGATCAGGTCGACGTGGTCGGCGATCAGCTGCTTGATGATGGGGAACTTGTCGTGGTCCTGCGGCTGGGTCTTGACCGACATGTGGTTGATGCGGCTGGTGACCTCGTAGCTCTCCTCCTTGGTGGCGATGACCGGGATGTCGGTCTGGGCGAGGAGCTCGGCGAGCTTGGGGTGGGGCTTGATGTCGTTGGTCACGACCAGGCCCGCGATGCTGGCGCCGCCGGAGATTTTGGACGAAGCGAGGGCGGCGAGCAGGATGTCGTCGCGGTCGCCCGGGGTGATGATCAGCACGCCGGGTTGGAGGTAATCGACGATGCCCTTGGCGGACATGGCGCCGACCACCACGCGTTGCACGCGCTGCTTGGCGCCGCCGCGTTTGCCATTGAGCCACTTGCCGCCGATCTCCTCGGCGATCTGGGCGAGGTTGGGCGCGCTCAGGGTCGCTTGGATCGGCAGCACGCCGAGCAGGGGAATGCCGAGGCGGGCGAGGCCGAGGCCCGCGTAGTGGTGGACCATCTCCATCTTCTCCGGCTCGATCTTGTTCAGGATGGCGCCGATCACCTCCACGCCGTAGTGGTCGAAGAGGGCCTTGTTTAAGGCGAGTTCGTCCACGGGGCGGCCGATGCCGCCGGGCGAGACGAGGATGACCTTGGCGTTGAGCAGCTTGGCGACGCGGGCGTTGGACAGGTCGAAGACCGAGCCGACGCCGGCGTGGCCGGTGCCCTCGATGATGGTGAAGTCCTTTTCCCAGGACACGCGGTCGAAGGCGCGGCAGATCTTATCCTCCAATGCGGGCAGGAGGGCATCGGGATTTTCGAGGAAGCGGCGGGTGAAGGTGCTGTCGATCGCGACCGGGCTCATGCTCTCGATCGGCACGCGGACCTGGAAAATCGAATCGAGCAGCACGGAGTCCTCGTCGATCTTCTGGCCCTGGACCTCGACGAAGCGCTGCCCGACGGGTTTGATGAAGCCGACGCGGGGGAATCGGGTCTGCAGGGCGCCGTAGAGGCCGAGGCAGGTGGTGGTCTTGCCGTCGTTCATCCGCGTGGCGGCGACGAAGACGCGTTTGGTGACGGTGTTGGTCGGGGTGGTGAGGAGCGGTAGGGCGGGCTGGGCGAAGGGGTTCGGCGTGGGGAACAACTCGCCGGGCGCGGCGGCCGGGACGTCGGACGGAGGCAACGGGGAGGCGGAGGCCATCGCGGGAGGGTTTAGGCGGTGCCGTGGAGCAGGCGCGGGTCGATGGCCTGGGTGGCCACGATGGCGGCGGCGCCGAAAACGTCGTGGGCGCTGGCGCCGCGCGAGATCTCGGCGGCGGGCTTGGTCAGGCCGGTGAGGATCTGGCCGAAGGTGTTGGCTCCGGCGAGGATCTGGACGAGTTTGAAGGCGATGTTGCCGGAGTTCAGGTCGGGGAAAATGAGCACGTTGGCGCGGCCGCCGACCGCGCTGGTGACGTTTTTGTTTCTCGCGACGGCGATTTCGAGGGCGGCGTCGACCTGGATCTCGCCGTCGATTTCCATCTCGAGGTGGAGGGCCTTGGCCTTGGCGCGGGCGAGCTCGGTGGCGTGGCGGACTTTGACCAGGGTGGGCTGGTTCGAGCTGCTGTGGGTGGCGTAGCTCAGCATGGCCACGCGCGGGACCTCGCCGGTGAGGTGGCGGGCGATGCTGGCGGTGGACAGGGCGATGTCGCAGAGTTGCTCGGCCGTGGGGTCGGGGATGACGCCGCAATCCGACAGAAACAGCGCGCCCTCGGAGCCGACCTTTTTCTCGTCGAAATCGAGCACCATGAGGGACGAGGCGTGATCGACGCCGGCGAGGCGCGGGATGATCTGGAAGATCGGCCGCAGGGCGCTGGCGGCGGCGATGGAGCCGCCCGAGACGAGGGCGTCGGCCTGGCCGGTGACGACCATCATGGTGGCGAAGTAGCTGTTGTTCTTCAGGGCCTCGGCCGCCTCGGCGGTTTTGATGCCCTTGATGCGGCGGATCTGCTCAAACTGGGCGACGAAGGCCGGCAGGTCCTCGCTTCGGGCGGGCTCGATGATGCGCATGCCCTGGAGATTGATATCGAGCTTGGCGGCGACCTCCTTGATCGCGGCGCGATCACCGAGCAGGATGGGGGCGCCCATGCGGCGGGTCACCCACTGGCGGGCGGCCTGAAGGATGCGGGGATCGGCGCCTTCGGCGAAGACCACGCGCTTGGGGTGGCGCTGGAGTTTGTCGGTGAGCTTCGGGATGAGCGGCATGGTGGAGCGCGCCAAGGTGGGCGGCCGGCCGGCGGGGGGCAAGGACCGAGCGCGCGGGCCGGAGGGCGGGCCGGCGGCTTACTCGCACGGAATGCGCGGCTTCGGACTCGGCGTCGCTCAGACCGGATTGGGTCTGGCGTCGGAGTAGGTCATTTCGAGGCACATGGCGGCGGTGGCGAGCGGGTGGCTGGCGCCGACGTGATCGGGCGCGGGCGACGAGCTGAGGCCGACGCCGCCGTGGGCCTCCTCCTCGCCGAACTCGGCCATCTTGGCCAGGAGCTGGCGGCGCATGAGCAGGCCGGGGGCGTCGGACGCCATGTGCATCTCCTCCTTGCGGCGCAGGTCGACCGGCGTGTCGAAGGTGGTCGATTCCAGCACCTCGCGGTCCTCGGTCACGACGGCGCGGTCGAAGGCGATGATGTCGGCCGCCTTGGCCTCGGCCTCGGTATCGCTGCGGTAGGCGATCTGGATGATCTGCGAGGTGTAGTCGTTGATCGGGGTGGCGGCGGTGATGAGCGTGTGCACGAGGCCGGTGGGGTAGCGCATGCGGAGCTTGCGGCAGAAGGGCAGCCACCAGGTGCCGGTGTTGTGGCGCACGGTCTCGGCCTGGCCGGGCATGTTGAGCGAACGCTCGGAGAGGGCGGTGTTTTTCACCGGCACGACGGTGTCCATGGTGAACCCGAAGCCGTCGGCGAAGGGATGGAGGTTCATCTTGCTCGGCGCGGGCTGGTCGAGTTTTCCGAAGGTCGCGCGGTGGACGAAGCTGAAGTGCGCGTTGTCGAAGGAGTTTTCCATCAGCCGCAGGCCGCTGCATTTCCAGGGCTCGTAGAACTCGTAGATGCGGCGGTAGCCCGGCGCGGAGTCCTCCTCGATCTCGGGGATGGGCGTGAGCGGGTCCTCCAGCGCCACCCACAGGTAGCCGTAACGGGACGCGGAGTGGTAGCGGGGCACGCGGATGCCGGAGGGATCGTCGTCGTCCTTTTGCGGGATGCGGGTGCAGCGGCCGGCGCCGTCGAAGGTCCAGCCGTGGTAGCCGCAGAGGAGGCGCCCGCCGTCGAGCCAGCCCTTGGAGAGCTTGGCGTGGCGGTGGGGGCAGCGGTCGTCCATCGCGACCGGCCGGCCGTCGCCGTCGATCCAGAGCACGAGTTCGCGGCCGAGGAGGGTGAAGGCCTTGGGGCCGTCCTTGAGCAGGACGAGCGGGATGACGGGATACCAAAACTTGCGGAGCAGGGGCTGACGGGTGACGAGCATGGCGGGAGCGGTTCGGGAAGGGTTGAACGCGAGGGCGGGGGCGGCGCGGTTCAGAGCACGAGGGTGGGCGGGTGGTCGGCGGTCGCGGCGGCCTGGAGGCGGGCGATGCGGGCGTCGACCTCGCGGCGGATGGCGGGTTCGTCCTGGGTGACGAGGCGGCAGCCCTCGGCGACGAGCCGGCCGGCGAC
>JAIXVP010000015.1 GCA_027482905.1 Opitutaceae bacterium
CGGCGGGAACGGGCCTCGAGCCGCGACCCCGCCGCTTCCCGCCTCCGCGCGGGTGTCCAGCGCTCCGGCCCACGGGCCGTCGCCGAGTCCCGTTCATCCCGCGATTTTATGGCCCCCGGTCCCCCAGACCGGGGCTTTTTGTGCCCGCGTGACCCGGTTGGCCGACGAGAACGGGCCCCGAGCCGCGACCCCGCCGCTTCCCGCCTCCGCGCGGGTGTCCAGCGCTCCGGCCCCCCCCCGGGCCGTCGCCGAGTCCAGTTCATCCCGCCATATCATGGGGCCGGATTTACACCACGGGTTACATCTTGTTTCGGCCCGCGCCGATCCATCCCGTTCGATTGCGCCACCAATCGCGGATAGGACCGTCCTAACCTTTCGGAAAAGCGGGCCAAGATATTGACCGCATCGGCCCGTGCCGGGCCGAGGAGTCTATCGGCCGACGAACCTTATCAACCAGAGCACCGGGCCGACCGCACTCGCATTGAAGTGTCGTGTGCAACCGTTCCGCTTTCGCAATTATGTCTCCGCCAGAACCCCGGCCAGGGCTGCGCTACCGACCAGGGTGCCCCCGGTCGTGTAGGCGCTCCGCATGGCCGCGCCGAGCCCGGGCACGCGCAGATGCACCACCTCGCCCTGGGGCGAAAGCTGCTGCTCCACCAGGTGAACGGGGACGTCTACCACCCCGGCGAACGCGTGCAGATCGCAGATAAACGCGGTGTGTTTCGCCGCCAGCGCGGTGTCGCATACCGGCACCGCCGGATTCCTCAAACGCGCCAGCACGGCGCGAAACATCCTCTGCCTGAACCCGAAGGCGTCGGGCATCGGGGACACCCGCCGGACGCCGCCGTCGGTCTCGATCTCTATCTGTCTTTCGTGGATCCAGCGCGCCCGGCCCAACGTTCCCGTGAGGAGAATCTCGGGCTCGTGCACCTCCCGCGTGGCATGGCTGAACCCAAACCAGAAACGCACATCTCCGGCGAGGCGGCCGCGCACCACCGCCGTGTCAAACGACTCGATGGCGTTGACCCGCCACAACTCGGCGTCGGCGAACTCCACCGCGCGCTCGGTCGCCCGCGCGGCGTCGGCGAAGAACAGGCCGAGGTTCACAAAATGGGCGAAGGCGTTGTTCAGGGGGGAATCCAGCACATCCGCGTCATCCGCGCGCAAACGCCCCGCCCAATGGTTGCGCGTGTAGTAGGCGACCGGCCGGGGCCAGAGGCCGAGGGCTTGCACGGACAACAAGCGTCCGAGCAGACCGCCCTCGACTTCCGCGCGCAAGCCCTGCGCGGCTTCGGAGAAGATATCCTGAAAGCCCACCGCGACCCAACGCCCCGTCTCCCGCTCGGCCTCGCGAATGGACTCCACGTCGACGCGTGAACCGGCGAGCGGCTTTTCCACCAACACATGCATCCCCGCGTGCAAGGCCGCGACAGTGAGACGGGCGTGCCAGGCGATCCCGGTCGGGATAAGACACAGATCGATTCGCCCCGCTTCCCTCGCGAACATCGCGTCGGCGTTTTCATAAATCCTCACGCCCCAGCCCGCGAGTTCGGCGGCGGCGGTCGCCGCCGCCGGCTGCGTGCGATTGATGATCACCGCCGCGGTCAACTCGATCTCCCCGTGCTTCAAGAACGGACGCAGCATCTCGAGATAGATGCCCGCGTAACCGGTGACGCCGATGAGCGCGATACGCGGAGCGCTCGATGGGGAGGCGGTGTTCATGATGGACCTACCCGGAGCAATCACACGGAAGACGCGCCCGGTAGGACGGAAGGACGACGCCGACGCAGCGTCGTGATGGATAGCCCCGCGATTCCCGCCAAAACCGCAAAGCTGGACGGCTCGGGAATGGCGGAGACGAGGAAGCCGGAGGAATCCAGCGCGAAGCCGCCCAGACCGTTCACGAGGATGGCCTGCTGCTGCAGGCTGGTCAGGGCCGCGCTGCTCGTGCCGAAGCGCACCGAGTTGGCCAGGAGGGTGCCGCTGATGCTGAGCGAACCCGTCCAGGCGTTGCTGGCGCTGTCGAGGAACGACACCGAGTTGGAACCGATGCTCAGCGTGCTGCTAGCCGAGAGCGTCAGACCGCCCAGGGTTTCGTTGAAGCCGTTGAGATCGAAGGTGCCTCCGTTGAGAACCAAACCGGCCGTGTCGGCGAGCACGCTGGAAGCGCCCAACTTGACCGCGCCGGCGTTGATCGTGAGCGGGCCGGTGAAGCTGTTGCCGGTATTGCTCAGCGTAAGCGTGCCCACGCCGGACTTGGCGAGGCCGCTGCCGGTGGAGGTGCCGCCGTTGCCGATCGCGCCGGAGATGAGGGTGTCGCCGGCCCCGGCGATGGTGAGGGTGCGGTCGGTCGCGTCGTTGGACAGGGCGACGGACTGGGCGATGGTCAGGGTCTTTCCGGCATCCAAAGAATTGGTCAAGGTGGAGTTGGAAGCCTGCGTGGCCGCGCTGTTGACCGTGAGCGAGTTGGCGCCGGAGAACGTGGTCGAACCATCGAAGGCGAAACCGCCCGCGGTGCTGATGGTGCGGTCCGCCCCGCTGGCCGTCACGGTGCCGCCCTTGAAGGAGAACGCCGTGGAGCGCGCCGCCGAGATGCGGGCATCGTTGCGCAGGGCGTCGTTGTTGCCGATGTTCAAGGTGCCCGAACTGATCTCGAACTTCATCGTGCCGGCGGTGATCGCGGTGTTGCCGGCGGCGTGGGTGGTCGTGGTCGCGAGCCAGTTGTTGGCGCCGTTCAGCGTAACGTTCGCCCCCGCGATGGACAGGCCCATGTAGGCTTGCTGCGCGTGATTGGTAGGCGTGGTTTGCGTCAGATCGGCGGCGGCGTTGTATTGAAACGCTGAGTTGATGACCGCCGCGCCTGCGCCGATGAAATTGATGTATTTCGTCTGCGCCACCGATTGGTTGGAGGCTGTCGTGAAGCCGGGAACCCGAAGCGTGAACGTGGTGCCGGATCCGATGTTATGGGTGAGGGCGCCGATGCCACCGATACGGTAGATTCCTCCAGTTTGCGTCGCTGTGCCGAATGCGACGTTCACGGTGGATGAGCTCATATCCAACAGCGTCTGGTCGGTATTGGCGTTACCTCCCAACGTGATTAGACGATTATTGTTATTCTGAAAATCGAATACCATCAATCCGCTGGTGGTGGCGGGATTGGTAAAAGTATATCGCAAGGCGGAAACGCCTCCGCCAACAAGCTGATTGTTGCCATTCGCAGCCGTAGCCAGGGTGCTGTTGAATTCCACACGATTCGAAGCGCTCGTGGGAATGACGCCACCAACCCAAGCGCCTACGCTGTTAAGTGTCACAACAGGTGCAACAGTGGTCGTGAGGGTATCTGCTCGAACAATGGTGGTCTGCGCTTGCGCGTGGCCCGCCGCGAGGAGCGCGGGCAGCAGGAGGTATCCGAGTGTTTTGTGTTTCATTTGAGGTATGGACTATTGGGGAAAACGAATCAGTAGCTGACTTGGAGGCGGAGGAAGCGGCGCGGGGCGGAAGGCCCTAGCACGACGGGATCGACGACGGTGACGGACTCGGTCTCGAGCACCCCGGCCTGGGCGCCGGTGAAACCGTTGATCGGGTTGTTGCCAGCAACCGGAACTAACGTCGTCCAGGTGCCGGAGGTCAGATCATCGCGGCCCTGCACGGTGTAGGTCAGCGCCGGGTCGTCGATGCGGTTGAACGTAATCCGGAGCTGGCCGGCCACCGAGGCAACCGTGTATCCCGGACCGGAGTCGGCCGTGGTGGGATTGGAGCCCACCGCGTATTCGAGCAGGTTGGTTCGGCCGTCGTTGTCGAAGTCGAAGGCGTCGGCCGCGTTGCCGGTGTTGGCCGTGGTGCCGAAGTAGGTCTGGCGCCAGGACTGGAGCGGGTTGACCACGACGGCTCCGGGGGTGGCCGAAACCTCGGTGGAGGCGGGGCTGGCCCCGGCGTCGTTGGCCGCCACGACGTAGTAGAAGTAAGTCGTGCCGTTGGTGAGGCCGGTGTCGGTGAAGGCGGCGGTGGCGAGGTCGTCGGCGACGAGCGTGTGGCCCGTGCCGGCGGTCGTTG
Organism: Opitutaceae bacterium; assembly: GCA_027482905.1. Classification (GTDB taxonomy): domain Bacteria; phylum Verrucomicrobiota; class Verrucomicrobiia; order Opitutales; family Opitutaceae; genus IMCC26134_A. The sequence goes on from JAIXVP010000015.1 coordinate 4,054, forward strand.
ACCGGAAGACGTCATAGGTGGCGCCGGTCGCGATCCAGGAGAGGGCGACCTGCGCGTTGCCCGCCGTGGCGGTGACCGCAGGCGCCGACGGCACACCAGCCGGCGTGGCCGCGCCGGTGATGGCGAGCGAGCCGGTGGCGGCGGTGAACGTGTAACCGATCACGCCGTTGGTGCCGGTAAACACGCCGGAGCCGTTGTTAACCAGCGTGGCGACGACCGCGTCGGCCGCGCCGAGCACGGTGATCGAGGCGAAGTCGCCGGTCGGGGCGGCCGCCGGGGCGAACAGGGCGTAGGTGCCGTTGAAGGTCGTCCCGGGAATCGCGATTTCCAACGCGCCGCCGTATTTGAGGGCGCCGGCCACTGAAACGCCCACCACGCGGTGGGAGGTCGTGCCGCCGAAGTCGAAACGCGTCTTGGTTGTGACGGTCGAGGTTTCGGCATTAAAAATCGCCAGATCGAGCGACGAGCCCAGCGCAAGCGTGCCCTTACGCAACCCGGTGGGGTTGGTGCGCAAGGTGCCGGCCACCGTGACCGGGCCGGCGATCGTGCCCGCGCCGCCGAGGGTGCCGGCCGGATTGACGGTGACGGCGTCGATGCTGGCGATCGAACCGTCCACCAACAACGTGCCGGCGTCCACCGTGGTGGTGGAGGTGTAGGTGCTGGCGCCCGACAAGGTAAGGGTGCCGGTGCCCAGCTTGGTGATGCGCGCCTTGACCGGGCGGGTGGACTCCAGACCGACCTGAGTGTCACCGTCGATGATCGTGCCGGCAAAGACCGTATCCAGGTTCTTGGCGCCGATCTGGAAGTTGACCGTGTCGGCCGTGGTCTGGCCGCCGCGCAGCGTGCCCGCGCCGGCCAGACCGCCGAGCGCGATCGTCGCGGCGGTGGAACGACGCACCAGCGACGAGCCGGACTGGATCGTGTAGAGAGCGTTGGCTCCACCCACGTTCGTGCCGCTGTTGAAACGAACGAAGCTGGAGCCGCTGACGACGATCTCACCGTTAAACCCGGAGTGGCTGCCGTTGAGCGTCACCGTCTGCGTGGCGGTGGGGGCGGAAACCGTGAGCGTGCCCGTGCCCGAGATCGTCCCCACCGTGCCGAGGTTGCCGACCGTGAGGTTGCTGGTCCCGGAGATGGTCAACGGATTCGCGTCGAGGAGGTGGGAGGCCGGTGTAGTCAGGCTGCCGTTGGCCAGCGTGATCGGACCGGAGGCGAAAGGAGTCAGACCGGAGGCGAAGCCGACCGAGGCGCCGGCGTTGATGGTGGTGCCGCCGGTGTGGAGGTTGCTCGTGCCGAGCACGAACGCTCCGGGGCCCGCCAGGGTCAGGGCGCCCGTGGCGCCGACGACGTTTTGCACGGCGCCCGCCAGGGTCACGGTCGTGCCGGCGGCGGCGGCGATGGTGCCTCCGGCGGCGCCCACGCTGACGGGTTGGCCGGACGGGAGGCTCAGGCTGGCGTTGATGTCCAGCACGCCGCCATCCAGCTCGATCGCGCCGGAGCCCAGGCGGTCCGCCGCGTCGATGGAGAGCTCGCCCGCCGCCACACGGACGCCTCCCGTGAAGGTGCTCGTCGCCAGCAGGGTGAGCGAGCCGACGCCGGACTTGGTGAGACGACCCGCACCGGATCCACCGATCGCCGCGGCGTAGACCACATCGTTGCCGTTGGTGTTGATGGTGGCCCCGTTCACCCCGAAGGTGAGCGAACGCCCGGAGAGATCCGCCGTGTTGCCGACGCCATACTCCAACGTGGAACCGTCCAACGTGATCGGCGAACCGGTGCCCAGGGAGCTCGGCAAGCTGAAGGCGAGCACGCCGCCGTTGACGGTGACGGGACCGGAAAAGGTGTTTGCCGCCGTCAGCGACAAACGACCCGGGCCCGATTTGACCAGGGAGGCCGCGCCGGAGACGACCCCGGAGAGGGCGAGCGACGTGCCGGAGTCGGTGGCCACGGCCAACGGTGAGGAGAGCGTGATAGGTGCGGAAATGCCGTGGTCGCCGACGTTGACCGCGATCGAGGCCGAGCGGGCTCCGTTGCTCAGGGTGAGGGTGCTGTTCGCGGGCGTTCCGGAGGCCAGGGTGTAGCCTTGGGCGCTGGCAAAAACCACACCGGCCACGCTGCGATTACCGTCCAGGGAGACGGTGGCGGGAGCGGCGAGCTCGGTGTTCATCCGGGCGATGAAGTTGCCTGAAGGCAAACCGTTGGACCATGATCCCGCACCGCCCCAGCTGCCACCGGCGGTGGACGTCCAATTCGTCAGGACGGCGCCCTGGGCGACACTCAGGGAGACTTTGCCGGCGGCGGCCGAGAAGGTGTAATCATAACCGGCGACGGCATTTACGACCGAGAGTGAGCTGACGCCCGCGCCTTGTATGGCGCCGGAATACTCGATCAAATCGTAGGTGCCGGGGGTGGAAAACTGCGAAGTGCCGCCAGCCTGATAGAGCGTCACCTCGCCGCCGTTGAGGGTAAGGCTGCCGGTGGGTTGAACCACGATGCGGTCGTTGCCGCCGGCCGGGTTGATCTCCAACTCCAGCCTGGCCCCCGCCGCGAGCGCCAGACCGCCCACGGTCAAGTCGCCGACGCCGGAGTTGCCGGGCACGATTTTCGACCCGGCGGAGGTGCCCACCGCGCCCGCGATCGAGCCCGAGCCAGCGAGAACGCCCGAGCCGCCGACGGTGACCGCTCCGGAACCGGTGCCGGAGCCGCTGGAATTGGTCACGAGCAAGGTGCCGGCGGAGACGGTCGTGCCGCCGGTGTAGGAGTTCGCGCCCGCCAGACCGAGGAGACCCGCGCCGGCCTTGGTGAATCCGCCCGCGCCGCCCCCGCCGATGCTGTTCGCAAAGGATACGGTGTTGGCGCCGACGTCGAGGATGCTCGACCCGGAGGCGAAGGTGATGGAACGGGCGGAGAGGTCGGGAGCGATGCCCGAACCGAAGACCAGCTTGCCGCCCGCGAAATTCAGCGCGCCACCGTTGCCGAGGGAGGAGGCACCGAGCAGGGTGACGGTGCCGGCGTTGAAGTTGGTCGCGCCGGTGTAGTCGCTGGCGCCCGACAACTGGATGTCGCCGCTGCCGTTGTTGGTCAACGAACCGGAGCCGGTGATCACGTTGGCGACCGCGAGCGTGCCGGTGCGGTTGAAAACGAGGGAGGCCTGGTTCGCGATGGTGCCGAGCGGGAGGTTACCGGTGGCGGTGTTGTTGCCGACCTGGTAGATGCCGCCATGGATGGCGAGCCCGCCGCCGACGCTGGCGTTGTTTACGGTGTGGTTGTAGGTCGAGGTGACGATGACGCGACCGGCGCCGGTTTTCAGCACCGAGGAGTTGGCCGTATGGGTCGAGGATATCGTCGCGGTGTTGATGATTAGATCGGCGGCGGCGTTGTCTTGGTGCAGGCTGAGCAGCCAGGGGGTGTTACCAATGCGGAGGGTGGTCGCGGCGCCGTTGAGGATGACGTTGGATTTGCCCACTCCGCTGGTGACCATAAAGCCGGTCGGCATCGTAACCGTGCCCGACGGGATGTTGACGGTCCAGTCGCCGTAGGTGGCGGGGACATTTGCATCGTAGCCCACGGCCGGATTGTCGGACCCGAGACGAGGCACGGAGAAACGCAGCCCCTGGGGAATCCAGCCGTTGGCCAAGGCGACGCCGGTCACGGGCTTGCCGCTGTTGGCACCGGAGGTCTGGCGCTGGTTCACGACGTTCAGCACACTCGCCAGATTCTGCCCGGAGGTGGCGCTGCCCATCGCGGGGCTCGCCGCCGACGTGAGGTTGGTCAAGGGCACGGTCTGGAACGTGCCGACGCCGGGAAGGGACGTGACGGTAGAGACGCTGGGAATGCCCACGGCGGTCAAGGAATGCAGGGGGACGACGTTCTTGGACGAGTTCATCGCCGCGAAATCAAGTCCGGCGCCCGAGCCGATCGTCGCGCCGGGGATGATCGTGTTGGCCGTAGTGCCGCCCAAATACGTGGCGACGCCTCCGTCCAGCTTCACCGCGCCGGTCCCGGTCAGGTTGAAGTGCACGTGGCTGCCGCCGCTGAAGCCGTTGCCCACGGGCGACGGTCCGCCCGCCGTGTCCCCGAGTCCGCGGCGGAGGGGGCCGAAGAGATGGATGGTCGCACCGTCGCCCACCGTCCAGGTCTGGCTGGTGCGGGAGCGCAAAACCACCGTGGGCGTGTCCAGGAGAAACGTGGTCCCTGAGGCGGCGGAGCCGGCGTCCAGACCGGAACTCCCGAGGGTCAGCTCCACGCCGGCGCCGACGGTCGAGAAGCTGTCGATGACTTGCCCGCTGTTGTTCCCGGCGATGCGAAGACCCTTCCAGGAGGCGTTCACGGAAAAGGGGGCGGCGGTGGCGGCGGGCACGGACGAGTCCCAGACCGCGACATCGACGTCGGTCGGCAAAGCGCCTCCGATCCAACTCTCAGTGGAGCCTAGATCGAGGGCATTGGGTGCCTTGAAGATATCGGCCGCCTGCAGCGAGGCGCCGGACGCGAGCAAGAGGGCGAGACCGAACTTGCGGGAGACAAAGGAGGCGGGAAGGGAGTGCATGGAGTTGGGGAACCAGACGGGGTTTGGGGTGGAAGCGGGTGGGAACGGGAACGAAGTCGACGGCCGAAAACCGAGGCGCCGCCCCGGGGGGCGGAAGTGGCGATGCTAGCGGGTAAGGCTCAACCAATCGGTGTTGAACTGACCGTTGGTGCCGGAAGCCGGATCACGCATCAGGGAGGTGTTAGGGTTGCCGTCGTTCCACGCCATCGACGCGACATGTCCGTCCATGAACACGACGTTGGCCTTGCCCTTGTGGCGCGCGAACGACGGGTATTGCCCGCGAACCGTGTTGGCGTTTTCGATACGCAGGGAAAGGTCGTTCGCCCCGCCCGGAGCCGAAACGTCGGCCAAAAGCCCCGTCGTCTGATTGTGCGCCCGCTCGATCAGCATCATGGTCTTGGACGGCGAGGTCGCGCGATTGAGCGGGACCTTCGCGGCGTCCACCGAAACCCCGTTCACGTGCGGCACGATCGCGACGAAGCAGGTCCGTTGCGGGCTGTTCATGTTCCGCACCGCGGCGTCGTCGAACGAAGGGCAATTGTGAAAGTCACCGAAGGACTGGGATGTGCCCTGCGTGGCCCCGGCGTTCATGTAGCGGGTGTAGGGCGGCGCTTCGGTGGTCGTTCCGCCCACTTGGCACCACGGCTGGCTTCTGGGGGCGTTGAACACGAGGTAGCTTCCGCGATTCTCGTTCGCGTAAAGCATGAACGCGGTGGACCACTGCCGAATCCGATTCTTGCAGGTCGCGCCACGTGCCGACTCTCGCACGGAACCTACCGTAGGGATGATAATCGCAGCCAAAATTCCGATGATCGCGATCACCGTCAGGAGCTCGATTAGGGTAAACGCCGAGGCTCTACGTCCGGCCCGGGTGTTGAATGGAAACTGGTTCATGATGGGGTAACTTTCACGAAAACGGGTGAAAACCCATCAAACGACAATATTATATTTACATTAATTTACATGAAAATTTAGTCTGTGATTTAACACCTACAAAAACTATTCTTAATCAGACATTTCCAATACTCATAAAACCATACCATCGACCCATGAAATGCAGGCCGTAACGGCATGAAGAGACTTTGTTCTACCCGATGTGGCCCGCTACCTAGCTTACACATTGGCGTCCAACCGCGTAATGATTATTGCAAACCGTTTATTTTCAGTTATTTGTCGAATCTCATGTTCTGGCTTATGAACACAAAATCGAGTGGAGCCCCGCTGGGGTCATGATTTTCGCGGCACGTTTTTCGAGTCGGGCACTCAACCAAACCCACGCAGCGGAAAACAGGCGCTGGTCATTCCGCACAACCTTCTCTCGCGGCGCAATCATCCCTCCATATCCGCAAAAAACCGTTTCGGTTTAAACCGGCTTTTTCGGTTCAATCAGTGTCGATGCCATAAGCTGTGTAACTTGCATAACATCAGGATTCTCAAGCCTCCAGAGCAATAGATCCACCGCGAGCCTTCCGATATCCACGCCGTGGACCGAAACCATGATCGGTTCCGGTTCCAGATGCTGGGGCGCAAAATCCCGGTCTCCGGCGATCATCAGAAAATCAGTCATCGGCTCAATGCCCCGCCGCACCAACTGCTCATGTAAATACCCCCCCAGTTCATTGGCCACAAACAGCGCATCCGGCCGCGGCGAGAGTTGCGTAAACTCCTCCGCGATCTGCGCCGCGAGACGGAACCGCTCCGCCGCATCCTCCGCCGCCCCGCTGCTTCGCCCCCCACACCGGACCGTAACTCCACGCTGCTCAGCCCGATAGGCGAAACCCGCCGTTCGCATGGCAAAAAAATACCCCAGACGGTCCGCATAGGTCACGCATACGATATTCCTGCATCCGCGATCCGCCAAAAAATCCAAGGCGTCGAATCCCAGTTTCTGATGATCCGGCCTTACCCGGTCGCCCCAATGGTTGGCTCCCGGCGACAAGAGCCACACCGCCGGCATTCCCTTCAACTTCTGCGCCACTTCAGAAACCGGCTCCGGTCCGTGCAACAACACGCCGTCCACCGCCCCGGCCCCCACCGCCGCAGGCAACTTCCCGTCCGCATCTACATAATCGGCAATGAGATTGACTCGATGTTTGCGCAGGGCAGCCGACGCGCCTTGCAGCATGTCCATACCGGTCAGCGAGGTCGCAGAGGACCGACCGCCCGTCCACAAAAAGGCCACCGTCTTATGCCTCAATCGCCCGCGTGAATCCGCCTTGCGGCCGCGCCGCTCCGCCGCCGGCGCCACCCGATAGTTCAAGGCCCGCATGGCTTCCTCCACCCGCCGGACCGTCCAGGGATTCACCAGATGGGGATCATTCAAAACGCGCGACACCGTCGCAATTGATACTCCGGCCGCCTTTGCAACACTCGTTATGGACATCGCGTCAGTGTTTTTTTTCATGAAAAGCACGCAAGCCGCAAATTTTCCTCACTGGAAAACACTTCTTGCCCAAATCAACCATTCACAACAAGCTGTCAGACAACTTTCAGGTTTCGCCACCCCATTGCTTTTCAGTAAATCCGCCACCGCCGCAGCTTGGATTTTCATAAACTCCCCTCCCCATGCGCCTCGCCCCCACCCGCCCCGGCC
>JAIXVP010000280.1 GCA_027482905.1 Opitutaceae bacterium
AAGACCGCGGGCGAGTTGATCAAGGAGTGGGGATACTATGGGATCGCCGGAATCTTTGGGTGGTGGGTCTTCTTGGGGGCGAAATCCTTTGCGCTCGCGCGGTGGCGGGAGGCGCCCGGGCGGCCGACGCGCGCGGAGTGGTGGCAAGTGGTGGTTCTGACGACGGTTCTGACGGCGGTGGCGATGCTCACCACGCCCTATGCCTACAAGATTCTATTCGATGAGGTCGTGATCCAGTCCACCGCCTGGAACATGCACATGGAGCGTGAGATCGGTGCGCTCGGGCGGGCCTACGAAGTCGAGGGTTTGTTGCGTTCGCTTCAGACCTATCTCGATAAACGTCCCTATTTTTTCCCTTTTCTGGTGTCGCTCGTTCACGACGTCACCGGCTACCGGGCCATAAACGCCCACCTGCTCAACACCGCGTTGATGCCGACGTGTCTGGGGTTGATTTATGTTCTGGGACGGCGTCTGGCCGGCCATCGGCCCGCCTTGGTCGCCGTGGCCTCGCTGGGCGGGTTTTCTTTGCTGGCGGTCAACGCGACCGGGGCCGGGTTGGAGATGCTCAACCTCGCCATGATCCTTTTGGCGGCCTTGGCGGCGGCTCGCTACTTGGAGTCGCCCGACGACCTGCGGTTGGGCTTTTTTCTGCTTACCGTGGTGCTTCTCGCGAGCACCCGATACGAATCGAGCCTCTATGTGGGGTGTGGCGCCTGCGTGGTGGCGGCGGGATGGTGGCGTGGCCGGCGAATCCGGCTGCCGGCGGTGGCCTTGGCTGCTCCGCTGCTGCTCATCCCCTGCGCCCTGCACAACACCTACCTATCCGGCACGCCGGTGCTGTGGGAGCTCCGCGACGGGTATGAGGCGCGCTTTTCCTACCACTACCTCGTGGCCAACCTGGCTTTCGCGAAAGTATATTTTTTCAACCTCGGGCCCGGCATAGCGAACTCGATCTGGTTGACCCTGGCCGGGGGCGGCGCGGCGGCGGTGTTGGCTTGGCGGACCGTTCGCCGTCGACGTGAAGGGCTCGTTTTGTCTCCGACCGCTCTGGCCATCCTGTTGATCGGACTCGGCGTATTGGGCAATCTGGCGCTCCTGATGGCGTATTACTGGGGGGATTTGAGCGACCCGGTGGTTTCGCGGCTGAGCCTGCCCTTGCACGCATTGCTGGCCCTGGCGGTCGCGGCCGCCCTGGGTTTGGTGCCGATGCGGTGGCGCACGCGGGCGGCGGGAGGGGCTTTGACGGCGGCGCTGGCGAGCTATGTGGCGTTTGGTCTGCCGGTGAACTGGCGGCTGACCGAGCTCAACACCACCGAGACGGCCCAGCGTTGGGAGCGGAGGGTGGTGGCGGCACGGGGCCCGGCCACGCGCATGGTCCTGACGGACAAGAGTCCGCTCTCATGGTTTGTGCTCGGGGTGGGGGCGACCACGATCGAGCGCGGCGTTCTGCGCAAGGACGCTTTGGCCTTTCACCTCCGGCACCACAGCTACGAGGAGATTCTGGTCACGCAGACCTTGGTGCCGACCTCCGCCGAGGGCGATCTCCGCCTGGTGCGCGCCGATGTGATGCCGCCGGAGTTTGTCCTGGAGCCGATTGCGGAGCGAAGGATCGGCTCGCGTTTGCAGCGGATTTCCGTGCTGCGAGAAATCAAGGTCGACGCCGCGCCCGCGCCGGCGGTTTCCTCCTCTCCCGCGCCATGACCGAGCCTACCACGCAACCCGTCCATCCTCTTTCGGCGTCGGATGCGCTGCGCGCACATTTCGACTTCGTGGCCGGTCACGACGACATCGCGCGCCGGGCCCAGCGTGGGTTTCACGCCCAGGTGCGCGCCCACCTGCGGCATCAGATCCCGGAAGGCGAGAGCGTCCTCGAAGTCGGCTGCGGGGCGGGCGACCTGCTGGCGGCGCTGCGCCCTTCGCGCGGCTTGGGACTCGATTTCAGTCCGGCGATGATCGCGAAGGCGGTGGATCGTCACGCCGACCGGCCGGAGTTGTCGTTTCGGGTGGCGCGGGCCGAGGCGGTGCCGGCGAACGAGGTGTTCGACCATATCGTGCTCGATTACCTTACCGGTTACCTGGAGGACATCCAGGGGGTCTTCGAGCGCTTGCATGGCTGCGCGCACGCCCGCACCCGGCTGCACCTCACCTCCTTGAACACGCTTTGGACGCCGGTGCTGCGGCTGGCGGTCCGGACCGGGCGGGTCATGCCCCAGCCGGCCAGCGCGTGGCTGGCGGACGGCGATCTGGTGAACCTGCTCGAGCTCGCCGGCTGGGAAGTGGTGCGTTTCGAGCGTCAGCAGTTGCTGCCCTGGAATGTGCCGCTCCTCGCGCCGCTTTTGAATCGTTTCGCGGTGCGCCTGCCGCTGCTGCGGCACCTCGGTATCACGCTGTGCCTGACCGCGCGTCCCCGGCGTTCGCCGGCCCCGCCGGGCGGGCTCACCTGCTCGGTGATCGTGCCGGCGCGGAACGAGGCGGGCAACATCCGCCCGGCGCTCGAGCGCATCCCGGTGTTGGGCGCGGGCACGGAGGTGATTTTCGTCGAAGGGAACAGCAAGGACGACACCTGGGAGACCATCCGGCGCGAGGTGGCGGCCTATGCGGGGCCGTTGAAGATCCGCGTGCTGAAACAGCCGGGCAAGGGCAAGTGGGACGCGGTTTTCGCCGGGTTCGCGGCCGCGACCGGCGATGTGCTGGTGATCCAGGACGCGGATCTGACCGCGCCGCCCGAGGATCTGCCGCGCTTCTTCGCCGCGATCGAGACGGGCGCGGCCGAGTTCGCCAACGGCAGCCGGCTCGTCTACCCGATGGAAAGCGAGGCCATGCGGTTTCTAAATCTTCTGGGCAACAAGTTCTTCGCCGTGGCGCTTTCCTTTGTCCTCGGGCAGCCGGTCAAGGACAGCCTCTGCGGCACCAAGATGCTCCTGCGCTCGGACTACGCGCGGGTGCTCCGCCGCATCAAGCCCTTCGGCGACTTCGATCCCTTCGGCGATTTCAACCTGCTCTTCGGGGCGGCGCTGCTCGGTTTGAGGATCCGCGACGTGCCCGTGCGCTACAAGGATCGCACCTACGGCGAGACCAACATCTCCCGTTTCCGCCACGGGTGGATCCTTTTGCGGATGACCTGGTTCGGGGTGCGCAACCTGCGCTGCTTCCCGCAACCGGGTCGCCCGGTGGCGGAGGCAGGGAAATGAAGTCAGTCGGGGCGCGGCCGGCCTGGCTGTGGCCGGCGGCGAGCGCGGCCCTGGTGTTCGCCCTGCTCTGCGCCTGCGTCTTGCACGAACCGCTCTGGCTGGGGCTCGGCGTTTTCCACCTCAAGCCCTACTTCGCCGACTGGTTCGCGGTGCTGGCGGCGAGCGACGCGCGGGCGGCGGGGGCGGATCCGTATTCGATTCCCAATTACTTCGACCCGCTCGGCCGGCCGCACATCTACGGGCCGTGGTGGCTCGGGCTTTCGCGGCTGGGCCTGACCCGCGAACACAATGTCGCGTCGGGGCTCGTTTTGACCTTCGCGACGCTCGCCGCCGGGGCCTGGATGCTTCGACCGCGCGGGCCCGGCGCGGCGTTGGCGGCGGCGGCGGTGCTGGCCGCGCCCGGTTTCCTGCTCGCTTACGAGCGGGGCAACAACGACCTGGTCATCGTGTTGTCGCTGGCGCTGGCGGGTTGGGCGGCGGGCCGGGGCGGCCTTTCCGGGCGCGCGCTCGCGACCGCGGTGTTGGTGTTCGCGGCCGGGCTCAAAATCTATCCGGTGGCGGCGGCAGGTTTGTTGCTCGCCGCCCGTCCGGCGGGTCGGGCGCGGGACGCGATCTGGGTGGGGCTGGCGGCGGCGGGTTTCGTCGCCATCGCTTTGATCCATGGGGACGAGTTTTTGCGGGCTTTGGCGCTCGTGCCCCGGGTCGACACCGCCCAGGCCTACGGTTTGCCCGTGATTCCGTATCTTTGGCGCAATCCGGCCATGTTGCACGGGTGGCTGGGGGCCGGGCTGGCGCTTGGGCTGGGATTTTGGGTTTGGCGGGCCTGGCAGGGGCTTCGGGTGCCGGTGGGCGGGACGGACCCGATGGAGAAGGCCTGGTTGTTGGCCGGGGCCGGGGCGTGGCTCCTCTGTTACGCCGTGAATACCAATTTTTGCTACCGGATCATCCTTCTGCTCCTGCCGGCGGCGGCCTGGTTGCGTGCGGCCCAGGGTCCGGCTGGGCCGGCGCGAACGCAGGCGCGCTGGGCGGCGGGCGGCTTGATCGTCACGGTGTGGCTCGCGGTCTTCCACCCCGCGATGATGCAAATCTCCACCCTCGCCGCCCTGCGGGCCTCCGCGTGGGCGCTCGGGCTGGAAAACGGATTGGTGCTGGGCGTGACCCTGTATCTGGCCTGGGAGGCCCTTCGCCTGTTGGCGGCGCGTTGGCGGGCCTATCGGGAGACGTCCGCCGGTTCGAGCGCGGCGGAAAGCTCGGCGGCG
>JAIXVP010000409.1 GCA_027482905.1 Opitutaceae bacterium
CCCACCCCATGCAGACCCCGCCCTTTCCGCTTCGCCAGCTCCTCGCGGCCGCCGGGCTCTTTGCCGCCGCCGCCACAACCGGACACGCCGAGGAAACGCCCGCGCCCGTCCCCGCCTCGGTGCTGAAACGCTACGACAAAAACAAAAACGGCGCGCTCGAAACGGCCGAGGTCGCCAAGTGGGAGGCGGACAAGGCCGCCGTTCGCGCGAAACGCAAAACCGAGCGCGACGCCTTGCTCGCGAAATTCGACGCCAACCGCGACGGCCGGCTAGACGAGTCCGAGACCGCCGACGCCAAGCTCGGGATGGAAAAGGAACGCTCCGAACGAGACGGCGAAAAGATCATGGCCCGCGCCGCCGCCGAAAAGGCTGCCCGCGAGGCCGAAGCCGCCGCCGCCACCCCTCCCGCGTCGACCACGCCCGCTCCCGCGCCGGATAAAACCACCGCGCCCGCCACGTCCGAGGGCGGCGACGCGATGATGATGCAGTAACCGCGCGCGTCCCGGCGCGCGCCGCGGGTGTTTCGCGCCCATTCTGGAAAAAGTCTGATCCCGGGGCTGTAAGCCGGGTTATGTGGCCGGCGCGTCGCCGCGCCGGTTGACGGCCATTTCTCTCAACGCCGGCCTCGCGGCCGGCCTGCCCGCCCCTCGCTTGCGCGGGGGCGGATGCGGCATACCCGCGACCATTGGACGAGCCGCCCGGTCGCCTATTTTGCCTTGCACCGGACGGGGTTTACCGTGCCGCCGACCTCACGATCGACGCGGTGGGCTCTTACCCCACCTTTTCACCCTTACCCTCGGGTTTCCCCTCGGGCGGTTTGTTTTCTGTGGCACTTTCCGTCGACGCGCCTTGACGCGCGCCGCCTGGACTTGGCCCTCGCGGACCTCGGCCAGCATCCTGCCCTGCGGTGTCCGGACTTTCCTCTCCGACGAGGTTCTCTGCCGGACGCGGGCGCTTAACCCGCGTCTTGGGATGCGAAAGAACGTCGGAGCGGCCATCCGCCCCGGGATCAGACAATCAGGCTCGCCGTTCGCGCCGGGCGCTTCAATCCGATTCAACCCGCCGGCCAAAACTCACGCGTAGTCCCAATACAAGATACGCCCGCACTGGTCGCAGATGCCGAGCTTGGCCGGGTCGGCGCTGCGCGAGCCCGACTCCGCCTCACTGGAAACCTTCAGATGGCAGCCGCCGCACTTGCCGCCGCGCAGCGGCGCGACGACCGGCCATTGGCGGGACGCCACCCGGTCATAGATTTTGATCGTGAGCTCGGGCAGGCCGACCCGCGACTCCGCCGTCGCAGCCCTCGCCTCGACGAGCTCGGCCGACACATTTTTCTCCCGTTCCGCCAGTGTGACCAGCCGGCCCTCGTGCTTGGAGATGTTGCCCTTGAGCACGGCCTCGGCGGCCGTGAAACGTTTTTTCGCCTCGTCGATTTGATACATGATCTCCAACTCCTGCCCCTCCAGCGCGCCGATCTCCGCGACCATGGTGGCGATCTCCTTGCCGAGCGCGTGATACTCGTCGTTTTTTTTCACCGAGAGCTGCTGGGTGCGGTATTTGGCGAGCTTCGTCTCGGCCGAGCCGATCTCCGTCTCGAGCAGCTTTTTCTTCGTCTCCAGCCCGCGCAATTCGTCGCGCGCGCCGTCGATCCCGGCCTTGTCGGCGGCGATGTCCTTCTCGACCCGGGCGCGGTCGCCGGGGACGGCGGCGAGCTGCTGCTCGAGTTGGCGACGACGGGCGTCGCGATCCTGCACCACCAGCAACTGGGTCAACACGGCATGCGGCATGGCTCCCTTGCATGCCCGCCGCCGCGCCGGGTTCAACGTCCGATTCGCCCGCGCCCGGCACGGAACCCCATCCACCACCTCGCGCACCGACCGCAAGCGGCTCGAACTTTCGTAATTCGGATTTCGTAATTCGGATTTACATCTGAGCGGCCGAAACGGCCGCTCAGATGTAATACATTTCTCCGCCCGCCTTGGCTGCGAGCTTCTCCAGCGTCACCTCGGCGCACTTGGCCGCGAGCACCCCGCGCACCTCGCGCCAGGCCTGCGCGACGCGCTTGCCCGAAGCTCCCTCGACCGCACCGCCGAGATCGAGCACGTCGCCCTCGATCAGAGTCACGATGTCGAGGAGCGAGATGGTGGCCGGCGGGCGGGCCAGCGCGTAGCCGCCCTGTTTGCCGCGCCGGCTGGTGATGAGCCCGCCGTTGCGCAGTTCGCCGAGGATCTGGACGAGGTAGGTCGCCGGGACGGCCTCGATGCGGGCCAGTTCCTCGATGTGGGCCAGCCCCTCGCGGCCGTCCATGCGCGCGAGCTGCACCAGCACGCGGCAGGCATAATCGACTTTGACGGAGAGTTTCACGGGGCGGAAAAAGGGGACGACGACCACGCACCGTGGTGGGAGCGCCCCGCCGACGGCAAGACTTGCGCGCGCCATCCCCGTTTTCCGTGAAGCTTCTGCAACGCCGGCCAAATCCGGTTGCGGTGGCCTCGGCGCCACCTCGACTGACCATGGGCCGTCCACCTCCTCGCGCCATGAACACGCCTCTTCCCGTCACCCGTCGCACCGTGGTGCGGCAGCTTTTCCTCGGCACCGCCGTCACACTGCTCGGCGGAGCGAGTCTCTCCCAGTCCATCGTCGCCGCCGAAGGCGATCTACCGGAGGGTCTGCTTACGCTTACACCAGGGGATTTTCCGGTCCTGTTGAATGCCGGCGGCTCGCTCCTGCTGAATGTCGGCCTGGATTACCCGATCGTCTTGAGCCGTGCGGCGAACAACGTGTTTTACGCGGTCAGCTCAAGGTGCCAGCACGCCGGTTGCGTCGTTTACGCCTACGATTCCGCGCTCGGGCTGATCCGTTGCGGTTGCCACGGTTCGACCTACCAGATCGATGGAACCCTCGCCGGGGGACCCGCCGAAAACTCGCTGCCAAGCTACTCGACCAGTTTCGACGGCCAAGGCCGCATCGTCGTGCGCTTGCCGGTGAGCTACGGGGCGCGGCAACTTACCGTCCACAGTATCAACGGAAACAGCCGCCGCCTCAGCCTCGTTTTCGATCCAGTGATCTACACCACCTACCAGGTCCAGTTTCGCTCCGACCTGAACGGCCCGGCGCAGATCATCCCCTTTTCGACCACCCCCGCCGGCCCGGCCAACCAGACCACCTACATCAACAACAACTTCGCCAATCTCGCGCCCACGATCACCCTCTACGTGGACATGACGACCCCGCAGGGATTTTATCAGATCGTGTGCGCGGCCACCCCGTATTGAACGAACGGATCCGGGATTGGTGTCGCGCGCTCATCGCGCGCAGAGAAGATCGATTGTTCCGTCCCACAAACGAAACGCAGCGGGATTTCACAATCCCCGCCAAATCGTCACCTGGATCCCGCATTTTTGTAACCAAGTCAGCGTAGAGTCCGGGAGGTGTTTTAATCCACGAATCACCCTCTACCATGACCCACAAAGCCAAAGCCTCGTTCGCCGCCGCCCTGGCCTCCGCCAGCGCCGCGTTTGCCCAGATCCCGACCTCCACCATCTCGTCCCAGACCAGCTACATCGAGCCCACCGCGGCCGGCTGGTCCGCGACACCCCTGATCACCGTGGGCGACACCGTCGGCGGCTACGCCATGGTCGGCATCCCCGACGGTCTCGGCGCCTATTCCTCCGGCAGCACCGTGACCATCCTCATGAACCATGAACTGGGCGTCACCCCCACCCTTCAGGGCAACGTTCGCGCCCACGGTTCCGCCGGCGGCTTCGTCTCCCAGTGGACCCTGGACAAGAACAGTCTGCAGATCACCGCCGGCCAGGACATGATCCAGTCTGGCTCCAACGTCTTCACTTGGAACGGCAGCTCCTTCGCCGCCGGCACCACGGCCTTCGCCCGTCTCTGCTCCGCCGATCTGCCCGCCCTCTCCGCCCTCTACAACAGCGGCTCCGGCACCGGATACAACGGCCGTGTTTTCATGAACGGTGAAGAGACCGGTGCCGAAGGCCGCGCCTTCGCCTTCGTCGCCACCGGCAGCGATGCAGGCAAAGCCTATCAGTTGCCCGACCTCGGTCGCTTCTCCTGGGAAAACTCGGTCGCCAACCCCCTCTCCGGCAACAAAACCGTGGTCGTCGGCACCGATGACTCCACCCCCGGCCAGGTCTACGTCTACATCGGCGACAAGAAGACCACCGGCACCGGCACCGCCATCGAGCAGGCCGGCCTCACCGGCGGCTCCCTCTACGGCATCAAGGTGACCAACGGCGGCACCAACTACAGCGGCGGCGCCGTAGCCCTCGAAAACGCCGGCGCCATCAACGGCGCCTTCGTCGCGACGGCCGTATCCGCCAACCAGACCGGGGCCCAGCTCCAGACCGCCAGCAACACCGCCGGCATCACCAACTTCGCCCGCCCCGAGGACGCCCAATGGCTCGACGCCGACACCCTCCTCTTCGTCACCACCGGTGCCGATCCGGATGCCGGCGGCGCGGCCATCCACCAGTCCTCCAAGCTCTACCGCTTGGACTTCGACGCCGACTTCCTCTCCGGCACCGTCTCGATGGTCCTCGACCGCACCCAGCTCGATCTCGCCGGCTTCCCCGCCAACACCGCAATGTTCGACAACATGACCGTCGGCCTCGACGGCAAGGTCTACATCCAGGAAGATCCGGGTAACAACGCCTACATCGCCAAGGTCTGGCAGGTCGACCTGAGCAACCCCACCGCCGCCGTGCAGATCTTCGAGTCTGATCGCGATCGGTTCGGCCCCGCCGTCGCTCCCTTCACCATCGACGAAGAGCACTCCGGCATCATCGATGTGACCAACCTGTTCAACGGCGTCGAGGGCGATGCCGCCAACTGGTATGTCGCCGGCATGAAGGTGTTCATGGCCGACACCCAGGCCCACTACGCCATCGGCACCGGTGGCCTCGTCGAGGGCGGTCAGCTCCAGCTCCTGATCGACAGCTCTTCGGCGATCCCCGAGCCCGCCAGCTTCGCCGCTCTCGCCGGCCTCGCCGGTCTGGGTCTCGCCGCCTCCCGCCGCCGCCGCGCCTAAGATCCGATGTAGAATGGTTCCGATGTAGAACATCCCGCTGTAGAACCGGTCGCCGACCGGTTCCTCCGGCCCCTCGGACCCCCAGCCCGCCCCTCCCCGGGGCGGGCTTTTTCGCGCCCTTTCGCCATCGTTTCGCGAGCCAAAAATCACACAGAAAACCGTTGTCCCGCCCGCCCTTTTCGGATGCCTTCGACACTTAGATTTAACATTCGCCGCCCACCTTCCCCATGCCCGATTCCCTCGACCCGATCCAGCCTCCTATCCCGCACGAATTCAACCCCTTGCCCGAGGCTTCCAGCGCCGCCGATTACGACGCTTCGAAGCTGGGCAAACTCGAGGGCCTCGAGGCCGTCCGCAAAAAACCCGGCATGTATATCGGCGGCACCGACGAGCGCGCCCTCCACCACTGCGTCTCCGAGGTCCTCGACAACTCCGTCGACGAACACCTCGCCGGCCATTGCCACCGCATCGAGGTCGCCATCCACGTCGACGGCTCCATCTCCATCCGCGACGACGGCCGCGGCATCCCGGTCGACATCCACCCCGTCTACGGCATCCCCGGCGTCGAGATGGTCCTCACCACCCTCCACTCGGGCGGCAAGTATGGCCAGGGCGGATACAAGTTCTCCGGCGGCACCCACGGCGTCGGCGCCAAGTGCGTGAACGCCGTCTCCGAGTGGTTCGAGGTCGAGGTCTCCAAGGGCGGCCACGTCCACCACATGCGCTTCGCCCAGGGCAAGGTGGTCAAAAAACTCGAGGTCATCGGCACCGCCAAATCCACCGGCACCTTGGTCACCTTCAAACCCGACCCGGAGATCTTCAAGCAGACCACCGTCTTCGTCGCCGCCACCATCGCCAAACGCCTGCGCGAGTTGTCCTTCCTCAACTCCGGCCTCGAAATCCGCTTCGTCGACGAACGCCCCTCCGTGCCCACCCCGGAGGTGTTCCTCTACAAGGACGGCGTGGTCGAGTTCGTGAAGCAGCTCAACCAGGGCAAGGAGGTCCTCCACGCCGTCCCGGTCCGCATCCACAAAGAGATGACCACCACGCTCGACGACAAACCCATCGAGATCCACGTCGAGGTCGTCCTCCAATACAACGACACCTACAACGATCAGGTCCTCTGCTACACCAACACGATCCACAACCCCGACGGCGGCACCCACCTGTCCGGCTTCCGCTCCGCCCTCACCCGCACCATCAACCAGTTCGCCAAAGCCAACAACCTCCTCAAGGACAAGGACCCGCAGATCACCGGCGACGACGTGCGCGAAGGCCTCGCCGCCGTCATCTCGATCAAACACTCGGACCCGAAGTTCGAGTCCCAGACCAAGGTCAAACTGCTCTCCCCCGAGGTCGAGGGCATCGTCGGCTCCCTCAGTTACGAAGGCCTCACCCAGTATTTCGAGACCAACCCCCAGGTCGGCAAACGCATCGTGGACAAGTCCTTGAACGCCGCCCGCGCCCGCGAGGCCGCCCGCAAGGCCCGCGAGACCATCCGCAAGGGCGCCCTCTCCGGCGGCGGTCTGCCCGGCAAACTCGCCGACTGCTCCGAACGCGATCCGCAAAACACCGAGCTCTACATCGTCGAGGGCGACTCCGCCGGCGGCTCCGCCAAACAGGGCCGAGATCGCCGCTACCAGGCCATCCTTCCCCTTCGCGGCAAGTTGATCAACACCGAGAAGGCCCGCCTGGACAAGGTGTTGTCCAACGAGGAAATCAGGACCCTCATCACCGCCATCGGAGCCGGCATCGGAGAAGGCGGCGAGGCCATCGGCGGCTTCAACGCCGACAAGGCCCGCTACCATAAAATCGTCATCATGAC
>JAIXVP010000088.1 GCA_027482905.1 Opitutaceae bacterium
CCTGCTGGCGACGGCGGAGCAGGGCCGGCTGGCGCTCGCGCTTCGACCGGTGGCGCTGCGCGCGCTGGTGGGCGAGATGATCGAGGTCTACGAGTTGCTCGCCCGCGAGGAGGGCCGGACTCTGCGGGTGGTCGCGCCCGCCGAATTCGAGGTGCGGGCGGATCCTGACAAGCTCCGCCAGATCCTCCACAACCTCTTCACCAACGGCCTGCGCCATGGGCGGCGGGATATCGCGGTGACGCTCGCGCGCGAGGGCGGCGAACGGATTTGCCGGGTGGAGAACGACGTCGCGGAGGGCGGGGCGGCGGCCCGGAGCGGGACCCGGCTGGGCTTGCGGCTGGTGCGGGCGCTGGCGGCCGCGCATCCCGGCCTGGGTTTCTACGCCGGCCGCATGGGCGGGCGCTACGTGGCCGAGCTACGCTGGAGTTGATTCGTTAGCGACGCGCCGGGGCGGTCGATTTTGCCTCGGCGGCGGGGGGGCGCGTGAGGAACGCGACCATCAGGGTGTAGAAGCAGCAGACCAGGTTTTGCAGGGGTAGCTGCAGGGAGGTTGGCAGTTGGAAAATGATGGCCACCGTCGGCACCCAGACGCCCCAGCCCGCGACCAGCAGGGGCATCAGCCGGCCATACCAACCCGGTCGGCGAAACTCACGCAGCACGGCCGCGAACGAGAATCGTTTTTCCACCCAAGTGTAGAAAAACCAGGCGCAGGGCACGGTGAAAAACGGCGAGTAGACGCACTGGTCGATGAAGGTCTTGGTGGCGATGGTGGCGAAGTCCCGGCCTTCGCCCACAAAACGCGCCAGCACGGCGTAGAAAAATGATACCTCCCAGCCCTTGTAGGCCCAGAAAAGGGTCTGCGCCGAGACTTGCCGCCAGTCATCGCGCCGTCCTCGCGTCGCGGTCGCGAAGCGCATGACCAGGGCGGGCAGGAGGCCGCCGAAGAAGGCGGTGGACACCAACGCGAAGGGCAGCCCCACGCGTTCGCGAAAAACGGCCAACGCGTCCAGCGCGGCGCGGGTCGGATCGTGCAGGAAATAGGCCGCCACCAACGCGCCGGCGAAAGCTTGCAGGGCGAGGCCCGGGGCGAGATTGGCCCGGGCGGCGCGGAGGGAGATGCGGAGCGGGGAGGACGAGTCGGACATGCGGCGGGGCCGCGAAGGGAGAACGCGGCGCACCAAAGGGGAAGCGGAAAGCGCGCCGCCTTCCCCCGCGAAGGGTTTCGGGGCGCGTCAGGGCGCGCGGGCGTAGCCTTCGGCCCGGGCGGCGAGGGCGCGGGTGGCGGTCGCGGCGGCGGGATCGCCGCGCGCCTGCTGGACGTCGGCGAGCCGGTTCAGGGCGGCGGCGGCGGGGGCGAAGCGGTGGCGGGTGGCGGCGACGTCGGCGGTGCGTTGCAGGCGCGCGGCGGCGGCGGGCAGGTCGCCGGCTTCGCGGAGAAGTTGGCCGAGGGTCAGGCCGGCGGCGAGGTAGCGGTCGAGCAGGGTGTCGTCGCGCGCGTCGGTTTCGTAAAGGGTGCAGAACAACTCCAATTGGCGGCGGGCCTCGTCGGGGCGACCGGCGGCGAGGAGGGCGTCGCCGAGCAGGGCGTGGAGTTCGGTGCGGTGGGGGGCGAGCCGGAGGGCCTCGGTGAAACGTTCCGCGGCCTGGACGGGGCGGCCGGTGTCGGCGGCGAGCAGGGCGCGGTTGGTGGCGATGGCGAGGTCGGGACGGAAAAGCCCGGCCATACGATCGTAGTGGGCGAGGGCGGCCTCGAGGTCGCCGGAGCGAAAGATCAGTTCGCCGAGCAGGTGTTGGGCGGGGGCGTTGCGCGGGTGGCGTTCGATCAAGTCCCGGAGGATGGCCGCGGCTTCGTCGTTGCGGCCGGCGGCGGCGAGGCGCTGGGCGCGGCGGTAGGCGGGGCGGGGGTCGGCGGGGTTGAGGGCGGCGGCGCGGTCGAGGGCGGCGTCGGAGGCGAGGCGCGTGGTGGCGGCGTATTGCCACTGGTCGAGGGCGGCGAGGGCGAGCAGGAGGGCGGCGAGGGCGAGGCGGGTGGCGCGGGCGGCGCGGGCCGGGCCGAAGAGCCAGCCGAGGTGGTGGCGCGGGGTGGTGTCGGCGGCGTGGAGGGCGGCCTCGGCGGGGGTGTCGCCGGGGTCGCGGCGGCCGAGGAGCAGGCGGGCGAGGCGGCCGTCGCGGAGTTTCCAGACCGCCCCGTCGAGGATGAAGTGGTGGAGGTTCACCAGCGCCATGAAGATGACGAAGCTGTCCACAAAATCATGGCCGAGGACGCGCGACGCGATCCAAGGGCCGGGGATGAACAACGCGATGCCGCCGACCACGAGCAGGCCGTAGTAACGGAAAAAGGAAAAACGCGGCGTGGTCGGGGCGGCGACGGTGGGCGAGGCGCGTTCGCGGCGGGCGTAGTAGGTTGTGATCCAGAGGTATTGCGCGCAATGCATGAAGGCCAGGGCGCCGGCGCTGAAGTAGCTGGCGGGCAGGTCGAGGCCGCCGAAGCGGGTGGCGAGGGCCGGGCCGACGAACCAGAGGGCCTGGGTGACGGTGAGCAGGAGGGGACCGGCGAGGGCGCGGGCGGGCAGGGTGCGGGCGAGGCGGAGGAACGCGGCGGCCGAGAGGCCGACGAAGGCGAGGGCGCCGCCGAGCTGGAGGGCGGTGGCGAGGCGGTCGGGCAGGCCGAGGCTCAGGAAGGACGGGTCGCCGGAGGGGCGGTCGGCGTGGAGGGTGGCGGCCCAGACGATGAAGGCGGCGACGTAGCCACCGTGGAGCAGGGCGCGGGCGGCGGGGTCAGCGGGCGCGCCGGCGCGGCGGAGGAGGAGCTGGGCGATGCCGAAATTCTGGCCGGTGTAGTGCCAGGGACTCCACGTCAGGTAGAGCGTCACGACCCAGGGAACGAGACCGGGCGCGAAGTGGACGAGCACGACCACCAGCGCGAGCAGCGCGGTGACGTAGACGGTGAAGAAGCGGTATTTGGCGAAGTCCCCGGCGGTGTGGTAGGCGCGGTGGAGGGTCGCCATGTAGTGCGGGTTGTTGCAGAACAACCCGAGGGCGTAGAACGCCAGACCGAGCGAGGCGGCGGCGGCGGGGTCGCGTTGCAGCCAGAAGACCAGGGCGAGGAAGGGCAGCGACCACGCCCCGCACCCGACGAGCAGGTCGAGCGGGGCGTTGAACAACCACGGTCGCGGGGAGGCGGCCGTGGCGGCGGCGGGAGGCGCGGAGGCGGGCACGGGCATCGCGCGGGCGGCGGCGGGGGCCGCCTTACTTCGCGCGCTGGATCAGCTCGATTTCGTAGCCTTCGGGGGCGTCGAGAAAGGCGATCAGCGAGCCGCTGCCGGTGACGGTGGGGCCGTCGGAGAGCGGGTAGCCCTTGGCGGCGGCCTCGGCGGCGAAGGCGGCGAGGTCGGCCACCTCGAAGGCGAGGTGGGTAAGGTCGGATTGGACCTTCACCGGCTCGGCGCCGGGGGGCATCTGGCAGAGCTCGATCTCCTCGATGGAGTTGGGCGTGGCGAGAAACACGAGCTGGGCGCCGCGCGGCGAGGTGTGGCGGCGGGAGACGACGAGACCGAGGGCCTCGGTGTAGAATTTCACCGAAGCGGCGAGGTCGTTGACGCGGTAGCGGGTGTGGAGAAGGCGGGTGACGGCGGGCATGGGACGAAGCTGAGGGTCCCGGGCCGAAAGTCGAACGGCCAATGGCAAGGCGGCCGCGAACCGGATGATCGCTCCCGGGTGTGGCCCGAATGTGCGCGTCCCCGGGTTCGGCCCGGTCCAAAAACAAGCAGGGCCCGCCGATTACCCCTAAACGGCGGGCCCTTTTCTTTTCTAGTCCGGCTCGAAGGCCGGGCTATCCATGTTACCCCTAAACCCTGCCGAGGCAGGGAAGTGTTTGTAAGAACACCTCTGCTTTTGCATCGCGCGTGCCAACCCGGTGAGAAACTTTTGGGTGACGCCGCGCCTATAAATTCGGGTGTAGCGGCGTCGGGGTGCCGACAGTTTTGCTTATCGCGGAGGCGGGTGCGGCGCGTCCTTCGGCTCCCTGGACCGGGCCTCAGGGCCGGGCGTCGTGGAAAGGGGCGAATTTGGCCAGTTCGTCGGCGATTTTGCGGTCGCTGCGGCAGCGGGGCATTTTGTTTTGGCCACCCCAGCGGCCGGCCGCGCGCTGCCACTGCTCAAAAACGCCCGGCATGACCAGGCGCACGGTCGGGCTCAGGAGGCCGCCGCCCTTGCGTTTGGCCTCGTAGTCGTCGTTCAGGCGCTGGAGCTCGGCGTCGAGGAACTCCGCAAGCACCGGGCCGGTCGGGGTTTCCTCGGTGCCGGGGCGGAGTTCGAGCCACCATTCGTGGCTGCCGCGCTTCTGGCCGACGAGGGAGTTGATAAAGATCGGGGCGACGTGAAAATTGACCACCTGCCAGTGGTGGCGGGTGCAGACGGCGGTGAGGGCGTCGGTGAGCTCCTTTTCGATCACGTGTTCGCCGAAGGCGCTGAGCTGGAGCTTGGTGCGGCCGGCGTAGACCAGGCGGGCGGGCTCGGTGGAGACGAAGCGCACGACGTCGCCGATGACGTAGCGGGTCAGGCCGGCGGGCGTGCTCATGATGAGGGCGTAGTCGACGCCGACTTTCACGCCCTCCAGGGGAACGGCCCGGGCGCCAAGTTGGCCGAGGCGATCCTCGTCGAACTCGTTCAAGGGCAGGAATTCGTAATAGATCCCGGCGTCCGCCACCAGGCGCAGGCCGGCGCTGGCCTCGGCGTCCTGCGCGGCGATGAAGCCCTCGGAGGCCGGGTAGACTTCGTGGAAGTTGACGCCCGGGCCGCAGACCGCGTGCAACTCGTCCGCGAAGGGGCCGATGGGCACGCCGCCGTGGACGAGGCACTCGAAGCGCGGCCAGACCTCGCGAAGGGTGGTGAATTTTTTCCCGCCGGCGGTGCGGCCGGCTTGCTCCAGCATCGCGGCGGCGAGGATGAGGACCCAGCTGGGGATGCCGGCGAGCATGCGGATGTCGCGGCCGGCGCAGCGACGCGCGATGGCGTCGATTTTGGCCGGCCAGTCCGCCAGCTGGGCGATCTCGGCGCCGGGTTCGTAGAGGTGTTTCTCGACCCAGGCGGGGAGGTTCAGGGCGGTGATGCCGCTGAGGTCGCCGGCGAAGGCGGGGCGTGCCCCGGCCTCTGGCAGGGGCGAGAGCGTGGTGGCGCCGCCGAGGAAGAGGTGTTTGCCGCCGAAGACTTTCGCGTGGCCGGCGCGGGCCGCGTAGTAGAGCAGGGAATCGAGGCCGGCCTTCCGGAAATGCTCCAGCATGTCCGGCGTGATGGGCAGGTATTTGGTGCGGCCGGCGGTGGTGCCGGAGGACACCGCGTAGTAGTCGCAACGCCCCGGCCAGAGCACGTCGGTCTCGCCGGCCTTCATTCGGTCCACGTAGGGCGCGAAGCCCTCGTAGGTGCGCAGCGGCACGCGTTCGCGCCAGGCGGCGGCGGTGAGCCCCGGCTCGATTCCGTGGGCCCGGCCGTAGGCGGTGAGGGCGAGTTTTTGGCGCAGCGTGGCGGCGACCCCGGCCTGCGCTTTGAGGGCCCAGCCGCGGGCGCGGAGCTGACGGGCGCGGTTGGCGGCCATCCATCCGGCCCCGAGGGTGAGCAACGACTGGGGCGGGGTGAACATCTTCAAGGACCGTCGAGCGGTGCGGACGAACAAGTCCGCCCGACCGGGAGCCGCAAGGGAATTCAGGCCGCTTCCAACACTTTACGAGGTTTTAGGCTTCGGTAAAAACGACCGAAATGGGGCAGGAAATTTTCGACGTGGAAGATCAGCGAGGCGTGCTGCACCGGGGCGCCGCGGGGGTTGGCGACCACGAGGCAACGACCGCGGGGGAAGAAGGAACCGCAGGCGCGCTCGAAGGTGGGGCGGGCGGTGGCGTGTTCGCTGAGGACCGCGCCCTCCTTTTCGGCGTAGAGGATGAGCGCGGGGGCGTCGGCGAGGGGCAGCAGTTCGGGGGTGAGGTAGCTGGTCGGCGAGGCCATGGCGGCCATGGCGCGGACGCGGGCGAGGGCGCCGTGGGGGGTGATGCCGGCGATGGTGCCCAGCACGCCCGCGCGCAGGGCGGCGAGCTCGGCTTTGGTCATCAGCGTGGCGAGGGCGAGTTTGTTTTGGGCGCCCGCCTCGAACATACGCGCGAAGATGGCGCGGGCTTTTTCCACCGCCGCGTCGCTGGCGTGCTCGGGCGCGTCGAGCATGGGCTTGAGGGCGCGACCGAGGAGGGTGGAGGGCTTGGTCTCGCCGGCGGCGACGATGTCCTCGGCGCAGCACACCGGGCTGACCAGCATCACGCCCGCGAGCACGGGCGCGGCGCGGCCGGCGAGGCGGGAGCGACGGAGCCAGTCGAGCACGACGCCGGCGCCGAAGCTCACCGCGAGGATCACCGGCGCGGCGCCTTCCCGGGCGATGACCTCGGCGACGAGGTCCTCCAGTTGCGCGCCGAGCAGTTCGAGCGAAAAATCACCCTTCGCGTAGTCCACGAAGTAGACGCTGCCCTGCCGGGCGAGGAAGCCGCGCAGCAGATAGACCTGCTCGCAGGCGTCCGGCACGAAGCCGCCCAGCACGATGGTCGGCCGGGCCCCGCGATGGGCCTCGCGCCGCACGGTGGCGAGCGCGCCCACGCCGCCCACGCCGCGCGCCAGGGCCGACCTCACCGCCGGGCCCGCCGCCGACGAAAGCGTTTCCAAACGAGGCGGATTAAAGCGGCGGCTGGTCGTGCGGATCAAGGTGCGCAGCGGTTGCGCGGGCGAGACCTGGCCGAAGGCGGCCAGCAACGACAGGGCGGGGGCGAAACTCAGGGCGGGCATGGACGAAGGAAAAAAGGCGGCGGCGAAACCGGACAGGGGAACGGTAGGGCTTAGAGGAGGACGGGCGGGTGACGAGGTTTTTTACGAATGTGCCGACTCCAGCGAATCCCATCCGGTGGTCGCAAGTTTCGCCCGAGCGCGTAACCGGCTATTCACCGGGCTGAAACGTGTCCGTCACTTTGCGCCCCGGCCCGACGGTCCGTCGGCCCGGCAGACGAAACCCGATGGCGTTAACGCTTCGGGTCTTGGCCTGACCGCCGGACTCGTGCCTCTTGGCGCGGTCCCGCCCCATGCTCCCGCCCATCCTCCATGAAGACGATGTCCTGATCGCCTTCGACAAACCCAGCGGCCTGCTGATCGCGCCCGATCGCTGGGACAAGGCCCGCGCCAACCTTATGACCGAGGTCCATGCGCGCCTCGGCGAACACGTGGCCAACGTGCACCGGCTCGACGCCGACACCTCGGGCGTGGTGCTGTGCACGAAGGACAAGGTCGCGCTCGATTTCGTCTCCGGCCAGTTCCAGTCCAAGACCGCGCAGAAAACCTACCACGCGCTGTGCTACGTGCCGCCAGTGGACGAGGCGATGAAGGTCGGCCGCACCCAGCGCGACGAGTCCGGGCTGCTGCCGGCGGAGTTCACGGTCGATCTGGCCCTCGGCGAGGACGAGGCCCAGCCTGGGCGCATGCGCGTGTTCAAGCGGCGCGGCGGCAAGGCCTGCGAGACGCGTTTCCGCACCCTCGAACGTTTCCACGATCGCACCGGCCGGGCCTATGCGTGGGTCGAGTGCCGGCCGCTCACCGGGCGCACCCACCAGCTGCGCGTCCACCTCGCGGCGGCGGGCGCGCCCATCCTCGGCGATCCGTTCTACGGCGTGCCGGGGATCGAGCTGCGGCTTTCGGATTTGAAACGCGGCTACAAGGGCCGGGACGACGAGCGGCCGCTGATCGCGCGCCTGGCCCTTCACGCGAGCGAGTTGACCGTCAACCATCCCGTCACCCGCCTGCCCGTGACCATCACCGCGCCCCTGCCGCGCGAGTTCGAGGTGGCGCTGAAGAATCTCCGCCGCCACGGGGTCTGAAAGGCCCGCGCGGGCGGCCCGGCGTCGTCACCAGGTGAGCACGCCGGAGAAGCCGAAGAGCAGCAGGATGCCGAGGAAGCAGGCGTAGCAGATCATCGCGCCCCAGAAAATTTTCGGGGCCTTCTGGCGGCTGATTTTTTTGCCGGTCAGGCTGCCGCCGTAGGGAATCTCGCCGTCGACCAGACCGTCCACCAGCAGCAGGGCGATCATCCCCGCCATCAGCGGCACGGGGAAAATCCCGCCCGAGAGGCGCGCGAACGCCGCCGTCAGGGTGGCCACCAAAAGAAACAGGAGAATTTTGAGCTTGGAGAATTTCATCGCGGGCCGGGCCGTGGCGGTCCGCCGGATCGGGACGCAGCGAGGCAAAGGTCCGCCTTCGCGGATGACAAGCCCCGCGTGGGGGACTTTCCGGGGCCGGCCCGGTCATCCTACCGACGCCGGCGGCGGCGCGCGAGGCCGGCGACTCCGCAAACGAGCGCCGCCCAGGCCGCGCCGGCCGCCGGCTCGGGGATGGCGGTGGTCGCCCAGGCGAGACCGTAGTCCACCGCGCCGCCGGGCGTGCCGTCGAGGTCGTAGACCGCCGCGTCGAAGCGCACCCGCAGGCCGAGGCGCTCGCCCGGGCCGGCCGTGAAACGCAGGAACTCGGCGGTGTTGTAGCCGCTGCGCGAGGCGGCGCGCAGGGTCGTGAAGGTGCCGGCGAAACTCACCGACCACACCTCGAGGTCGAGGTTGGCGAAACTGCCGTAGGTGGTGACGCCGGTGGTCGAGTCGAAGGTGTCCGCCACGAACCAGTTCAGCGCCACGGTGAACTCGAACGCCTCCCCCGCGCCGAAGGGATCGAGGGTGTAGTCGTTGCCCTGGCCGAGATCGACCCGGCCGAAATCCCAGCCGAGCGAGTCCAGCCCCGCGCCGCCGCCGAGCCCGGGCACGTCGGTCGTGCCGAAGACGGTGACGAAGGCCGCGCTGCCAAGGTCGATGCGGCCGGCGCCGGTGCGGTAGTCGAGCGCCTGGGTGGTGACGAGCGCGCCGCCGGGGCCGGCGACCTGGCCGTTGTCCCAGCCCTCGGTGCGGGTGGCCGAGGCCATGAGCACCGAACGGATCACGCGGGTGTCGAGCGCCTCGGTCTGGGGCAGGGCGTAGGGGCCGGTGCGGATGAGCTCCTTGAGCAGGCCGACGCCGCCGGCGACGACCGGGGCGGAGAAACTCGTGCCGCTCTGGGAGAAGGTGAAGTAGAGGTTGTTCGCCGAGGTCACGAAGCCGCCCAGGGCGGGCTCGAGGCCGCCGGTCGGCTGCAGGTAGGCGGCGAGGGCGAAGTTCTCGCCCGGGGCGGCGAGGTGCACGGCGGCGCGCGCGGCCGGCGTGGTGGTGTCCGTCGCGGGATTGTAGAACGCGACCGGGCCGCTGGAGGAAAAGTCCGACGGGGTCAGCCAGTCCGCGCCGCCGAGGGCGCCGACCGTGATGACGTTGAACGACGAGCCGGGGCCGCCGACCGTGTCGGGCCCGGGGCCGGAGTTGCCCGCGCTGAACACGGTCGCGACCGACGGGTTCTGCGCGGCGAGACCGGTGATGATGCGCGTCTCGCGTTCCCGCGCGGAGGGATCGGTGAAGCCCCAGCTGCTGTTGATCACGTCGGCCCGGCCCTGCGGACCGCCCTCGTAGAACGCGACGTAGGGCGTGCGGAACGACGCGTCGCTGATCTCGAAGGAGCCGAGGTTGTCGAGGGTCTTGTCGAAACGGGTCGCGATGGCGCCGGACCAGAGGGTGGCGAGCGGCGCCATGCCGGCGCCGGCCAGCGTGAGGCTGACCGAGGTGTCGGGATTCACCACCGTCTTCGCCCCGACGAGCACGTGGGCGACCATGGTGGCGTGAAAATCAAACTCGCCCAGCTCCGGCGCGTCCGGGGTGGCGGGCTCGTTGACCAGCCGGACCGGGGTGGAGGGGATGCCGAGCGCGGTGCGATCGAAGACCTCGTGGCCGGACCAGGGGTGGCCGGCCTCGACGTTGGCGATCACCACGCCCGCGCCGAGGTAGCCGGCGTCCCAGAGGACGTTCGTGCCGACGACATCGTTGATGAAAAACGGATCCGCCTGCACGCCGCCGAGCAGATGCGACTCGGCGCCGAAGGCCGGGGCCGCGAGCAGCAGGGACAGACCGAGGGCGACGCGGCGGAAGGGGTTCGGGCGCATGGGTGGGGCGGGAGGGGTCCGTCTACAAGGGCGGGCGCGCCGGCGGCGTCAACGGGTTTGGCGCGGCGGGACCGGCGTCGCAGCGGGCGCTCAAGGAGGGGAGATCAGTGGTTGAAATGCGGGGGCGGGCGGTTCGTGCTCCGGTTTTTTTAAATCTTTTTCGCCCCGCATGAAAGCTCCCGCCTGTCCGGTCTGCACCCTCGAAGACGTGCTCGCGCACCCCGCCCACTGGGAGTGCGCCACCTGCGGCCACGAGTGGCCCAAGGAGGAGGTCCCGGAGGGTCCGCGCGTGGTCAAGGACGCCCATGGCAACGTGCTCGCGGAGGGCGACAGCATCACCACGATCAAGGACCTGAAGCTCGGCGGTTCGCAGGTCCTGAAGGCCGGCTCGAAGGCGAAAAACATCCGCCTGGTCGACGGCGACCACGAGATCGACTGCAAGGTCGACGGCGTCGCCATCATGCTCAAGGCCTGCTTCGTCAAGAAGGCCTGAGCCGCCTCCCCGGCGCGACCGGACCTCAGGCCACCGCGCGCACCCGCGCCAGGGCGGCGCCGGCCGCTGCACATGCAGTTTAAGCGACAGAGCGGTCGGATGGAACGGACGCGGCCTCGCGCACCAGGTCGGTAACGCACAGTTGTTTTATAGTAGCCGAGATCTTAAATTTTTATTTATAAGGCATTTGTGGATGTTATTGGCTTAATAACGCACAGATAAAATACAGTTAATTGGCCAACTGGGCGTGTTTCGTTGCCGGGCCTATACCGTCGGCTGGCGGAGAAGCGGGGTGGAGTGCTGCGCGAGTGTCGCACGAGGGCTCCACCAAAAAGCGCTGCCTACCCCGCCACCTTCGCCACCACCGTGTCGTATAACCCGTAGTGCGTGAGCCCCGGATGGCTCTCGATGCCGGTGTAGCAAAGCGACGAATCCTCGTAGCGCCGGAAGGCGAAGACCGCTTGGTTCATCTGCTCCGTGTTAAACACCCGCAGTCGCACCAGCAGGTGAAAATCCTTCACCGTGAGCCCCGTGACGGTCTCGAAAAGATCCGGCTCAATCTTGGTGATCACGTCCTGCAGCGTGTTTTCCCGGAAGTCGGTCAGATACATGAAGGCCGGGATGCGCGTGGCGAACTTGATCAACTTTTCCTGCACCAGCTTCCGCTTCGATTTAAACTCCTTCTCCTCCTCCGTGAGTTGCTTCTGCTCCTTCTTCGAGAGCTCCTTCTCCTTCGCCTTGTTTTTGAGCGCCTTCACTTTCTCGCTCTTGTTGATGATCGTCTCGATGACGTTGTCACCCAGAGCACGCCAACCCTCGATGCGCCCAACCGCCGCCATCGCCTCGGGGTTATCGAGGATGCGGCGCAAGGTGTCGTTATCCACGTTCACTAGTAACGCGCTTTCCCATTTCCGAGCGAGCAACGTGGCCGAGGTGCCGGCGATCGCGATGTCGAGGATGCTGCCCGCATCAATCTGCATCATGTTCGCGCCGTCGTAGGCCAGCACCGGCAGAAACGACACGAGGTCGCGCACCGCGCTCTCCGGGTTCGGCTCGTTGGGCGAGAGCCCGATCCCGTATTCGGACAACTGCCGCAGCGCCCGCGCCGGCGCGAAATCGAAGACGAAACACACCGGCTTCAAAATCTCCTCCTCGTTCGGATTATCCCCGTTGGGATTCTTGATCGACCACGGCGACTGCACGCGAAACGCCGCCTGGAAATACGTCTCCGGCGACTTGAGGTTGCGCAGCATCAAGATTGACGCCCACTGCGCCACCGTCACGCCGGTGGTGAGTTTGCCGCACGAGAGTGTGATCGTCTTGGTATCGAACCCGCCGCTGATCGCTTTGCGCACCGGCGGCAGCGCCTCCAAGCCGATGCCCGCACCCGCACCCGCCGCTACGATGACCGTGTAACCACGCCAGAACACGTTGTGCTTCTCGGCCAGCAGATTCGCCATCGCGCGACACGCCGCCACATTCGGCAAAAACCAGAATGAGTGCTGGAGATAAGGGAGCAGGCGCACATCCGAATACGGAAACGGCGGGCGCGAGCCCGTCTTGAGCGACTCCACTGATTTCGACGCGTAGCCGCCGCGAATGATATCCAGCCACTTTTGCACGTCGCCCTTGTGCTTGAACTGCGCCTTCGCGCCCTCGCCCGACGCCTCGAAGAACGCGTTCAAATCAAACTCGTCGAACTCGCCCGCGCTCGCCACCGCGACCAGTTCATCCGGCATCTGGTAGGTGAGCAGACGCATCTGCGGCAACGCGCCGTAAGGGTTCCATTTGTCGGGATTCTCCCGCGCGAACGCCTCCTTGGCCCGCTGCTCGTCGGTGTAGGTCCAATTAAAAATCTGCTCCTCGATAAACTCGCCCGTGGACAGCGCCTTGAACGGCGTGCCGGAGAGATAAAGGTAAGCCCGCGTCGTGATGGGTAAAAACTCCGTCTCCTTGGTTGAGAGTTCGCCGATGTCCTCGTTCACGCTCTCCAATCCGGCGGCGTATTCGAGCTTGGTCTCCTTCTTGGCGACCGCCTCCTCCTCGCCCTCGAACAACTCCTTGGCCGTGTCGCGCCACGCGCCGAAATGGTATTCGTCAAACACCACCAGGTCCCAGTTCACCTGATGCAGCCACTCGTTCTTGGCCTTGATGTTTCCGGCGTCGTCGCGGCCCAGCAAATCCTGGAAGGAGCCGAAATAGACGACCGGCTTTTTCTTGTCGATCTGGGTGGGATCGCCGCCGGAGGATTTTGAGAGGTATTGCCAGCCGTCGAAGTCCGCGTGCGATTCGAGGTCCGTCTGCCACGCATCCTCCACGGCGGGCTTGAACGTGAGCACCAGCACGCGCTTGGCCGCGAGTTTTCTGGCGAGCTGGTAGCTGGTGAACGTCTTTCCGAAACGCATCTTCGCGTTCCAAAGAAAGCGCGGCACGGCGCGTTTGTTCTCCGCCCAGATCGATTGGAAATAACCGAACGTCTTATCAACCGCTTCGCGCTGTTCCCGCCGCATCGCAAAAGTCTCGTGATGCGAGCCGGTCAACTTCTT
The DNA here is from genome assembly GCA_027482905.1 of Opitutaceae bacterium. Classification (GTDB taxonomy): domain Bacteria; phylum Verrucomicrobiota; class Verrucomicrobiia; order Opitutales; family Opitutaceae; genus IMCC26134_A. The sequence continues at coordinate 13,124 of JAIXVP010000088.1, forward strand.
GCCGGTGCGGAGTTCGGTGAGGACAGTTTTGACGTCCTTCACCGTGCAGCGCACCCACTCCAATTCGGTGTTCTCAAAGCCCTTCTTCGCCAACGCCGCGCGCACCGCGTGATCGCTGAAAACCGAGCCGTCATCCCGCGCGGCGGATTCGTCGAGCACAATGGCGTAGTTTTTGATCGCCGCCGTCTTGAGCTGCTCGGCGACGCGTTGCTTCACGTCGCGCGTGGTCTGGCCAATCTTGAGCAGCCCCGCGTGCGCCGCGTCCGAGATCGCGTAAGCATAAATGCGCGGCCTCACCTCCGGCTTCGGAGAGAGGATTTCGTCGATGGTTTTACTCATCGTCATCAGACCCGCTCAGGTCCATCGGACGGACCACCTTCTCAATGAAAGTGATTTCTTCCTCACTGATGCCGTATTTTTTGTAGAGGTCCTCGTCTGTCCAACGCTTTGTCCACTTCTGAGTAGGCACGAACGTGTAGACCTTTCGTGTCACGTGTTGTGATGGTTTGTGCAGGAGAATCAACAGACGTGTCAGACGACATGACAGGTAGGATAAGGCACTTTCAGCCTCCACCTTTGAGTCGAACGGCCCAATGCAAAGATATGTCTCAGAGGAGATGCTTTTAGGCTCACCCACGAATGGGGTGCTGATAATCCGATGGGGGTAAGTGTCTTTATTGCCGGTTCCTGGCGCAGCGTAGCCAGCGAATAGTTTCCACTTATCAATCAGCTCAATGCCGGTCGTTACCGAATCTCTCGCGATATAGCCGGTGCCGCCGTTGTGGTATACCAGTAAATCGCCGGATGCCATGACTGCGCTGGCCTTAAATGAGGTGTCTAGGCCGAATGGTTTTCTCGAACTTACCAGTTGTTCGAACCGCTTACCTTCAGGCAGCGACAGCGAATGCGATGCTTCACTTTCAACCGCAGCAACTTTCTTGAGGATCGACAGCCCTTCATTAAAGCGAATGAACACGTCCACACCTTGTTCGAGAAGCGGGCGGCTAGTCGTTGAAACAGGCCAGTCCTTGAAATGGGTGCTTACACGGCACGGCCCAGAACCATCGCGGTCCCACAGGAAGTAACAAACGCCACCCTTCAGTCCCACCCCCGGAAAAACATCCGACGCGCTGAGATAGTCATTAATTGAGCGTAACCGATCATCGGCCAGCATGGATTCTCTAAATTCATCCAGCCCCTTGCCGCCGGCGAACCAACGCGCAGGAATCACCATCGACAAGTAGCGTGGCTGCAGCGCTTTTGCCTGTTGGACGAAATGATGGTAAATCGGTGCTGCGCTGGTCCCAAAGCCATCGTCGCTTAACTGATACGGCGGGTTGCCGATGATAACGTCGAATTGCATATTTTTCCCAAAGAGTTCGGCCACTCGGCTCTTGATATTGTCGGTGTGAATGAACGCGTAGGCGTGGGTCTCCAAATCTTTGCCTCGATCAAAAACGGCTCGCGCAGCTCCGCAGAATTTACACCGGTCTCCGTCCCACGTGTGCTTGAGACGTCTAAACCAGATATTGCCGGTCTCATTCGTAAAGAATTTGGCGATCGAATGCCGACCGTTGGCGTGCTTGGAACAATACACGCTCCGGCGCGCGAGCAGGCTGGTGATCCGCGTGATCCCGATACCGAACACCTGCTTCGTCAGGATGTGGTTCACCCGTTTCTCCAGATTCGGAATCTGGGTCACCAGACCTTCGGTCAGGCGGCGGGTGATCTCGCGCAAAAACACGCCAGACTTGGTGCAGGGATCGAGAAACGTCACTTTCGAATCGGCCCAGAGATTCGCGCCTCCGTGGTTGGCGGCCCACGCCTCGGCCAGGGTGTCGAGCATCCGGTTGGCGAATTCGGGCGGCGTGAATACCTCATCGTTGGAGAGATTCGCTATGCAGGTCAGCACGTCCGGATTGCGCCGGCGCAAGGTGAAGCTGGCTTGCTCGCTCATGGCGTGGCCTCCGGCGCGGCGGCGGCCAACTCGCCCAACGTCATTGGCGGGTAGGTTTTGGCCGGGGTGAAAATCTCGTGCATGCCGAGATTGGCGAAAAGCGAGTCCGCTGCACTGAAGGCCGACGATTGGGTGAGATTGTCGTAACGAAAATCGCGGCGCTGGAACCGGCCTTTGCCCAAGTAGCCCCACTCGGCGAAGGTGATCGGCTGGCTGTCGCAAGCGCGCATCGTCAGGGCGTCGCCGTGGACGAGATTCTGTGACAGCACGTAGAACGCGGCGCGATACAGGTCGTCCTCCTGGGCGAGGGCCAGATACTCGGCGAAAACCTCCAGCAGGTTGGCGCGGCACTCGACGATGTTATCCGGCAGCAGTTCGATGCCGTAGATGCACATCAGTGCCAGCAGAGCGTAATGCCGCTTCTCAAAGTCCGACTTGCCGTATCCAAGATCCACGGCGGCGAGTTTCCGGTGCAGAATCCGCACGAGAAAGTTTCCGCTCCCGCAGGCCGGCTCCAGAAAGCGGGAGTCGATGCGCTCGGTCTCGCCCTTCACCAGATCAAGCATGGCCTCGACCATCCACGCCGGAGTGAAGACCTCCCCGTGATCGGCCACGCGCTGCTTGGATTTCACCAGGGTCATTCGTGCCGGCACTACGGGCTACCCATAGGTAGCTGTAAAGCATGAGCTACCTATGGGCGGTGTTTTGAGGACTTCGCACCGGCTATGGTCAGGCTGTGGTCAACGAAACGACGAAGCGCTTGATGGCGCGCGTGAAACAGATACGACTCGCTCGTGGCCTCACTCAGGAGCAATTCGCGGAATGCGCGGATTTGGATCCCAAGTATTATCAACACGCGGAGGCCGGGCGGAAACCCAACCCGGGGCTGGAAACCCTGCTCAAACTTTCCAAAGGCTGCGGGTTAACGCTGTCGGAGTTGTTCGATTTTGAGCGTGAGCCGAACGCGCTTTCCGAGGAGCAGGCGGGATACGACAAGCAAACCTCCACGAAAGCCAAAACCAAGGAATCCAATTCTCGGGTGTCGAAAAAAGCTCCGAAGTCGAAGCGTCCCCAATGACCCGATGAGGGACCGGCCAGTATTCCAACCGCAGCATCTCTGTTGAGGACGTCTGCGGCCCGGATGGCGGCGTGCTCGGTGAAAGCGCGCGGAAGGGTGGAAAAGAATTTTAGGGGCGCGGAGGCGGTCACATTCTGGGACCACCTCGTTTTTCTCCTCGGCGGTAATCTCGAACATGAATTCGGCCGGGAACTTGCGCGGGATTCGCTTGATCTGCTAGATCGGCGCCAAGGGCTGGCGGAGACATTCCAATTCTAGGAGGAATCGCCAGATGCATGGAGCGGGAAGACCGTGTTTTTCGAGGCGGGCCGAAGCAAGCGTGCAGCGGCAGGGAAACGCGGGCGCGCCGCGGGGCCGGGGGCGCGGGCGAGATCGGTCCGGGCGGATCAGCCGTGGGCGGGATTTTGCCAGGCGAGGCCGGGGAAGCGGGCGAAGCCTTCGTCGGTGCTCATGAGGATGGCCCCGTGCTCGAGGGCGAGGGCGGCGAGCCAGGCGTCGTTGAGGTCGTTGCCGGAGAGAGATAGGTCGGCGATGAGTTTTTGCAGGATGCTGCGGTGCGGTTTTCCGGCCGTGAGCCGGACCGTGCCGGGATAGGCCCAGAGCTCATCCGCCCAGAAACCCACGACCTGACCGACGTCCAAGGAAAAGATTTTCGGGTGAGTGGCGATGCGCAGGAGGGAGGTTTCGACCAGTTCGGTGAGGCCGATGTCGTCCCCGGCCTGCACGCGATCCAGCAGCCACTGGCGGCAAGATTGATGGGCGGCGGAATTACTCGTCAGTGCGTGGATGAGCACATTGGAGTCCGGCAGGTAAAGTTTGCTCACGAGGGCGGGGGCAGGCCGAGTTTCTTAAGGTCATGGGCCAGTTGCTCTTCGTCGGCGATGCGGCGTATTTCCTCGTCGGTCGGGCAAGGGCCGGGGCTTGAAAGGACGCGGAACGTGTAGGGCCCCGGCGATGCGGGTTTGGTGCCGAGCCGAAGGCGGATGCCATCCTCGACCAGCCGGGTGAGCGAAATACCCTCGCGGGCGGCCTCGGCCTTGGCGGCGCGGTAGAGGCGGTCGTCGAGACGCAAAGTGGTTTGCACGAGTAGATTGGTGACGGCGCGACAGATTTCTGTCAAGTTACCGTGCTGCCGCCGGTGCAGGGCGGGCGGATCGGGGGCGGGTCACGCCGGCCCCGTGCCTTGCCTACGCCTCGACCAGATCCTTCTCCACCCGGAGGTTGCCGATGATGAAGTCCTGACGCTGCGGGGTGTTCTTGCCCATGTAGAAGGTCAGCAGGTCGGCGCTGTTGTGCAGGTGTTCGAGGGTCACCTTTTCGGCCTTCATGTTTTCGCCGATGAAGTCCTTGAACTCGCCCGGGCTGACCTCGCCGAGGCCCTTGAAGCGCGTAATCTCCGCGTTCTGCCCGAGCTTGTGCAGGGCGGCCTGTTTCTCGGCCTCGGAGTAGCAGTAGCGCGTCTCCTTTTTGTTGCGCACGCGGAAGAGCGGCGTCTCCAGCACGAAGAGGTGGCCCTGGGTGATGAGCTCGGGGAAAAACTGGAGGAAAAACGAGATCAGCAGCAGGCGGATGTGCATGCCGTCGACGTCGGCGTCGGTCGCGATGATGACCTTGTTGTAGCGCAGACCGTCCATGCCCTCCTCGATGTTGAGCGCGCTCTGGAGGAGGTGGAATTCCTCGTTCTCGTAGATGACCTTTTTGGTGAGACCGTAAGTGTTGAGCGGTTTGCCCTTGAGGGCGAAGACGGCCTGGGTGTGGACGTCGCGGCAGGC
>JAIXVP010000090.1 GCA_027482905.1 Opitutaceae bacterium
ATGGAGGTGAAGGCGACCTTGAGGCGGACGGCGGCAAAGACCGAGGGATCAATCACGGCCGTCGCGGCGGCGGCGCGGTAGGCGGCATCGGTCGACTCGCCGAGCGTGACGACGCGGGCGAGGTCCTTGACGAGGAAGGCGGCGAGTTCGCCGAGCGGGACCTTGCCGACCTCGGCGACAACGCCGGCGTCGTGCGGGGCGACGAGCTGGGCGCCGTCGGCGAAGTAGGCCTTGAAGCCGTTGTCGTGGGGGGGATTGTGGCTGGCGGTGATGACCACGCCGGCGTGGGCGCCGAGATGGCGCACGGTGAAGCTGAGCTGGGGCGTGGAACGCGGGCCGGCGAAGATGTAGGCCTGGCCGCCGAGGCGGGACCAGGCGGACGCGGCCAGCTCGCAGAAATGCCGCGAGAAGTGCCGGACGTCGTGGGCGATCACGAGCGCGGGCGGGCGCGGGTCGCCGCCAGCCGCGAGGACGGACGCGGTGTAGCGGTAAAGTCCGATGGTGGCGCGGACCAGGGTGTAATCGTTGAGGATGTTGCTGCCGATGGCGGCATGCTCCGGCGTGCCCAGCGGCCCGACCACGCCCTGCTCGGCGACGGTCGAGACGCGCCCGATGGTTCGTCCGCGCATGCCGCCGGTGCCGAACTCGAGGTCGCGGTAGAAGCGGTCGTTCAACTCGCCCCAAGCCTTGGCGGCGACGAGCTCCCCCAGCGAGGCGAGGGCCCAGGCGGGCAGACCAGCGTCCATCCACCGTTGGAGGTTCGCGCGGGTCGAGGGCAATAGTTCCGCGCCTTCGAGCGCGGTTTTGAGGGAGGCGGTGGAAGACATGGAATGGGAAGATCGGAAATTTATTCGAGCACGACGCCGGCGCCGACGGCGGGCGGCGTCGGACGGGCGGCCCAAGCGGCGGCGAAGCTGTCCTCGTCGTATCCAAAGAGTGGCGACACCTCGAAGGCGAAGGGCGGCAGGCCGGTGGCGTCCACCGGCACGCCGGCGCCCTGGGCGTTGGCCCAGCGGGCGAACTGCCGGGTCTGGTCCTCGGCGCAGGTCTTGGGCGAATCGACGCCGTCGGCGTTCTTGACCGGCGAGAAGTCGTCCGCGCGGTCGGTCTCGATCACCACCGGATTCTTCGCGAAGGGCAGCGCGTCGAAGACGAAGAGCTCGAACTTCACGCCGTTGGGTTTCTCGGGCTTCACCGGCGCGCCGGCGGCGTCGAGGCAGGGAATTTTTTTATCCGCGCGGTGGAAAGGCAGCGCGTCGGCGCCCGTGGCCATGCGGCGGATGAACTCACGGTCGAGCAGGTGGATCGCGATCGAACCGGCGATGAAACGCAGCCGGCCGGCGGCGTCGGTCTCCTCCTGGCGCGCCTTGGGCAGGTCGGAATACTCGATCACCACCGTCTTGCCGCGTTGGGCGCAGAAGTGGCCGACCTTCTCGCCGGCGTAGGCCTTGGGCACCATCTTGCTGCTCATCTCGGAGCGGGCCTGAAGGTGCCAGCCGACGAAGGCGGGGTCGATGAAACGCACGAGCGGATTGTCCACCTGGAAGTAGCTGAGGATCTCGATGCCCTCGCGCGCCATGAGGTCGACCGCGCCGCTTCGTTGGAGGGCGCGCAGCGAGCCGCCGTGGCCGTCCGGCGACATCGCGATACGGTGCTTGTCCTCCAGCAGAATCCGCCCGTCCAAGCCCACCGCCGGCATGCGCCCCTGGCGGAAAAAATGCACCTGCCCCTCGGCCAGGCCGAAAAAGCCGTGCGCGCGGAAAAACGCCTCGGTGGCGGCGTGGTTGATGTGGCTGGTCATGATAAACCAGTGGATAGGGCGACCGTAGCGCAGTCCGGCCGCGCGGATCTTCTCGGCGAAGACCTGGAAGAGCGTCTTTTTGAGCACGGGCGTGACCGGGTAGGTGCCCTTGGGGCCGTCGTAGCCGAGGCGGGTGCCCTGGCCGCCCGCGACCACGAAGGCCGCGACCCGGCCGGCGCGCAGGGCGTTCTCGCCCAAACGCTTGGCCTCGGCCCAGGCGGCGGCATTACCGCCGTTTTTGGGCAAAGCCTCGTAGGGCGCGGGCGCGAGGTCGGACAAATCGACCCCGGCGGCGGCGTTGCCCTGCACCAGGGTGCGGTTGAGTTCGGCGATCTCGGCCAGGTCGATCTCGGCCGCGTCGGAGAGCAGCTCCGCCTGGCGGGCGGCGTCGAGCTCGTCGAAAAACGCGAATACGTGGCCTTGGCCGGCCTGCTGGAACGCCGCGATGAGTGGGTGCGAAGCCATGGGAAAAGGGCGGTCAGTGAAGGCGCCCGCGTCCTCCCCCGGCAACGCCTTTTCTCGCAACTTTCCGGCGCGGGCTACTCTTCGAAGCGAAACACGAACTCGTCCGGCTTGGCGTAACCCAGGCGACGGCGAATGACCCGCTCGACGTAGGCGGGATCGGTGCGCAGGCGCTCCAGCACCAGCTCCTGCTCCGCCAGCTTGGTCTCGATCTCCTTGAGCCGCTGCCGGGTCCGCGCCTCCACCTGCCGCACCTGCGCGTATTCGGCCCGGGTCTGGGCCAGCACGACCGCGAGGCCGGCGATGACGCCAAGCGCGACGAGGGCGCAAAGGGCCAGGGTGAGACGGTGGAGCCAGGCGGGCATGGAAGACGACGTGGCGTGGGTGTGACGAAGACGCGCGCCGGTGTAAATCGCGCGCCGGATTTTTTTGCGCGTGTGATTTGGCGTGCCTTGACCCCGCCCCGCCCGCTACCACTCGCGGCGATGTATCAGAGCTACTACGGCTTGGCGGAACTTCCCTTCCACATCACGCCCGATCCCAAGTTTCTCTACCTCAGCCCCACCCACCAGGAGGCGCTGCAACACCTCAAATATGGGGTATTCGAGAAAAAGGGGTTCATCGTGATCGTGGGCGAGGTCGGCTGCGGCAAAACCACCCTCTGCCGCCAGTTCCTCAACGATCTGGAACAGGACGGCCGCTTCGACACCGCCCTGATCCTCAACCCCTCGGTCAACGAGGCCCAGATGCTGCGCGCCATCCTGACCGAGCTCGGCGAACAACCGCTCCACGACGCTCAGCCCGACCTGCTCGGCCAGCTCAACCGCGTCCTGCTCCAGCGCATCGCCGCCGGCCGCGACATCCTGCTCATCATCGACGAGGCGCAAAACCTGTCCTACGCCGTGCTCGAACAGGTGCGCCTGCTGTCCAATCTCGAAACCGATAAACACAAGCTCCTCCAGATCGTGCTCATGGGTCAGCCCGAGCTCAAGGACCTGCTCCGCCAGCCCGAACTGCGCCAGCTCCGCCAGCGCGTGCTCGTCCATTACGAGCTGAACCCGCTCACCCGCACCGAGCTGACCCAATACGTGCAACACCGCCTCACCCGCGCCGGAGGCACCGGCCGGCCCTACTTCAGCCGCTGGGCCCTGCGCGCCATCCACCGCTACAGCCAGGGCGTGCCTCGGGTGGTGAACAACCTCTGCGACAAGGCCATCCTGGCCGCCTTCATCCGCGAGTCCGACGAGGTCAACTGGTGGGACGTGCGCCGCGCCATCCACGACCTCAAACGCCTCACGGAGTGAGCCCGCCCTCTCCCGCGTTCCGAACCCAAACCCGCGCCGCGCCATGAGCCTGATCAACGAAGCCCTCAAAAAAGCCCAGCGCCAGCGCACCCTCGAGTCCGCCCCGCTGTCCCACGCCCCCAGCGGCGTGGCCGCCGCCGCCGTCACCACCCACGTGCGCGCCGCCAGCCACCGCCGATCCTACGCCCCGGTGTGGTTCGGCTTGGGCCTCCTCGTGCTCGGAGCCGGCGCCACCGCCCTGGTCATGCACTACGGCTTCGCGCCGGCCGCCGACGTTCAGGTGGTAACGGCCAACCCGCCCCCCGCCGCCCCCGCACCCACATCCACGGCCCCGGTCGTCGCTGCGGCGTCGCCCACCCGGCCGCCCGAACCCGCGCCCCTGCCGGCGATCACCCTGCCCCCGCTCAACCCGACCGCCGCCACGCCGCCCGCGCCCGCCGCGCCAGCGGCCCCTCCGGCCGCCGTTCCGCTCAAGCCGGCCGAATCGATCACGACCGCACCTTCCGCGCCCGTCGCCCCGCCCGCTCCACCACCCGCCCGCCCGGCGACCCCGGTGACGCACGCCGTCGCCGCTCCCGCGAAACCCGCTCCCGTTGCGGTAGCGCCGCGCCCGGCCCCCGCGCCCACCCCGGTCGCTCCCGTGGCGTCGGCGCCGGATCCGGCCGCGCGCATCCAGACCTTTCTCGCCGAGGCGCGGGTCGCCGGCGTCCGAGGCCAAAACGCCCAGGCGCGCGTGCTGCTGAACGAAAAAGTTTTCCGTCTAAACGACCTGGTTGAGCCGGAACTCGGCCTGCGCCTGAGCGGTGTGCGCCCCGGACTGCTCGTGTTCACCGACGCGCGCGGCCGGACCTACGAAAAAAACTATTAATCCCGGCCCGCGCCTCAGACCAAGGCGTTGCGGGCCATCACTTCGGAATACCACCGGGCACTGAGCTTGGGCGTGCGTTTCTGGGTCTGGAAATCGCAATAGACCACGCCGAAGCGGCGTTGGTAGCCGTCTTCCCATTCATAGTTGTCCATGAAGGACCAGAGGAAGTAGCCCGCCACCGGCACACCGTCCACCGCGGCGCGACGCAGTTCGCCGAGGTAGTTGCGCACCAGATCGCGGCGGTGCAGGTCGTGGACCTCGCCGGCGACCGGCGGGGCGTCGTCGTAACCGCAGCCGTTTTCGGTGATGTAGATTTTCTTCGCGCCGTAGACTTCGGCCGAGAGGCGCGGTCCCCAGTAAAGCGCCTGCGGGGCGATCTTCAGCCAGGCCGCGTCGGCCTTCGGATAACTCGACGGAAACGCGAGTTTCTCGACCACGCCGCGTTTGCCCGCCCGCACGAATTCGCCGGTGTAGATGTTGAGCCCGAGAAAGTCGGTCGGCTGGGCGATGAAGGCGAGGTCGCCCTTCGCCACGACCGGCCGGTCCGCGCCCGCCGACTTCAGGTAGGCGGGATCGTAGCGACCCGTGTAAATCGGATCGAGCACGCGCCAGTTGCCCTGGCGAAAGGCCTTCCGGGCCGCCGCGATGTCGGCCTCGGTCTCGGTGACCGGGATGGGGCAGTAGGAGTTGTCGGTGATGCCGACCCGCGCCCCGCGTCCGCCGTGCTCGCGCACCGCCCGCACACCGTGGCCGTGGCAGAGCAGGGCGTGGTGGTAGGTCTGGTTGACGACGCCGGCGCCGAGCTTCAGGCCGGGGGCTTTTTGGCCGTTGCCGTAGCCGAGCTGGGTGAAGCACATCACCTCGTTGAGCGTGATCCAGTTTTTCACCCGGTCGCCAAAGGCCTTTACGATGGTGTCGGCGTAGATCGCGAAGGCGTCCGCCACGCGCCGGTCCCGCCAGCCGCCGTAACGCGTCTCCAGCGCCTGCGGCAGATCCCAGTGGAACATCGTCACCCACGGCGTGAGCCCGTGCTTTTCCATCGAGTCGAAGAGCCGATGGTAGAAATCGAGACCCTTCTGGTTGAGCGCGCCGTCGCCCTCCGGGTAGATGCGGGGCCACGCGAGCGAGAGCCGGTAGTGCCGCGCCCCGAGCGAGCGCATCAGCTTAAAATCCTCAACGTAGCGGGTGTAGTGTTCGCAGGCGGTGTCGAGGGTGTCGCCGTTCAGCACGCGACCGGGCTCACGCGCGAAGGTGTCCCAAACGGACGGACCCTTGCCGTCGGTGAAGGCGGCGCCCTCGATCTGCGGAGCGGCGGCGGCGAAGCCCCAAACGAAGTTTTTCGGGAAGGACAGGGGGCGGGGCTGGATCATTTGGATTGCATAGAATTACAGTCAAAGTCCTGAGACCGCCGCAAGTCCTCATCCGCTTATTCGCGGGAGTTTTATACGGCGAAGCCGAAGTGCCGGAGGAGGGCGCGGGCCGTCGCCTCGGGGACGTCGATCTCCTCGTCGCTGAGCGGCAGGCTGCGCAGCCCGATCTCATGGTGGTAAAACCACAGCGTGTCGGCCGTGACGTGCGCGGCGAAGGCGGTCTGGCACCCGCCGCCCAGCGCGGCCTGGAAGGCGCGCTCCAGCGTCACGGCCCGGAAGGTCCGGTGGTCCAGCACGGCGCGGATCCGCTCTGCGTCCGCGACCCGGGTCTGGAGCGCGATGGCGGCCTGGCCGACGGCGGGGACCATGTGTTCGCAGCCGAGGGCGTGGAAGGTGACGCCCTGCCAGCCGCCGATGCCGAGACGGCGCAGCCCGGCGGCGGCGAGCACGGTGGCGTCGGCAACGTGGTCCTGGCCGATCTTGCGCAGACGCGTGTCCACGTTGCCGCGGATCTCGGTGAATTCCGCCTCAGGGAACAACATCGCAAGCTGGAGCCGGCGGCGCGGGCTGCCGGTGGCGATGAGCGCGGGCGTCTCGATCCCGTCGCGCAGGACGAGGATGTCGCGCGGGTCTTCGCGCGGCAGGTAGCCGGCCACGGCGAGGCCGGCGGGCAGTTCGCCCGGCAGGTCCTTGCAACTGTGGACGGCGACGTCGGCCTCGCCGCGCAGCAGGGCCTCCTCGAGTTCCTTGGTGAAAAGCCCTTTGCCGCCCTGCTTTTCGAGCGACCACTCGACGCGTTGGTCGCCGGTGGTGACGATACGCAGCAGCTCGGTTTCGCAGCCGAGCGCCGCGCGCAGGTGCGCCGCAACCTGTTCGGTCTGGGCGAGCGCGAGCGGACTCTTGCGGGTGGCGAGGGTGAGTTTGGGCACGGAAAAGGAGCTAGAAGAGAGGAGGTAGGAGCTAGAATAAAAAGAGGCCGAGGCCATTACGCCTGCGGCCTCGAGAGCTAGATTCTAGATTCTAGCTTCTAGCTTCTTTTGAGCCTCAGCCCGCGTAGGCGCCCTGCACGCCGCCGATGTTGCGCTTGGGCATCCAGGGCATGAGGCCGCGGAGGCGCTCGCCGGTCTTCTCGATCGGGTGGGCCTCGCCGGCCTTGAGCAGCTTGTTGTAGTTCTTCAGGCCGCCCTTGTATTCGGCGACCCACTCTTTGACGAACTTGCCGGACTGGATCTCCTTCAGGATCTTCTTCATCTCGGCCTTGGTCTTGGCGTTCACGACGCGGGGGCCGCGGGTGATATCGCCGAACTTGGCGGTCTCGGAGATCGAGAAACGCATGCCGGAGATGCCCTTCTCATACATCAGATCGCAGATGAGCTTCAGCTCGTGGAGGCACTCGAAGTAGGCCATCTCGGGCTGGTAGCCGGCCTCGATGAGGGTCTCGAAGCCCGCCTGCACGAGGGCGGAGGCGCCGCCGCACAGCACGGCCTGCTCGCCGAAGAGATCGGTCTCGGTCTCCTCCTTGAAGGTGGTCTGGAGCACGCCGGCGCGGGTGCTGCCGATGCCCTTGGCCCA
>JAIXVP010000230.1 GCA_027482905.1 Opitutaceae bacterium
AAGCGCACGAGGTCGGCGTGGTAATCCAGCGCGAGCGTGCCGGCGGGGGTGGCGGGCGTGGTGGCGCCCACGCCCGCGCCGACCGTGCCGACAAGGGCCTCGGCCCGCGCGGCCGCGCTGGCGGGCAGACCGGCGGAGGCGGCCGGGCCGCCGTCCTGGAGGTAGACGTTGGAGTCGTATTGCACCCTGGCGGCGGCCTCGGCGCGCAGGCGCCAGGCGGTCTCGACCGGCGCGCCGGTCGCGGCGACGCAGGGCGCGAACAGCGCGGAAAGGACAGTGGCGGTGCGGAGGAAGCCCGTTTGCATGGCGACTTCAGGATAACGCATCCGTAGGCGCGACGCCGGGCGGATCTTGGAAAGAGCTGCGCGGACCTTGCGCTATGCGGTGGTGAAACTTGGCCAAAAAATAAGGAGGCCGGAGGCGCGGCGAGGTGTTAGAGTCCGTCCATGGACTGGCTCATCACTCTGTTTTCCAACGAATCGGTCGCCCGCACGGTGATCTTGCTGGCGGTCGCGGGCGCGGCGGGCACGGCGCTCGGAAAGGTCAAAATCGGCGGAGTCGGGCTCGGGGTCGCGGGGGTGTTGTTCGTCGGGCTGGGGTTGGGGCATTTCAAGCTGGCCCCGGACCACCATGTGCTCGAGTTCGTGCGCGAGTTCGGGTTGATCCTCTTCGTCTACACGTTGGGCCTCCAGATCGGGCCGGGCTTCTTCGCCTCGCTGCGTTCGCGCGGGCTGGTGTTGAACGGTCTCGCGGCGGCCATCGTGCTCGGCGGCGCGGCGCTGGCGGGCGGCCTGGTCCTGGCGGGTTGGGCGCCGCTCGCGGCGGGTTCGGGCCTGCTCTCGGGCGCCACCACCAACACGCCTTCGCTGGCGGCGGCGGGCGAGGCGCTCAAGCAGGTCGGGGCGCCGCCGGACGCGGCGGTGGTCCAGGGGCTGGCCTACGCGGTGGCCTATCCCTTCGGCGTGCTCGGCATCATCCTCACCATGGTGATCGTCCGGACGGTCTTCCGGGTGGACGTCGCGGCGGAGGTGCGGGCGGCGGAGGCGTCGCTCAAGCCCTCCGCGCCGCCGCCGGTGGGACGCAATTTCGAGGTGCGCAACGCCAACCTGGCGGGCCGGCGCATCGCGGACATCCCGGGGCTGCCCGCCTCGGGCGTGGTGGTGTCGCGTTTTTCGCGCGGCGGGGCGGTGGCGGTGGCGCGGCCGGACACGGAGCTGGCCCCGGGCGACATCCTGCACGCGGTGGGGCCGGCGGAGGGTCTGGAGGCGCTCCGGGTGGTCGTGGGCGCGGAAGCGGCGGTGGATCTTCGGACCCTGCCGGGCGGCGTGATCAGCCGCCAGCTGCTGGTCTCCCAGGGCGCCGTCCTGGGCAAGCCGCTGGGCGAACTGGCGGTGCTGACGGAGCGGCGCGTGGTGGTGACGCGGGTGGTGCGCCAGGGCTTGGAATTCACGCCGACGGCGGGCTTTCGCATCCAGTTCGGCGACTTGCTGATGGTGGTGGGCGAGGCGCCGGACATCGACGCGGTGGCGGCCACGCTGGGCAACTCGCCCAAGGCGCTCGCCCACCCGCAGCCCATCCCGTTTTTCATCGGCATCGCGCTCGGCGTGCTGGCGGGCTCGATACCGCTGATGGTCCCGGGGCTGCCGGCGGCGGTGAAGCTCGGTTTGGCGGGCGGGCCGCTGGTGGTGGCGATCCTGCTCTCGCGCCTGGCCAACACCGGTCCGCTGGTGTGGCATCTGCCGCCGAGCGCGAACCTGGCGCTGCGCGAGATCGGCATCACGCTTTTCCTCGCGGCGGTGGGCATGAAGTCGGGCGAGAAATTCGTCGCGATCCTGCTCGAGGGCGACGGGCTGCGCTGGCTGCTCTGCGGCGCGCTGGTGACGGCGGTGCCGCTGATCGTCGTGGGGCTGGTCGCGCGGGCGTGGAAAAAACTCAACTACGCCGAGCTGTGCGGGCTGCTGGCCGGCTCGATGACCGATCCGCCGGCGCTGGCCTTCGCGCAGCAGACCACCCAGAGCGACGCCCCGGCGGTGGCGTATGCGGCGGTGTATCCGTTCGTGATGCTGCTGCGCGTGTTCAGCGCGCAGATCCTGGTGTTTCTGCTCTGGCGGAAACTGGCGGGGGGGTAGGACCGGCGTTCGGGACGGACTCGCCGCCGGCGACGGCCGGAGGCAGGGCGGACGCCGGCTCCGAGCCGAGGATGGGGGCGGGCGGGGCGAAGGCGTCGCGGAACTCGGTTTCGGCGCGCGAGAGCATCGCCTCGGTCGGGTGGAAGGGCTGCGTCGTGTCCTCGCCGCGGCCGAAGTCGACGAAGGGGCGGGCGGATTCGCCGGAATCGAGGGAAAGGAGCAGGGCGCCGAGCACGAGGCCCGTCCCGGCGGCGACCAGCCACGGTCGCAGAAACGTCGGGGACCACGTGCGACGGGAGGCGGGGCGACGGGAGGGCATGGGGAAGCGGGACGAAGACGCCGGCGGGGCGGTTACCGTGGTTTTGGCGGGGAGGGGCGGGGTCGGGCCTTGTCGGCGGAACGATTGCTAATTGAGTGACCGCATGGAATCAAGACCCGTGGTCGAGGTGGTGTGCGCGTTGATCGAGGACGAAGCCGGCCGCCTGCTGGTCGCACGTCGGCCGGCGCACAAGCACCTCGGCGGGTTGTGGGAGTTTCCCGGCGGCAAAGTGGAACCGGGCGAGGACGCGAAGGCGGCGCTGGTGCGCGAGATCCGGGAGGAACTCGGTTGCGAGGCGACGCCGGGCGCGCGGCTGGGCGCGGTCACGCACGCCTACGCGACGGTGACGGTGCGGTTGACGCCCTTTCTGGCCCGACTGGCGCCCGGGGCGGAGCCGGTGGCGCGGGAGCACGAGGCCCTGCGCTGGGTGACGCGGGCGGAGATCGGCGGGCTGGAGATGCCGGCGGCGGACGGTCCCATCGTGGCCGAATGGGTGGCCTTGGGCGGGGCGGGCGGATAGGGGAAAACTCAAACGCGAACGCGGCCGGCGCGGCGCTTGCAATCGGGGCGGGGAGCGGCGAAGCTGTTCCCTCGTTCTTTCAGATCACCGGCACGATCGGGCCCAGGCCCGGTCCCGGAAGATCACCGAAGGCCAAAACTTTCGGGGGTGTTCTGGATTCGACCCTTGGTTGGAGTGTTTGGCCGCCCTTCGCGAGTGTAGGTCTCGCGTTATAAACTCCTGCACACAAAAATAAACGGCACCTTCGAAGAAATGCCCCTCGCAGCCTAAGTGCTGTGACGATCGCCCAGTGACGTCCACTAGCTGACGTGATCGACGACAGTGGACATAGCGCCCAGAGCCACCCGCGGTGTGGGCGCCGTATCTTCGATCCGGGGGTTAGTTTGCGTCCTTGCGCGTGCAGTCGCGAGACGTCGGCGAATTTAAAACGGCACTATAAGGGTAGACGCCATATGCGAAGGCCAGGGGCACGCGGGTTCAACTCCCGCCACCTCCACCATTCTGAGCGATCATCGCCGCGCGGACCTCTCCGGTTCGCGCGGCTTTTTTGCGTCCGCCGGGCGGGAGTCGAGCCGCGTGCCCGCGCTCCGCGCTCCATCGCGGGTGTCGGGCAAGCGGCTCCGCCGCAGAACAACTCCCGCCACCTCCACCATTCCGGGCGATCATCGCCGCGCGGACCTCTCCGGTTCGCGCGGCTTTTTTGCGTCCGCACCTCGGAAACGGGGCGCCGGTCGCGCCGGGGACGGGGTGGATTCGTGGTTGACCGAAAAACCCGCGAAGTTTCGCTGGCCGGATTGGATGCCGTGAACACACCAACCGACCGGGTCGCCATAATCCTGGCGGCGGGTTTGGGGTCGAGATTGGCGGCGGTGCAGGCGGACAAACCAAAGGGCTTCGTGGAAATCGCGGGGGAGGCGATCATCGCGCGCTCGGTGGCGGCCTTGCGGCGGGCGGGGATACGGCGGTTCGTGTTCGTGGTGGGCTGGCGGAAGGAGTTTTACCTCGGGTGGTGCGCGCGGTTTTGCCCGGAGGCGGTGTGCGTGGAAAACGCGGACTACGCGTCGACCGGGAGTCTGCGATCCCTGTTGTTGGGAGCGGAATCGGCGTCGGGTTGCGAGGCGTTGGCGGTGGAGTCGGATTTGTTGTATGAACAACGGGCGCCGGAGCTGCTGCTGGCGGCGGAAAGCGCGGACACGGTGCTGATGAGCGACTTTACCGCGAGCCGGGACGAGGTCTGGGTGCACGCGGCGACGGCGGAGGCGGGGCGGCTGGGCCATTTGAGCAAAACCCGGGAGGTGGCGCCGGGGCCGGTGGGGGAGCTGGTGGGGTTGACGCGGATGTCGGCCGCCTTGCTGGCGAAGCTGCGGGCGGCGGCGGCGGGCCTGCCGGCCGGGGCGCACTATGAAGACGGCTTGAACGCGGTGGCGGCGGCGCACCCGGTGGCGTTGTTGCGGGCGCCGGGTCTGGTGTGGTGCGAGATCGACGACAGGGCGCATCTGGAACGGGCGCGGCGGGAAATCTGGCCGCGGATCGCGGCCGCCGAGGCGGAGCACGGGCGCGGCGCGATGCCGGAGCGGAAGATTTTGCTCAATCCGGGGCCGGGCACGACCAGCGACGCGGTCAAACGGGCCCTGGTGGTGGCGGACATCTGTCCGCGAGAGGCGGAATTCGCGCGGGTCGTGGCGCGGGTGCGGCGGGATTTGCTGGCGGTGGCGGAGGCGGAGGAGAACGCGGACACGGCGGTCTTGCTCGCGGGGCCGGGCACGGCGGCGATGGAGGCGGCGATCGGCTCCCTGGTGCCGCCCGGGGGGCGCTTGTTGGTGGTCGACAACGGGGCCTACGGGGAGCGGGCCGGGCAGATCGCGGTGGCCTTGGGGGTGCCGGTGGAGGTGTGGCGCCTGCCGTGGACGGAGCGTCCGAGCGAAGCGGAATTCGCGGCGCGGCTGGATGGCCCGGCGGGCGGTTTCAGCCACGCGTTCTGGGTCCACCATGAGACGACCACGGGCATGTTGAACCCGTTGGAGGGCTGGGCGCGGGAGTGCCGGGCGCGGGGGGTGGTTTCGGTGGTGGACATGATGTCCTCGTTCGCGGGGGTGCCGTGGCGGAAGCGGGACGGAGCGGTCGATTTTGTGATCGGAAGCGCCAACAAGTGTCTGCAGGGGATGGCGGGCGTGGGTTTCGTGATCGGGCCGAAGGCCCTGATCGAGGCGAGCGCGCCGACGGGGCGGGGGTATGCGTTGAACCTGGCGCGGCACGAGCGAAGCCTGGCGTCGGGGCAGTTTCCTTTCACGCCGCCGGTGCAGGTCGTGTATGCGCTGGCGCGCGCCCTGGACGAGACGCGGGCGGAGACGGTGGCGGGCCGGGCCGCGCGGTATCGGGCCTGCCATGAGGTCATGCTGGCGGGGATGGAGGCGCTGGGGTTCGAGGCCCTGTTGCCGGCGGAGCGGCACTCGGGTTTGTTGACGGCCTTTTATACCCCGGGGTGGGAGGGCTTCACCTTCGAGCGTTTGCACGACCACCTGTATGCGCGGGGTTATACGCTCTATCCGGGCAAACTGCCGGGGACGGACACGTTTCGGGTCGCGAACATCGGGGCGTTGACGCCGGCGGACCTGGCCGGGTTCGTCGCGGAGACCAGGGCCTTTCTTCATGCCGGCTGAACCATCCATGTCCAAGACGAAGCAATTGCGGGCCTTGCTCGATCCCGACCGCCTGGACTTTATCCTCGAGGCGCACAACGGCCTCTCGGCGCGGATCGCGGAGGAGGCGGGCTTCAAGGCCATCTGGGCGAGCGGGCTGGCGATCTCGGCCTCGTTGGGGGTGCGGGACAACAACGAGGCGAGCTGGACGCAGATGCTGGAGGTGGCCGAGTATATGGCGGACGCGACGCGGGTGCCGATCTTGTTGGATGGGGACACGGGGCACGGGAATTTTAACAACTTCCGGCGCTTTGTGCGAAAGCTCGAACAGCGGGGGATCGCGGGGGTGTGCATCGAGGACAAGGTCTTCCCGAAGACGAACAGCTTTCTGCGCGGGGAGACGCAGCCCCTCGCCGCGATGGACGAGTTTTGCGGAAAAATCAGCGCGGGGAAGGAAAGCCGACAGGACGCGGACTTCGTGATCGTGGCGCGGACGGAGGCCTTGATCGCGGGATGGGGCCTGGCGGAGGCGGTGCGGCGGGCGGAGGCGTATCGGGTGGCGGGGGCGGACGCGATCGTGGTGCACAGCGCGCAGTCGAAGCCGGACGAGGTTTTCGCCTTTCTGGAGGCTTGGGCCGGGCGGCATCCGGTGATCCTGATTCCGACCAAGTATCACACCACGCCGACGGAGGCCTTCGCGCAGCGGCGGGTCTCGGCGTTGATCTGGGCGAACCACCTGATGCGGGCCTCGTTGACGGCGATGCAGCGGTGCGCAAGGCAGATCCGGCGGGACAACACCATCAGCGGCGTGGAGGAGGAGGTCGCGCCGCTGCGGGAGGTTTTCCGGTTGCAGGGGGACGCGGAGCTGCAGTCCGCGGAGGAGCGTTTCCTGGCGGCGAGCCCGCGCCGGAGCGCGATCATCCTGGCGGCGACGCGCGGCAGCGGGGCCTTGTATCCGCTGACGGCGGCGGTGCCGAAATGCTTGTTGCGGGTGGGCGGGGTATCGTTGCTGGACCGGCTCTGCGACAACCTCGCGGCGCTCAATACCCGGGAGATCACGGTGGTGGCGGGGTATCGGGCCGAGACGATCGTGCGGGCGGGCCTGCTGCGGGTGGAGAACGCGGCGTGGGCGACCACGGGGGAATTGAGTTCGCTGGCCCTGGCGGCGGGGGCGCTGCACGGGCCGGGCCTGCTGGCGTTCGGGGATATACTCTGCCGGCGCCACATCCTGGCCTCCCTGTTGGATGACGACGCGGATCTCGTGGTGGCGGCGGACCGGCGCATCCGGCAGCCGGGGGCCCAGGGCGGTCGGGCGCGGGATTTACTGCGCTTGAGCGAGCCGGCGGCGCACGCGTTCCTCGACGCCGAATGCCAGGCGGTGGCGGCGGCTTTTTCCCCCACATACGGAGACTACGACGCGGAGTGGATCGGGTTGTTGAAGTATTCCGCGACGGGCGCGGGCTGGATCCGGGCCTGGCTGGAGGCAAACCGGGGCCGGCCGGACTTTATACAAGGGGGCGTCATCGATTTATTGGCGGGCTTGCTGGCCGAGGGACGCAAGGTGAAGGTGCATGTGGTATCGGGCGATTGGACGACGGTGGAGGACGCGTGCGATCTCGCGGAGGCGAGCAATCTCTAAACACCCTATATGATCAAGGCCCCGGAGTTTCTGGATCTGTGTCAGGCGCGAGGGATCGGCTTCATCACGGGCACGCCGTGTTCCTATTTGAAGCCCTTGATCAACGCGGCGATCGACGATCCGCGCTTCACCTTCCGGGATGCGGTGAACGAAGGGGACGCCGTGGCGATGGCGGCGGGGGCGGCGCTGGGCGGGGCGCGGCCCCTGGTGATGTTTCAGAATTCGGGCCTGGGCAACGCGGTGAACGCGCTGACCTCGCTGTGTTTTCCGTTTCGGGTGCCGGTCCTGTTGGTGGTGACGCATCGGGCGGAGCCGGGTGGAGAGGCGGACGAGCCGCAGCATGAGCAAATGGGGCGCATCACGACGGCGTTGCTGGACACCCTGGAGATCCGATGGGCGCGATTCCCGACGGATCCGGCGGGGGCGGCGGCGATTCTGGACGAGGCGCTGGCCGCGATGGCGGAGACGGGGCGTTCCTTCGCATTGGTGATGAGCAAGGATGCGGTGCCGCCGCACGGGCTGAAGCACCGGACCGGAGCCGGGGCGCCGGGGCGCCGGGCGACGGGGCTGGTCGAGGACCTGAGGCGCACGCCCGCGGAGCGGGTGTCGCGGACGGAGGCCCTGGCGTTGATACGCGCGGCGCGGAGGCCGAGGGAGGTGTTGGTGGCGACGACCGGTTATACCGGGCGCGAGCTGTATGCGTTGGGGGACGATGTATGGAATTTCTATATGGTCGGCTCGATGGGATCGGCCGGGGCCTTCGGGCTGGGGCTGGCGTTGCATCAACCGGGGCACGCGGTCACGGTGATCGAAGGGGACGGCGCGGTCCTCATGCGGATGGGCAATCTGGCGACCTTGGGCGCCTATGCGCCGGCGAGTTTGTTACAGGTGGTTCTGGACAACGAAGCGCACGACTCCACGGGCGGTCAGGCGACGGTGAGCGGCGGGGTGGCGTTCGCGGCGATCGCGCAGGCGTGCGGCTACAAGCGCGTGGTGTCCACGGACGAGCCGGAGGCGTTGGCGGCGGCCCTGGCGCTGGAGCGGACGGAGGGCCCGACCTTTATACACTTTCGGATCCGGCCCGGGGCGCCGGATAAACTGCCCCGGCCCAAGGTGACGCCGGCGCAGGTGTTCGCCCGGTTGCGGACCTGGTTGAAGGCGGACTAGGAGCGGGGCCGGAAATATCCGGTCACCGGATCGCGGACCGCGTCGGGACCGATGTAGCCGTAAAGGTGTTCCAAATAGGGCAGAGGCCGGGCGGGGACGTAGGTCGGCTCGCCCAGAAAGGTGGCCGGCCGGGCAGGATAAAACCAAGTGCGGGGGAAAGGCAGTTTGTCGCTCGGTATGTCGCTGCGCAAATGCACGCGGAGCTGGTCGGAGTCGGGGTAGTAAAAATAGAGGTCCGCCTCCCATCCCTCGTAGTCGATGCAGAGCTTGGGGCCGCCGTGGAGGTGGGAATTATCCCGCACGTTGAAGCCGGCGGGAAGGCGATGGAGCGAGGCCAGGATCGCCTCAAAGCGGTCGACCGGGGCGCCAAAATCCACGTCGTAATCGTGGGGAAGGATGCGGCCCTCGCGATGCCAGCCCAGGAGGGTGCCGTAAACGATCCAGTAGTCGCCCCCGAGCGTGTGGAGGTTTTGGTTAACACTCCGAAAAAGGGTGGCCAGGGCGGCGAGGCTGGCGGATCGGTTGGAGATCGGCCAACCGGGCGGGCCGTAGCGGAGATGGCGACGGAAAAGCCGGAATTGGCGGCGCAGGGCGGCGAGGTGGTCGGAAAGCGGGCCCGGCATGATATCCGAGCATCCGCCGGGCGGCGATCCGGGGGAAGCAATTTCTTGGCTTGGCGTCGTCGTGCGGTTTCGTTGCTTACCCTGATGCATACACCTCCCGCTTCCGGTCGTCTGGGTTTGTTCACGGTCGGGATGGGCGCGGTCGCGACGACCTTGATGGCGGGCGTGGAGTTCAGCCGCCGGGGTCTGCGGGAGCCGATCGGAGCCTACACCCAGACCGGATGGATCACGGACGAGAAGGGCGAACGGCGGCGGGTGGTCGATGCGTTCGGTTTCGGAGATCTGGGACGCCTGGTCTTCGGCGGAGTGGATTTGATCGAGAACAACGCCCTGGACGCCGCGCGGACGGCGGGGGTTTTGAGCGCCGAGGATCTGGCCTTGGTCGGGGACTATCTGGCGACGGTGAAGGCGGGACCGGGAGTCCACGATGCGATCTATGTGCGCACGCTGGAGACGATGCAGACCTTGCCGGAGACCAACAAGCATGCCCAGGCGGAGGCGATGACTCGGGTCTTCAAGGACTTCTTCGCCCGGGAGGGATGCGCCAGCGGGGTGGTGTTGTTGACGCTTTCGACCGAGGCCTGGCGCCCCCTGGCGGCGTGTCACCAGGACGAGGCGGCCTTTATCGCGGGATTGAAGGCGAACGATCCGGAGATTTCGCCTTCGCAGATTTATGCCTGGGCGGCGTTTGAGGCGGGGTATCCGGTGATCAATTGCACGCCCAACGTGGTGCTGGAGGTGCCGGCCCTGCAGGCGCGGGCGACGGCGCGGGGCGTGGCCTTCGCGGGTTCGGATCTGAAGAGCGGACAGACCTTGATGAAGACGGTGGTGGCGGGCGGCCTGGCGAAACGGTTGCTCGGGGTGAACGGCTGGTTCAGCACGAACATATTGGGCAACCGCGACGGCTTCGTGCTCGATGTGCCGGAGAATTTTCGGGCCAAGGAAATCTCCAAGGGCGGCGTGCTGGAGGACATCTTCGACGCCAAGGAACAGCCCTCGCTATACAAAGACCTGGTCCACCAGATTCACATCAATTACTTCCCGCCCAAGGGGGATAACAAGGAGTCGTGGGACTCGATACAGCTCTTTGGCTGGCTCGGATATCCGATGGAGATAAAGATCAATTTCCAGTGTCGTGATTCCATCCTGGCCGCGCCGCTGGTGCTGGATCTCGCCCTTTTGATGGACCTGGCGGCACGCAAGGGGGAGACGGGCGTCCAGTCCTGGCTGGGCGGGTATTTCAAGAGCCCGGCGGCGCGAACGGGCGAAGCGGTGATCAACGATTTCAGCCTGCAGATCGAGGTGATCCAAAACAAGCTGCGCGGCTGGCTGTGATCGGGATTCCATAATCCGGATCCTCGGATCAGCCCCGGACGCTGGCGGCGACCAACGCCCGCAGGCGGAGGGCGGCGGAAAGGTGGGCAAAGACCGCGATCACGCCGAGGACGAGCAGGAGAGGCAGGTCGGACGGGGACAAGGCGGCGGAGACGGTGGCGCCGCCGATGAGCCAGACGAGGCGCTCGGGGCGCTTCATCCAACCGCGGGGAGGCGGAAGGCCGAGGGCCTCGGCCTTGGCGGTGGAGTAGGTGACCATGAAGCCGCCAAAGAGGGCGACCAGGACGAGAAGCTGGACCGGAGTCTGCCCGGCGAACCGCACGAGAAGGCCGGCGCAGTAAAAAAACTCCACGTAACGATCCAGCGCGGAATCGAGCACGGCGCCGGCGGGGCTGGCGGTGCCGGCGCGGCGGGCGACGGCGCCATCGAGGCCGTCGCAAAGTCCGCTGAGCGCGAGGGCCCAGGCGGAAAAGCCGAGGTGGCCCAGGGCCGCGAGAACGCCGGCGACGAGACCGAGGACGACGGAGAGCCAGGTGATGGTATCGGCGCGCAGGCCGAGGCGGACGGCGGCGCGGGCCAGGAGATCGATCCACCGGTAGGCGCGCTGCATGACCCGTTCGCCGAGAAAGATGGTGCCGCCTTCCCGGGTGACGCGGGCGTGGGTCGCGGCCGGGCCCAGGGCGGCGAGGGCGAGCAAGACAAGGGCGGCGGCGGGCAGGGCGAGCCCGGCGGAGGCGTCGAGGGTCATCGCGCGGGAGCTTTGGCCTGGCGGGCCCGCCGGGCGGTGCGGTCGAAGCTCCAATAGAGGACGGGGGCGAGGACGCTGTGAAGCCAGGCAAGGGCGGTGATTTGCCAGCCCGGGGTGATGGAAAAGCGACCGCGGGCGAGGCCGGCGAGGGTGAGGGCGGCGACGGCGTCGGCGGTCCACAGCCCGCCGCCGGCGGTGATGGCCCTGGTCTCGACGGGTTTGGTGAGGTTTTCCTCGGCGAGCTGCGGGGTGTCCGTATCGGGCGGATACACGATGGTGACGCCGACGCCGGTGTCCTTGAGTTCGGCGCGAAGGGCCTCGGCGAGTCCGCGAAGGGCGAATTTCGTGGGCGAATAAGGGGTATACCCGAAGAAACCATGGAGCCCGGCGCCGGAGGAGATCAGGACCACGGCGCCGTGGCGACGGGCGCGCATCGCGGGGACGAGGGCCTTGAGCGCGTAGAGGGTGCCAAAATAATTGACCGCCATGGTGCGTTCAAAAACGGAGACCGGCACCTCCTCAAAATAGCCGGGGCGGGCGATCCCGGCGGAGGCGATCAGGATGTCGACCGGGCCGTGGATCCGCCCGGCGGCGGCGAGGGCGGCGTCCAGGTCGGCGGCGACGGCGACATCGACCGAGGCGGTGAAGACGGAGACGCGAGGGTGGGCGGCGAGGAGTTCGGCGCGAGCGGCGGCGAGCCGGGCGGGATCGCGGGCGAGGAGGCTGAGACGGGCCCCCTGGGCGGCGCATCGGCGGGCCAGGGCGAGGCCGATGCCGCTGGAACCGCCGGTGATGAGAACGTGTTGATCGCGAGGGGACATGAAGGGGAACCGCCGGAAGGGAACACGAGGCCGGCCGGGGTTCAACGGACAAGGTGGATACACGCGGAGGAAAATACAAAATGCCCTCGCTCGGGACGGCGCGGCCTAGTTAATTTTTTGAAAAAGGTTTCTTCAGGAATTTTTACCGATCGCTCCCCCGCCCCACCCCTCTCCCTCGTTCATGGCACAAGATATCGCGATCATAGGCATGGGCGCACGGTTTCCCGGTGCGGCCGATTTGATCGCGTATCGAAAGCTGTTGCGGGAAGGACGGGTGGAACAGGCGCCGATCCCGATGGAGCGATGGGACCACGCGCGGGTGCAGAGCGACAATCCAAGGCACGCGAATCGCACGCCGGCGCGGCAGGCGGGCTTGATGCCGGACATCCTGCATTTTGCGCCGGAGTTTTTCGGCATCACGCCGAAGCGGGCGCGGATCATGGATCCGCAGCAGCGATTGATTCTGGAGGTATCCAGGCAGGCGCTGGAGGACGCCGGGTATGCGGCGCGGCGGCTGGCGGAGGGAAAGGTGGGCGTGTATATGGGAGCGAGTTCCGCCGACCATCGCGACCTCGTATCCAAGCCGGTCACGATGGCGGGCGATCTCACCGGGCGGATGGGGGTGGCGCCGAACATCACGGCGGAGGCGTTGGCGGGCGTGACGGCCGCGCTGCCGCCCATCCAGGCCTACACGATCGTGGGGCAGCAGTTGAACATGATCGCGGCGAACGTGAGCCAGGCTTTCGACTATCGGGGGCCGGCGTTTGCGGTGGACACGGCCTGCAGCTCGGCGTTGACGGCTTTGCACGAGGCGGTGTGGCACCTGCGGGCGGGCTTGGTGGACGCGGCGCTGGTGGGCGGGGTCTACGTGATGCTGGACCCCACCCTGATGGTCTGTTTCAGCCGGGTGGGGGCGCTTTCGTTCACGGACCAATGCCGGCCGTTTCAGGAGGGGGCCAACGGGTTCGTCCTGGGCGAGGGCGCGGGGGTGGTGGTTTTGAAACGGCTCGAGGACGCGCAGGCGGCGGGGGACCGGGTGCTGGCGGTGGTGAAAGGCGTCGGCATGAACAACGACGGCCGCGGCGGCGGTCCGCTGACGCCCCGGGCGGAGGGGCAGGTGGAGGCCTTGCGGCGGGCATGGGCGGACGCGGGCGCGGCCCCGGCCACGGTGGGCCTGGTGGAGGCGCACGCGACGGCGACGGCGGTGGGCGACGGGATCGAGGTGGAGGCCTTGAACACGTTTTTCGGGCCTCATCTGCGGGCGGCGGTGCCCTTGTCCTCGGTGAAGGCGAACATCGGACATGGCCTGGCCTCGGCGGGCATGGCGTCGTTGATCAAGGCGACCTTGGCGGTGGCGGGCGGGGAGGTGTTTCCGCAGCCGTGCGCGGGAGGCTTGCGCGGGGAATTGGCCGCCGACGAGGCGCGGTGGCGGGTGCCGCGGGGCGGCGAGATCTGGGCCGCGCGCCCGGACGGGCCACGGCGCGCGGGGGTGAGCGCGTTCGGATTTGGCGGGACGAACGTGCACGTCGTGCTGGAGCAGGCCCCGGGTCGGACGGAGGCGGCCGAGACCATGCCGCCGGAGGGGTGGCGCTTCGTGTTTTCGGCGCCGGATGCGACGCGGCTGGAGCGTTGGCTGGCGAACATGGAGACGGTGGCGGAAGCCGAAGGCGCGGACCTGGCCGATCTGGCGTTCACCTTATCGCGGCGGCGGATCGACGCGGTCGCGTGGTGCGCGCCGGCCCGGACCGGAGAGGAGTTGCGCCAAAAGATCGCGGCGGCGCGCACGACGCTCCGAGCGGGCGGAGTCGCGGGGAACGAGGCGGGCGGGCGGGCGCCGGCGAACGGGGCTTTGCTCACGCTGGCGCCCTCGGGTTTGGTGGAGCGGCGGTATTGGTTGATCGAAGAAGGCAAACGACAGGCGGCCGCGCGGATCGAGGACCCGGGCGCGGTGGAGACGGAAGCCGGGGCACGGGGAACCGGAGGCGACGGCCTGCGACGGGTCGCGGCGGCGATCGCGGAGGTGACGGCGTGGTCGGCGGACGAGGTGAAGGAAACGCAGCAGTTCGTGCGCGACCTGGGTTTCGATTCGCTCACGACCCTGGATTTCGTGACGGTGCTGGGCCGGGAAAGACCCGGTATGCCGCCGCCGCCGCGGGCGCTGTTCACGCCGAACTTGACGGTGGGGGAACTGGTGGCGGCCTTGGGAGAGACCCGAAAAACGCCGGCCGGACCTGAAACCGATTTGGTGGGGGTGCGCTTCGAAACCGTGAGCCATCCCTGGTTGAAGGAACATCGTCCGGAGGGGCGGGCCTGGTTGCCCTTGGCGGCTTTGATGCACGCCGCGCTGGCCTCCGCGACGGAGGCGGACGGCGTGGGATTGAGGGATTTTCGGATGAACGGACCGGTGGAGCTGCAGGAGGACGGTTTGGCGGTGGGTTGCGAGGCGGGGCCGAACGACGAGGTGCGTTTGGCCGAATGGCCGGACGGGACGGAACTGGCGCGGGCGACGAGCGGGGTAAGCGATGGGGAACTCCCCCGCCTGACGGAGAGGGTGGATGGGCCGGGCGGGCTTTCGCTGGCGCGGTTTTACGCCGAGTTCGGGTTTCACGGCCCGGCCCTGCAGGCCCTGGCGGAGGTGCCGCGAATGGGCCCGGGCATGGTCGCGGGCCGGCTGCGGACGAGCGGGGACGAGGTGCTGATTCTGGACGGAGGCCTGCAGCTGGCCTTGTATTGGATCGCGGCGCGGCGCGGGCGCTCGGCGGTGGTGCTGGGCTTCGCGGAGTTTCGCCGGCGGCGGGTTTTCCCGAGCGAAACGCCGGTGCGCTGCCTGGCGGTCTTGACGGAGGAGACGGGGGATGAACTCACGGGAGATTTTGATTTTTACGACGTGGACGGGGAGTTGCTGGCGCAATGGCGGGGGGTGCGGGCGCGGATGAAGGAACCGGCCACGGGCGGAGCGGCCGACTGGCCCGAGGTGCGGGATCTGGCGGCGCGGAAGGCGGCCCTCGCGCAGGCGGGGCTGGCGATGCCTTATTTCCAGAGCCATGACGGGCGGGCGGGGGCGGTGACGCGGATCGGCGGACGGGAGCTGGTGAACTTTTCCTCGTATGACTATCTCGGGCTGGCCGGCGCGGCGGAGGTCAGGGCGGCGGCCGCGGCGGCGGTGACGCGGTATGGAACGTCGGTGTCGGCGAGTCGGGTGGCCTCGGGGGAAAGACCGCTGCACGGGGAATTGGAACGCGCGCTGGCGGATTTTCTGGGATGCGAGGCGGCCCTGGCGATGGTCAGCGGACATGCGACGAACGTGGCGGTGATCGGGCATTTGCTGGGACCGGAGGACCTGGTGCTCCACGACAGTCTGGCGCATGATTGCATCGTGGCGGGGGCGCGGCTGTCCGGGGCGCGCCGGCTGGCGTTTGCGCACAATGATCCGGGGGCATTGGAGGCGCTGCTGGCACGGGAGCGGCCCAAGGCGAGGCGGACCCTGATCGCGGTCGAGGGCGTCTACAGCATGGACGGGGATCTGGCGCCGCTGGCGGAAATCGTGGCGCTGAAGCGAAGCCACCGGGCCCTGCTGCTGGTGGACGAGGCGCATTCGCTGGGGGTCGCGGGGACGACGGGCCGCGGGGTGGGCGAACACTTTTCCATCGCGCGCGACGACGTGGATCTCTGGATGGGGACGCTCTCGAAAACCCTGGCGAGTTGCGGCGGCTATCTGGCGGGGAGCGGGGTTTTGATCGACTACCTGCGCTTCACGTTGCCGGGCTTTGTCTACAGCGTCGGCCTGTCGCCGGCCAACGCGGCGGCGGCCCTGGCGGCCGTGAAACTGCTCGCGGCGGAGCCGGAGCGGGTGACGCGGCTGCGGGAACGAAGCGATTTTTTCCGGGCGCGATGCCGGGAGCGGGGGGTGGACGTCGGGGCGAGCGCGTGGGCGGCGGTGGTGCCGGCGATCGTGGGGGATTCGGGCCGCGCCCTGCGGGTGGCGCAGGCGTTGGGCGGCCGGGGAATCAACGTGCAGCCGATTTTCCATCCGGCGGTGGAGGAAGGGAGGGCGCGCCTGCGGTTTTTCATCTCGGCCGACCACAGCGAGGAACAGTTGCGCCGCGCGGCCGAGGCGCTCGGGGAGGAGCTGGAGGCGTGAGCGACGGGGTGCGGATCGAACGGGTGCGGACGCGGGCGGAGCGGGAGGTGTTCCTGCGTTTGCCGTGGCGCTTCTACGCGGGCAACGCGGCGTGGGTGCCGCCGCTTTTGTTCGACGTGAGGCCCCAGCTCGATCCGGCGCGGGGCGACTTCTTCAAACACTCGGCGGGGGAGTTTTTTCTCGCCTACCGGGGGAGCGAACCGGTGGGCCGGATCGCGGCGCTGCACAACACGCGACATCTCGAGGCGCACGCGGACGGCGCCGGGTTCTTCGGGTTCCTCGAGTGCGAGGACGACGCGGCGACGGCGGCGGCGCTCCTCGCGGCGGCGGAGTCCTGGTTGCGGCAACGCGGGCTGGCGGCGGCGCGCGGGCCGGCGAACTTCAGCATCCAGGACGAGGCGGGGGTGTTGCTCGACGGTTTTGAACATGCGCCGATGGCG
The DNA here is from genome assembly GCA_027482905.1 of Opitutaceae bacterium. Lineage (GTDB taxonomy): Bacteria > Verrucomicrobiota > Verrucomicrobiia > Opitutales > Opitutaceae > IMCC26134_A. The sequence goes on from JAIXVP010000230.1 coordinate 16,522, forward strand.
GGCATGGGCTACACCCCGCCGTATTACCGCGGCTTGTTGGAGAAAGCCGGATACACGAAGGCGAAGGACCTGCTGGTTTGCCGGATCGATCGCGAATCGTGGAAGGAGGCCGAACTGCACCGGCTGTGCCGGATCGCGGACCGCATGGCGCCGGGGGTGACGGTGCGGGAGATCGACATGAACGACTGGCCGGGGGAGGCGGGACGGATGGCGAAGATCTTCGCGGAGGCGTGGCGGGAGAACTGGGGCGCGCAGCCGATCTCGCGGGCGGAGTTTTTGAAATACGGGGAACAGTATAAACTGTTCATCGACCCGAAACTGATCCTTTTGGCCGAACGGGACGGGGAGCCGCTGGGGATGATGGTGGCGATCCCGAACGTGAACGAAATCATCCGGCGGATCGACGGGCGGCTGCTGCCGTTCGGGTGGTGGCATCTGTGGCGGGACAGGAAGCGGGTGTCCACGTTGCGCCTGTTTCTGCTCGGGGTGCGGCCGCAGGCGCGCCGCCTCGGTCTGCCGGTGCTGTTCATGCGGCATTACCACCGGGTGCTGGCGGGGGCGGAGCACCTGCGGGAAATGGAGTTTTCGTGGATTCTGGAGGACAACCACGAGACCCTGGGCCTGATCGATCGACTGGGCGGGCGGCGGGTGCAGACCTTGCGGCTCTACGAGAAGAAACTCGGATGACCGGGCGCGAACTCCAGCGGGAATGGGCGGGGTGGTGGGCCGGCCTGGGCGGTTGGGCGCGCGGCGGGCCGTCGGGGCTGGCGCTGGCGTTCGTCGGGACGCATGCGGCGCTCGGCGGATTGCGGGGGGATCACCTCGCGCTGGCGGCGGCGGGCCTGGCGGCATACTACGCCGGGCCCAGGCTGCGCACGACGGGGCGGTTTCTGCTGCCCCTGTTGATCATGGCCGCGGTGTATGACGCCCAGCGTTATTGGGCCGGGGGTTGGCGGGGGCGGGTGCGCGTGGCGGAGCCCCGCGACTGGGAACTGGCGTGGTTCGGGGTGGCGACGGAGACCGGGCGGGTGACGCCGGCGGAGTGGTGGCAGACGCACACCCATCCGGTCTTGGACGCGATCACGGGGGCGGCGTATCTGCTGTTCATCCCCGTGTTCCTGGGCTGCGCGGCGTGGTGGCGGTTTCGCGAAAAACGTCCGGAGGGGGAGCGGGTGATGTGGGCGATGTTGTTTTTGAATCTGGCGGCGTATGCGACCCACCTAGCGTATCCGGCGGCTCCGCCCTGGTATGTGGCGCGTTACGGCCCGGGGGAGGCGGTCCTTTCGGCCCTGCCGGAGGCGGGGGGCGCGGCGCGGTTCGACGCCTTGTTCAACGTGCGGTGGTTCGCGGAATACTACGGGAAAAACGCGAACGTCTTCGGCGCCATCCCCTCGCTGCACGTGGGGCAGACCTTTCTGGCGGTGCTGTATGCGTGGCGACTCGGCTCGCTGCGCGCGTTCGTCACCGTCTTCTGGCTGACGGTGCTCCTCGGCTCCGTGTATCTAAACCACCACTACCTGGTGGACGGGCTGGCCGGGATGGGGTTCGCGGCCGGGGCGTGGGCGCTGCTGGAGGCGCGGGGGCGCCGTCAGACCTTGAAGGTGTAGCTGGTCCCGGGCGCGCGTTCGAAATCGGGCGGGAAGGAGGCGCGTTTGTCGGCGAAGTAGCGGGCGCGATAATCGCCCTGGTCGGCGCGATTGTAGGTGAGGTAGAGGTTGCGCCGGGGATGTTCGGTGAGGTTCGGCGCGGACTGGTGCGGGGCGAAGCAATCGAACACGATGAGATCGCCGGGGGCGGTGGGGACCTTCTCGAAGGTGACGCCCCGCAGCTGTTCGGGGGTGAGGGGCTTGAGGCGTTCGCCGATCCAGCCGCGTTTGTGGTGGCCGAAGGCGAGCTCGAGGCAGCCGTTGGCGACCGTGCTGGGGTCGATGGTGACGAGGACGGAGATGAAGTAGGGGGCGTAGTCGTCCCAGCCGGGCTGGATGTCCTGATGCGGGGTGAAGCCCTGGCCGCCGGGCATCTTGAAATTGATTTTTTCCTTAAAGAGCACGGCGGGGGCGCCCAGGATCTCGCCGCCGAGCTCGGCGAGTCCGGAGGCGCAGATCATGGCGCGCAGGGTCTCTTCCTCCTCGACGAATTTTTCGATGCGCTGGAGGACCTTGCGGGAGGGGTCGGTGACGCTGGGCTCGTAGTAGACCATTTCGTGGCCGACGCGGGGAGGACGGGCGACGAGGGCGTCGATGGCGGCGCCGGCGGCGGCGATTTCAGCGGCCGAGAAGTAGCCGGGGATGACGAGCGCGCCGTCGCGCTCGAAGGCGGCCAGTTGTTCGGGCGAAAGCCGGGGGGGCAGCAGGGGCATGGGTCAACCGCGATGGAAAAGCTGGTTGGCGAGCTGTTCCTCGAAGGACTTGTGGGCGCGCACGGCGGCGAGGAAGTTGTCCTTGGAAAGCGTGTAGGTGGTGACGGGTTCCAGGGCGCGCACGGTGGCGTTGCGGGGCTGGTCGCGAAGGAGGGCGACCTCGCCGAAAAAGGCGCCCTCCCGGATCTGGGGGGCCGCGCGCGAGGAATCGGCGGGCGCGGCGGTGATGATCTGGGCGCTGCCCTGGGCGATGACGTAGAACTTGTCGCCGATCTCGCCCTGGCGGATGATGTCGGTCCCGGCGGCGAAATCCTCCTGCTCCATCTTTTGCGCGATGTCGGTGAGGTCGGACGGCGACATGTCCTTGAAGACGGTGCATTTCTTCAGGATCGCGCAGATGATCATGTTCTCCTTCACCCGGATGTTGGACACGATGTTGCCGTCGATCATGTTCACGAGGCGGTCGGCCACGCTGAGGATGCGGTTGTCGTGGGTGACGATCATGACGGTCGTGCCGTTCTCGTCCGCCAGCTTGCGCAGGAGGGCGACGACGTTGGCGCCGCTGTCCTTGTCAAGGGCGGCGGTGGGTTCGTCGGCGAGGATGAGGCGGGGGCGGTTGACGAGGGCGCGGCCGATGGCGACGCGCTGGCGCTGGCCGCCGGAGAGGTTGCGGGGCTTGTAGTTCACGCGTTCGGCGAGGCCCAGGGAGGCCAGGGTGGCGTCGGCGAGGGCGTCGCGTTCGGAGGCGGGCACATCGGTGAGCTCGATGGCCATCTTGATGTTTTGCCGGGCGGTGAGGGCGTCGAAAAGATTGTGCGCCTGGAAGATGAACCCGATGTTGCGGCGCATCTTCACCTGGTCGAGGGGGGACAGGCCGGCGAGTTCGGTGCCCCAGAGCTTGACGCCGCCCTCCTGGATGGCGCGGAGCGCGCCGATGAGGGTGAGGAGGGTGGTTTTACCGGAGCCGGAGGGGCCGGTCATGATGACGATTTCGCCTGGTTTGATCGCGAGGCGGTTTTGGTAGAGGACTTGTTTACGGGACTCGCCGCGGCCGAAGTAGTGGTTGAGGCCGTTGATTTCGACGGCGAGGGGGGCGGAGGAGGGAGGCATGCGCGGCGGTGGTTAAAAGAGGTCGGCGGGGTCGGTGGAGTGGACGCGCTTCACGGCGAAACGGGCGGCGAGAAGGCACATGCCGGAGGTCAGCACCATGACGAGCAGGGCGCGGGGGACGGTGAGAAACATCCGGATCTGCGTGAAATGCTCGATGATCCAGTAGATGCCGAAGCTGACGATCAGGCCGGGGATGTAGCCCGCGATGGAGAGGAGGAGCGCCTCGCTGCGCACGATGCCGGAGATGAAGCTCGGCGGGTGGCCCATCGCCTTCATGGTGGCGAACTGGGGGAGGTGGTCGTTCACCTCGTTGAACAAAATCTGGTAGCAGATGATGGTGCCGATGGCGAATCCGACCAGGAGGCCGATGCCGAAGACGACGCCGGCGGGGCTGCGTTTGGTGGTCACGACGACCTCGCGGGTGAGAATCTCCTCGGGCGTGAGGAGGAGGATGTCCTTGGGAAGGCGGTCGAGGATTTCGCGCCGGACGGCCTCCACGTCGGCGCCGGGGGTGACGCGGATGAGGCCGAGGTCCACGTTGTCGTCGGGCTGGCCGGTGATCTCGCGGTAGTTTTCCAACCCGACGATGAGGTGGCCCTCGTAGGTGAAGTTGGGACCGAGATCGAAGAGGCCGACGACGCGGGCCGGGGTGGAGGCGATCTGGCTGCGGGTGCCGATCTCGATCCGGCCCAGGTCGTGGCGGGACAGGCGGTCGTAGAGAACGGTTTCAGGGAGTTGGAGCTCGGCCCGTTGTTCGCGGATGGCGGGGATGGAGAACATGGGATCGGCAAGATCGACGCCCATGATAAGCACGCGGTTGCGGGTGCGGTCCTGCGGGTTCCACCAGTAGCCGGCCTGGGTGTTGAACTTCACCGCGGCGGCGACGCCGGGGACGGAGGCGATCTGCCGGAGGCGAAGGGCGGGAAATTCCTCGCCGGTCTTGAGGTGGTTTTTCTGGGGATTGGAGACGATCAGGTCGCAATCGAAGAAGGGCGGGAGGTTGGCGGAGCTGTCGTTGGTGCCGTTGAAGAAGCCGAGCTCCATGAACATGATGACCACGGAGAAGGCGACGCCGAGCATGGAGAACGCAAGCCGGGTGGGCTTGTCGGCGAGCATGCGCCAGGCGATGGGGGTCTGTCGGAAAAGGCCCATGCTAGAAGAGGTCGGCGGGGTCGGCGCGTTTGATTTTGCCGAGGGAGAGGGCGGCGGCGATGACGCACATGCCGAGGGTGAGGGCGAAGACGAAAAGCGCCCGGTTCAGGTCCATGTAGACCGGGAAGCCGGAGAGGGCGCGGAGGACCCGGTAGAGGATGAAGGAGAGCGCGAGCGAGGGAAAATAACCCATGAGGGAAAAAAGGAGGCCCTGGGTGATGCCCACGCCGTAGATGTAGCGCTCCGTGTAGCCCATGGCCTTGAGGGTGGCGAATTCCTTCATGCGGTTGGAGATTTCGCTGGAGAGGATCTGATAGAGGATGACGGCGCCGACGATGAAAGCCACGCCCATGCCCACCTGAAACATGATGCCGACGGGTTTGACGGAGACGAAGTAACGTTCCTCGCGGCGCATGATCTCGGCCTTGGTGGAGATGACCACGTCGTCGGCGAGGGTGGCGCGGAGGCGCTCGGCGACCGTCTCGGGGTTTTCGCCGGGGCTCACCTTGATGAGGCCGAAATTGTAGCGGTCGGCGGCGTTTTGGCCGAAGAGACGGGCGTAGGTGTTGTGGCTCACGACGACGCTACCGTCGGCGAGGAGGCCCATGCCGAGGGAGTAGTCGCCCACGATCTGAAGGCTCTGGTTGTTGACTTTCGCGGTGCCGCCCACGGACCACGGGCCGTAGGCGGGACGGGAACGCAGATCCACCATCGCGGTGAGCGAGTCCTTCAGGCGAGGGGTGTTGGCGTTGACGACGGGATCCAGAAACGTCCGGGCCTCGGTGGAGACGCCGAAGACGAAGCAGCTGGAGGATTCGCCGTTGGTTTGGTTGCGCCAGTTGCCGCCTTCGATCAAGAGGCCGCTGGATTGGGCGACGCCGGGGACGCTGGAGGCCTGGATGACGCGGTATTGGTCGATGGACTCGCTGCGGGGCATGGTGAGGTAGCCGCGCGAAATGATGATGAGATCGAAATCCAGGATGGAATACGCGAGGGAGGCGTTCATGCGGGCGGCGCCGAGAAACCCGGCTTGCATGAAGATGAGCAGGACGGAGAAACAGATGCCTCCGACGGCGGTGGCCGTGCGCTTGGGATTCTGGATCGTGTTGAACCAGGCGATGGGGGTGCGCATCGGGGCGGGAGACGCTCGATTTACAGCGCGATCTTGACGTCGACTTGGAGGTAAACGAGGCGGTCCAGCGGTTCCACGGCGTCCATGCGGATGACGACCTCGACGACGCGGGCGTAAACCTGGGCGCTGGGGTCCATGCTTTGGACGGTGTTGCGGTAAACGATGCGGCTGACGTTCTCGACCACGCCGTCGAGGGGTTTGGGGAAGGCGACGGAGGAGATGGTCGCGCGCTGGCCTTCCTTGATTTTGAGGATGTCGGATTCGTAGACCTCGGCGACGACTTTCATGCTGGTGGTGTCGCCGAGCTTGAAGAGCTCCTGTCGTCCGCAGGTTTGGCCGGGTTTGGCGAGGACCTTGAGAACGCGGGCGCGGATGGGGGCCTGGACGCTGGAGGCGGCGAGGGCGGCGCGGGCCTCGCGAAGTTCGGCCTCGGCGGCGCGGACGGCTTTGCGGCCCTCGGTCTCGGTCTTTTTGAGATCCTGACGCGCCTGGGCGAATTTCGCCTGGGAGGCGGATTTGGCGAGGGTGCGAATCTCGACGGTGTCCGGGGAGATGAACTCGCTGTCGCGGGCGGATTCGATGCGTTTGAGGCGGGCGACGGCGATGTTGAACTCCTCCTCGGCGGAGGCGAGGAGCTCCTTGGCCACGTCGGTATCCCCGGCGACGCGGGCCTGGGTCGAGGCGAGTTCGGTTTCGGCGTGCGCGACCCGATCGGTGTTGACCTTGGTGGAGCTCAGTTGCGCGAGGGAGGCGCCGGCGTCGACCCATTCGCCTTCCTTGGCGAGGACGGTTTCGACGGTGTCGCCCGCGGGGCCGGAAACATCGAAAACTCCGGACGAGGGCAGGACCCGGCCCATCGCCGATATGGTCTCGGCGCTAAGGGAAAGGCCGGAAATGAGCGTGGCGGCGAAGACCAGCCGGAAGGGGAGCTTAATTTTCATCGGGAGGGAGCTGGGTGAGGTCGTTGAGCTGGAAGGATTGGTCCGAGGAATCGGCGGTGAAAATCTCGCCGATGGAGAAGCGCAGGCGGGCGACGGCGATGGCGTAACCGGACTGGGCCTTGACCTGGCTGACGCGCGCGGAGCTGAGGAGGTTCTCGAGATTGATGACATCGAGCACGGTGGCTTCGCCGGTTTGCAGGCGGCGTTGTTCCTGTTCGACGGCCTTGCGCGAGATGGACACGGCGGCGGCGGCGTCGCTCATGGTGGCGGCGCGGAGACGGACCTCCTCGAGGGTGGTGCAGACATCCGAGGCGATGTCGCTCTGGGCCTGCGCCGAGGAGAGCTCGGCCTGGGTGAGCTCGGCGCGACGACTACGGAGCAGACCGCGCTGATAGGTGTTGGCGACGGGCCAACCCAGCGAAAGGCCGATCTCGCCGCTGGGTCCGGTTATGCGTTCGGCGAGGGGAGCGACGAGATCGTCGCCGGGGTTCAGTCCCTGGTAGCCGGCGCGGAGACTGAGGTTCAGGCTGGGCTTGAGGTCGAGCTGGGCCTGGCGGGCGAGGACGCGGAGAGGCACCTCGCTTTTGCGGATGGCGAGGTAGTCGGCGCGCTGGAGGTAGGCCCGGCCGATCCAGGCGAGGCGGGCGGGATCGTCGGGACGGGTGACCGGCGCGGTTATCTCCTCGGGCAGGCTTTGATCCGGAACCGGGCAGTTGATCATGTCGAGGCCGGTCAACCCGATGATGCGGCCGAGTTCGAAGCCGGATTGCACGGCGGAGAGTTCGGCCTCCTGGCTTTTGGTGGATTTCTGCCGCAGGTTGGCCTCGGACTGGAGCAGGGTATTGGGTGGGAAGATACGGGCGTTCACGAGCACGCGGATGCCTTCGTGGAGTTTTTGGGCGCGGCGTTCGTCGTCGCGGCTCACGAGCAGGGCGGCATGGGCGGCCCAGGTGGACCAGTAGGCCTGGGCGGTGCCGAAGGCGCGGGCGGCGAGGGCGTGACGGTAGAGGAGACGCGCCACCTCCCAGTCGCCGCGGGCGGCCGCCTCGGTGGCGCCGGTGCTGTCGGTGCCGAGACCGCGCAGGAGCGGGACGACAATCTGAAGGTTGAGCTTGGACGCGCCGTAGGTGGGCGAAAAGGGAACCTCCTTCTCGGCGACCCCGACCTCCAGGCTGGGTTGAACAATGATGCCGTTGCGCAGCTTGCGGGTGACGCCGGCGGAGTAGCCGTGGTCGCGGGTCTTGCCGTCGAACTCGGTTCCAAAGGGGCCCACGAGGGGGGTTTTGGTCTCCCCGCTGAAAGCCGAGACGCTGGCCAACCAATCAAACTCCCCGGCGGCCTGTTCCTGGACACCGAGGCGGCGATCGATTTCCGTATACTCCACCCGTATGGCCGGACTGGTGGACAGGGCTTGGCGAACGGCCGCCTCCAGCGTGTATTTCGGGAGATCGGCGGGAGCCGGGGTGGAGACCGCGGCCGCGCGAGTAAAAGTTGCGACTAGACCAATGGATATGCCGAAGAGAAAGGGGCTGATTATCTTCAAGATAATGTTTAAAAAAATAGTTCAACGACTTTGTCAATCAGGGCTAATGACCCATATAAACCAAAGCGATTGACCTGATGGAAAGACCTTCGCCTTCCTTGGCGACACGATGCGGGTGCTGTTGACGACTCCTTATGATTTGGCGGTGCCGGGGGGGGTGAACCGACATGCCCTGGGCCTGCTCGACGCGCTGGGACGAAGGGGTGTGGACGTCAGGTTGCTGGGGCCTTCATCGACGGATGGAGCGGCGACGGACGGCCGCATCCGCACGGTGGGCCGGGTAAGCGTGAAGTCCCTGAATGGAGCGAGCAGTCGGGTGACCTTGGATTGGCGGATCGGGGCGCGGGTCAGGTCGCAATTGCGGGAGTTTCGACCGGACGTGATTCATCTGCAGGAACCGTTTTTGCCGCTGCTGAACACGTTTTGCCTGGCGAGCGCGGGGCCGGCGGCGTGCGTGGGAACGTTTCACACCTACTCGGAAACGAGTCGCGGTTACCTTTGGGCGTGGCCCTACTGCCGATGGGCGGCGGGGAAGCTGAGGGCGCGCATCGCGGTGTCGGAGTCGGCGTTGGAGTTTGCGGCGAGGTATCATCCGGGATCTTATCGGGTCGTGCCCAACGGCATCCGGCCGCCGGAACCGGACCGCAGGAGGGAGGAAGGGGGACCGGGCAGGCCCGCGCGTTTGCTGTTTGTCGGCCGGGCGGACGAACCCAGGAAGGGATTCGGGGTATTGCTGGACGCGATACGCCGATTGCACGCGGAGACCCCCGGGGAGTTTCAGCTGACGGTGGCGGGGCCGGGGGCGGACGGCTGGCGTGAACGGGCGGAGGGGCTGCCGGTGCGCATGACGGGACGTCTGACCGATGCGGAATTGGCGACGGAGTATCGGGCGGCGGACCTGTGCGTGGTGCCGTCGCGCGGCGGCGAGCGCTTCGGGCTGGTGGCCCTGGAGGCCCTGGCGCACGGCGTTCCCGTGATCGCCAGCCGGATACGCGGGTATGCGGATTGGCTGGCGGAGGCCGAGGTGGGATGTCTGGTGGCGCCGGGGGATGCGGAGGCGCTGGCGGAGGCCTTGCGGGAGGTGGTCCGGGCGCCGGAAACCCATGCGACGTGGGCACGTCGCGGACCGGAAGTGGCGGCGGGGTATGGCTGGGACCTCATCGCGGCCCGGGTGATGGAAATCTACGAGTCGGCGCGCTCGAACGGACCGGGCTCGGGGTGGAGCGCGGCGAGAAGGGCGCGCACGGCGGCGATGACGGCGGGATCGGGGTCGTCGCCTTGATCGTCGTTCAGGCAGATGAACTTCCGGGGGGACCGGAGCAGGCGGGCGGCGGCGCGTTCAAAGCGCGGCAGATCGCGGGTGATCTTGATGAACGCGGCGTCGGGAAGATAGCGCCAGAAAGGGACGGCGCTCGCGATCGCGCGGCGTCGGGCGAGAAGATGCCAGCGGTAGAGACGATCGGGACGGAGGTCGTCGGGCTGGCGGAAACGGTGGGTGCGGAGGCGGCTGAATTCGGCGGGGGCGTCCGCCTGCATGGCGGCCCATTCGGTGCGGTCGACGAGGGTGGGGCCGTGCTCGACGAGGCCGAAGGAAATGCGTTGGCGTTCATAGACGCGCGAACGGAGCGGGAGACCCACGAGGGTGCCAAAGACCTTGATCCGGCCGGACGGGGTGAAAAAATCCTCCGGTCCGACGGGGGCGCCGAAAAGATAATCGTCGTTCAGGTAGATGAATCGATCGGAAATCCCGGGCAGGAGATGGAGATAGGTTTCGATGACGTTGCTGTTGAAGGTGGGCAGGGCGGCGGGATCGGCGCCGACTTCATCGTGGTGGACGATACGGAGGCGCGGGTGCTCGAGGCGAAGCCAGTTCGGTATCTGAGGGCGGCAGGTGAAGAGATAGACGTTGCGCACCCACGGGGCGTGGAGGGCGAGGGAACGGAGGCTGTGGCGCAGCAGGTCGAAGGGATCGCGAAAGCGCTCCGGATTGAGGTCGCGGGGACGGCCGGAATATCGCTCCAGCAGCACGCGATAATCGGGACGGCTGCCGTCGACCCACGTGTAGACGGCATCAATGGGAGGAAGGGCTGGCATCAAAACGATAAACGCGCACAAACCCGGTCTCGCATCCAGTGAATTTGTGGCCTTGCCTGCCCGCGATGGCGATACGCGCGGCGTTCAATCTGCGAAACCCGGGGGTGTGGGCCGCGGTGCTTGTTGCGCTGGCGGCCACGTTGCTTTGGGCGGAAGGTCCGACCGGTTTGGCGGCGCGGCCGCAGTCATGGATTCAAGCGGCAACGGGTGCGCTTCGAGGGGCGGGCGCGGGCTGGTATTTTCTGACCATGGCGGTGGTGCCTCTGCCGTTGGCATGGTTTACGGTGCCGGCCGGGGAGCTGTTCGCCGGGCAATTGACCCTGGGTGGCGTGGTGGCCGCGGCTTTGGCGGCGGTGGCGGTGCAGCTGACCTTGAGCTACTGGGCCGGGCGCCGTTGGTTGCGCCCGATGGTGGACAGGTGGGCGCGGAGAAGCGGGCGGGAGATGCCGAGACCGGTCGAGGGCGAGGCGTGGCGGGTTGTTTTGCTGGTGCGGCTGACGCCCGGGCCGCCGATGATCCTGGGGAGCGCGTTGCTCGCGGCGGCGGGCGTGCCGTTCGGTTCGTATCTGGCGATTTCGTGGCTGGTCGCGGTTCCCTGGGTGATCGGCGGGGTGGTCATGGGTCGGGGGCTGCTGGGCGGCAATTGGGCCCTGGTGGCGAGCGGGACCGGCGCCCTCGTCGCGGCGGGTCTGGCCACGCGTTTTCTTCGAAGGCGGGCGCGGGCGGGCGCGGCGCCGACAACGCGCTGAACGCGCACGAAAGAGGAAGCCCACGCCCGCCGGCGGAGACCACGCGTCATGGGGCGCGCCGGGTGCCCGCCGCGCGATCCCTCGGAACGCGTGGTGTTGGAGTCGTCTCAAGCAGGCCGGCAGGCGGGTGAAGGACGCGGAGCGTTTCAACGCCCGCGGCCCCGCCGGAACAAGCCGGACCGGCATGAAACCGGTCGCGCCGAAGCGGGTTGATCCGGCCGGGGCGCGGCCAACGGGTTCCTCCGAGAGCGGACTTGCAGTGGCGACGGGGCGGCCAAACACTGCAAAAAATGGCCCCCAGGCACGCGTCGAGTGTTCCAGATCCGCAGCAAAGGAAAAAGCTCGAGGAGGCGCGGCGCGCGATCCGGAACTTGAACGGGAAGACGCCGGGACGGGCGGCGGAGATCAAGGATGTGACGGTGATCGTGAAGACGTTTGAGCGGCCGGCTTGCGTCGCGATGTGCCTGACCTCGGTGCGGGCGTATTATCCCACGGTGCCGATATTGGTGTGCGATGACGGGCGCGAGCCCTTGTTTGCGGACGGGGAGGAGCCCGCGCCGGGCATCCGGTGGCTGACGCTGCCGTTCGAGGCGGGGCACACGCTCGGGGCGGGCCGGAACCATCTGCTGGGCCGGGTGGCCACGCCCCTCTTTTTTCTGGCGGACGACGACCACGCCTTCACCGCCTGCACGCGCCTGGACCTTTTGGCGGGGGTATTGCGTCGGCACGCTCTGGACATCGCGGGCGGGGCGCAGGATCGGGGCGACTACGGCGGGGCGATTTTCGAGCGGAAGGGCGATCTCGTCTATCAACGATTCCACGAGTTCCACGAGGAGCTGGAGGCGGGGGTGGTGCGGTGCGACCGGGTATCGAACACCTTCCTCGGGCGGACGGAGACGGTGCGGGCGATCGGCTGGGAGGAGCGGGTGCATGGATCCGAACACGCGGATTTTTTCCTGCGGGCGAGCGGGGCGGGGCTGA
>JAIXVP010000067.1 GCA_027482905.1 Opitutaceae bacterium
GCAAAGGCGAACAAAACGAGCGCGGCCAAGGCGGCGCGACGGAGAAACGAGACGGGGGTATGCATGGTGATGGGTTGGGAAGGAAAAGGTGAAAGGCTCAGCGGCCGGACCCGCCGCTCCGGCGAAGGTGTTGCCCCAGGCGCTCCAGGGCGACGGCGACGACGATGGCCAGACCGATGATGACCAGGCGGTATTCCTGGGCCAGGCGAAGGATCAGGATGCCGTTCTCGATCAGCGCGATGATCAGCGTGCCCAACAGGGCACCCAGCGCGGTGCCGCGTCCGCCGGCGAGGCTGGCCCCGCCCACGACGGCGGCGGCGATGACCGTCAGTTCGTAGCCGGTGCCGGTGCTGGTGGAGGCGGTGCCGAAACGGCCGAGGGAAACGAAGCCCGCGATCCCCGCCGTCAGGCCGGACAGGGCGTAGGTGCGCAGTTTGATGCGATCCACGCGCAAGCCGCTGAACCGCGCCGCCTCCTCGTTGCCCCCGACCGCGTAGGTCTCGCGGCCCGCCACCGTGCTGTGCAGATAAAACCAGCCCAGACCGATGCAGATCAGCATGATCAACAAAGGCATCGGCTGGATGCCGAGCCACTCCACGCGCATCAAATCGGTGGTGAAGGCCTCGGGCAGCCGCCGACCGGCGGCGGGCAGCGTCTTTTGTTCGGGCAGCACGTTGGCCAGGCCGCGGAACACGCTCATCGTGCCCAGGGTGACGATGAAGGGGTGCAAGCGCAGGCCGACGATGAGCGCCCCGTTCACCAACCCGCAGACCACGCCGATGGCCAAGGGCACCAGCAACGCGAGCGGCAAGACCCGCCAGGCCGGCGCATCCACCGGAAACCCTTGCAGCACCGCCGCGCCCCCCAGCGCCGCCAGCGCCATGATGGAACCGACCGAGATGTCGATGCCCCCCGTGATCACCACCACGGTGAGCCCCACGGCCATGATGGCGTAGTAGGACATCGGCGTGGCCACGCCATCCACGATGTTGTCAAAATTCAGGAAGGTGTTCGGCCGACCCGCCGGCGCGTCATGCCAGCCATACCCGGCCAGGATCGCGCCCAGAATCAGCACCACAATCACCAAACCCCACTCCCCCGCGAGGCCGCGCGAGCGGGAGGTTCGCAAGGCGTCCGCCCCGACTGGAGCTGCGGTGGAAACGGGAGGGATCGGGGAGGAACTCATCGGGCAAAAAACGGCGGAAAAAGTCACGCAACACGGAGGCGGAAAGGGAATTGGGGAAAAGGCAAAATGCCGGCGCGGAACGCGTGGGCACAAGCCCAATCACGCTTCAACCGGCCTCCCGATCCGCGATATCCGCCCGAATCCCAGCCGTATCGTCGATCAAGCGGCGCCCGAGGGGAGACCGGACGCGCCGAGGACGGCGTTCCCATTCCGAGATTTTCCGCGATGGCTCCGCCGCAAGCGGTCGGGACTAGTCGTAGACCGCGTTGGCAAACGCGTCAGGGTGCGTTCGGTAACGATCTAGCCCGCCCCACCCTCCATGCCCCGCACGCTTTTCTTCCTCGCCGCCCTTGCCTCGCTGGCCGTGTCCGGAGCGGTGAGCGCGCAGACCGCGTCCCTCCGCGAAGCCTACCAGCCCTACTTTCTCATCGGCGCGGCGGTGAACACGGGCAACTACGCCGACGAAAACTCGGAGGACGCCCGTCTGATCAAGACCCACTTCAAGGTCCTTACGCCGGAGAACATCCTGAAGTGGGAGGCGCTCCAGCCCCACCCCGGCCAATTCGAGTTTCGCGCCGCCGACCGCTTGGTCGCGTTTGCCGGCCAAAACCAGTCGCACGTCGTCGGCCACACCCTGGTCTGGCACGGCCAGACCCCGCCTTGGGTTTTCGCGGGCGAAAACGGCGAGCCCCCCGACCGCGATCTGCTGCTCGCCCGCATGCGCGACCATATCAACACCGTGCTGGGGCGTTACCAGGGCCGCGTCCTGGGTTGGGACGTGGTCAACGAGGCGCTGAACGAGGACGGCACCCTGCGCGACACCCCGTGGCGTCGCGCCATCGGCGACGACTACATCGAAAAAGCCTTCGAATACGCCCGCGCCGCCGATCCGGCGGCGGAACTTTATTACAACGACTACCGCCTGGAGGCGCCCGCCAAGCGCGCCGGCGCGGTCTCGCTCGTCAAGCGACTCCAGGCCGCCGGTCTGCGCATCGACGCGGTCGGCATCCAGGGCCACGTCGGCCTCACCCAGCCCTCCATCGCGGAGCAGGAGGACGCCATCCGCGACTTCCACCGGCTCGGCGTGCGGGTGATGATCACCGAAATGGACGTGGACGTCCTCCCCGGCACCAAAGGCTGGGGCGACGCGGACATCCGCCGGCGCGAAGCCGCCGACCCCGCCTTCAACCCCTACGCCCAAGGGCTGCCCGCTCCGATGCAGGACGCCCTCGCCGCACGCTACGCCGATTTTTTCCGGATGTATCTGCGCAATCACGACAAAATCACCCGCGTGACCTTCTGGGGCCTGAACGACGGCGATTCGTGGCTGAACGGCTTTCCCATCCCGGGCCGCACCAACCATCCGCTGCTCTTTGATCGTCAAAACCGCGCCAAGCCCGCCTTCCAAGCCGTCTTGGACGCCGCGCAAACCCGGGACCGCTCCGATCCTTGACCGAACAACAACGGCCGGCGGTCGTCGCCCGAATCGGCTACACCCTTCTCCCAAAGCCGGCGGAGAGGCCGGCTTTCAGCCAAGAGGACTAGGGCGCCGGGATAAAGTCCACGGAAAGGCGAAGGAAGCGCTTGGGCTGGGTGGAGAGCAGCACGGAGTCGATCACGGTCTCGCTCTGCGTCTCGGTCACGCCCGGGGTCGAACCCACGAAACCGAAGCTGGGGTTGTTCGCGGCGGCCGGCGTTATGCCGGACCAGTTGCCGGTCGCAAGGTCGTCGCGGCCTTGGACGGTGTAGCGCAGGGTCGGATCGTCGATGCGCGGGAAGGTCAGGGTCAGGCGGCCGGCGTTGGTGCCTTGGACAACCACGGGGACGTTGGCGGCCCTAGGCGACGTGTTGGTGGCGTATTCCACCAAGTTGGCGATGCCGTCAAAATCCGCATCCGCGTTGTCGGCGCCGATGCCGGTGCCGTTGTTGCCCTCGGTCGGGAAATAGAGGTCGCGCCAGGCTTGGATGGGCGTGATCACGACGCCGCCGGAAACGGCGAGCGTGGCGGTGGCCTCGGTGAAGGTGTAATCGAGGCCAGCGATGGTGCCGGTCCAGACGTCCGGGGTGGACTCGGTCAGCGCGACGCCGTTGACGGTGACGCCGGTGGGGGTGCCAGTGATGCCGCCGGTCGCGGTGGCGAAGGTGTAACTCGGGCCGCTGGCGAAGTCGAAGCCGGGAGCCTCGGTGATCGCGATGGTGCCGCCGAGGGCGAGGACGCCGTCCACGGTGACGGCGGACGACGCGGCAGGCGTGGCACCGGCGACCAGAGTGGTGGCGGTGCCGGCGGCGAGGGTCAGGTTGCCGGTCACGGCGAGGGCGCCGGGAGCGAACGCGGTGGAGACGGTGACGGTCTTGCCGGTGGCGGTCAGCGTGCCGGAGCCGGAGAGGCCGCCGCTCAACGCGAAATCGGTTCTGGGCGCCAATGTGGTTCCAATACCGGTGACGTCGAGGGTGGAGCCGGCGACCAAGGTCACCGGAGTCGCCTGGAGGAAACCCGAGCCGACAAAGGCGAGCGTGCCCGCCTCGATGGTCGTCGGGCCCGAGTAGGCTTGGATGCCGGTAAGGGTCTGTTTGAACGCGCCCTTCTTGACCAGTGCCGTGGTGCCGTTGCCGTCCGCGATGATCGTGAACTCGCTCTCCGTGTTGTTTAACCCGGCTTCGCTGGTGAAGTCGGCCGTGGACGTGTCGAGGGTGAGCACCGAGGTCGTGCCTGCCTGAAGGTTGGCGATCTGGAGATTGCCATCGCTGTTCACGAGACCGGGCAGGGTCTGATTGAAGCCGTTCAGGTCGATCGTATTGCCGGTGCCGGCAAAGGTGCCGCCGGCGACGACCGAAGCCGTGGTGGGAAGGGCGTTGTTCGCGCCCAGGCGAACGCCGGCGGTGCCGGAACTGCAGTTGGTGTAGAACGAGGCGGTCAAATCCCACCGGTTGTTCGCTCCGGACAAGGTGATGTAGTCGCCGGCGTTGTCGCCCGCGCGGAAGTAGACCGAGCTGTCGGTCACCCCGGCGGCCGGCGTGATGGTGCCCGACAACGTGAGGGAAGCGCCGTTCTGCGCACCGAGGCGAGTGCCGCCCGCGCCGAGGGTGATGGGACCGGAGAAGGTGGAATTCCCGGAGACCGACTGGATGGCGCCGCGCAGCCGGATCAGGGTGTCGACGGTCGTTTCATACCCGGAGCCGGACAACACCAACGGTTCGGCGGTGGTGTAACCGAGACCGCCGGTGAGGCCGAGCGAGGCGCCGGTGGCGACGGTGGTGTTGCCGGTGGCCGAACCGAGGGCGGCGTCGGCCGAGACGAGCAGCACGCCGGCGCCGACCGCGGTGGCGCCGCTGTAGGCGTTGGGTGAGGCGAAGGTGACGACGCCCGTGCCGGTCTTGGTCACGGCCGCGGAACCGCCGATGGCGGACCCCGTGAACGTGTAGGTGCTATTGGATGCCGGGGTGGCGTTGTAGTTATTCTGGATCGCGACCGAGAAAGGCGAGCGGACGGCGGGCAGGGTGACGGTGTTGGCGCCGGCGAGGTTGGGGAAGGTGACGACCGAGCCCTCGACGTAGGTTTGGCCCGTCCAGTTGGCGGTGGCGGTATCCCAATTGCCGGTGCCGGCGGACCAGACATAGCTGGTCAACTGGGGGGTGAGAACATTGAGCACGAGGGCCGAGCCGGTGTCCTGCAGGGTGGCGGTGACGCCGGGCGGCAGCGCGCCGAGGCTGGGCACGCCGGCGCCGGTCTTCGAACCGTAGGATAACACGGTGTAGGAGCCGACCGGGATGTTCGTGCCCGTGAGATCGATCAGGTAGTTGCCGGCCGCATCGAGCGAGACGAAGGCGGCCGATGCGAGGTTGGCGGCGTTATAGGTTCCAAGGTTCAGCTCCACGGTGGAACCGGCCTGGAGGGTGAGCGCCGGGAGGGACGAGGCGGTGGCACCGGAGACGATTTGCAAGCGCGCGGCGGGTGCCACGGTGGTGGCGGTGAGCGCCGAGTAAGGCGCGGTGACCGAGAGGGTGCCGGCGGAAACGAGGGTGGGTCCGGTGTAGGTGTTGGCTCCGGAGAGGGTCAGGGTCCCGGCGCCGAGCTTGGTCAGGCCGCCCCCGGTGGAGACGGTGTCGGCGACCAGCGCCTGACCGATCGTGATATTGGCGCCGTTGGTGTCGATCAGGGCGCCGCCGGCCTTCACGTTGGCGGTGTTGAGGGTTTGCAGGAACGTGGCGCCGTTCGCGGTGGTGGCCAGAGCCTTGAGGGTGCCGCCGTTGAAGTTGAAGGTGGAGTTGTATTGGGTGGCGGTGCCGTTCGATTCGTAGATGCGGGCGGTGGTCAACACGCCTCCATCCAGGTTGAAGGTGCCGTATACATTGGAATTGTTGCCGGCGGTGCCGGTCGAGCCGCCGAAACGGATGCCGCCGCCGGTCGAACTGTTTGTGATGCTGCCGGAAGAGAGGGTGACGACGGTATTTGAATATTGGCCGGAGGTGCTGTTTACATTGGCCAGGATCAAGGCGATGCTGGACCCGGCGATGTTTAGGCTACCGCCCTCCACGGTCACCTCGGTGGTGGAACCGTCCAAGGCTTGTCCGCCAAGAATCACCGATCCGCCGCTGGTGTATACGGAGCCCGTCTGCAACTTCAGCTTGCTACCTATTCCGAAGGTGGGATTGCCGGTCGGTGTGATTTTGGCGCCGTCCTTGGCGACCACGGTGCCGTAACCGTTGAATTGGTTCACATTGGTGACGTTCGTGAGGGAAAGGGTCCACGGACCGCTCAGCGTGACCGTTTTGCCGATGTCGGTGGTGATCTGGCGGGTGGTCACGACAAAATTTGTGGCTTCCGGAGCGGTCAGGACGTAACCGTTGTTTGAGAAGCGAAGCGCGTTGTTGGTGGTGTTGACCGCCACCGAGCCACCCAGCGTGATTGTATAAGAGGTGCCTTCGGGGGCGTCCACGCCGGCAAACTGGGCCGAGTGGAGCGCGGAGGTGGCGCTGGTCTGGGTCCAGGCGACGTTGGCCGCGCCATCGTTCCATACGGTGTTGGTCCCGGACAGATCCCAAGCGCCGGAACCGGCGTCGATCGTGGCGCCGTTGGTCGTATTGGCGGGGTCCCAGACATAGATCGCGGCGGATAGCGTGGAGGCGGCGGAGAGGGCGGCGAGAAGAGCCAGAGTGGCGCGGCGGCGGACGGTGGGGCGGGCAACAGGGGATTTCATAATGGCGGAAAAGAAAGGCGGGGAAGTTATAAATCTTTACCAAAGACGAGCCAAAGAGGTTCCAGACGGGGCATGGGCCGGTCCGAAAACCAACCAAACGCAAGGTTCTCGGTTCGCGGAACCGGGACCGGGCCAAGGGCGAATATGAATCAGCGAATGTCCTCGGTCTTGAAATAGTATTGGGAACCCTCGGAGCTCAGGGCGGGGGTGGTGCCGAAGGCCGTTCCTTCAATCCATTTGACCGAACCATCGACATAGAGGTGGTTGCCTCCGACCAGGCTTTCGTCGCTCGAGTGGTTCACGCCGCCGGCCCAGCTGCCGTTGTATTGACGGTTCACATCGGCGGCGACCAGTTTATAGCCGAGGGGTTCGGCGAGACGTTTGTAGATGGACGTCTGCGATCCCTTGGAGGTCGCCACGTTCACGCTCGTGCCCGGCAGATAGAGATAGCCGATGGGAATGCTGGTCCCGGTGGAGGTGCGCTGCTCCTCCGTCATCCAGGTGTTGGTGTAGGACGAGTTGCCGCGGCAAAACAGCATTTCCCAAGTCATGCCGTAACCGGACTTGGCTTCGCCGGGCTTGCCCAGAAAGGCGTCGCGCAGATTCGCCCCGATGCGCTGCAAGTTGACATGGTTGTCGGTTCCCACGCCGTCGATGCCCTGCCCGTCCGGCATACGATTGCGGTTATCATTGCGATAGAGATTCACCGCCACGCCCATTTGATGGAGGTTGCTCGCGCATTGGGCCTTCAGCGCGCTTTTGCGCACCGCGCCCACCGTCGGAATAATGATCGCGGCCAGGATGCCGATGATCGCGATCACCGTGAGCAGCTCGATCAACGTGAAGGCGCGAGAGCCTGCGCCGGCAGAGGCGCGGCGGCGGGACGAGTCCGTCGACGCAACGACGGGGAGGATTAACGAATTCATGGCGGGGAGACGAATGGGCGGGGGTAGTTGCGAGGCCGGCTGGCGCAAATCCGCCAGACGAATGCTTCTCTCTCAAAAGCAGGTGTTTAGATGAGGTCGGACGAACCGCTAAAAATCGCCGCTAACGGGGAGGGGTGCAGCGTTTAGGAGAATTTGTCCGGAAATTGTCTGATAGTCAAGCAGGGAAAACCTTAGCTGGTAAAAAAGGGGGCTCGATAATGTGGTTTTGCCTCAATTGATTTCAGGGCACAGAAACCGGGGGGATCTTCCAACTGGCCCTTATCGGTCTAGCTCAGCGAAGTCGGACAAGCGGAACAAATTTCAAAAACCCAGGCTGCGTTTTGGCGGCGCTGGGTTAAAGAAGGGGGAAGCGGGAGAGGGCGCGGAGCGAGGAAGGAGCCGCGCCACTTGATCAAGCCCTGCGGCCGCGGCGACGGGTGGCCACGGCGCCCAAGACGGAGAGACCGCCGAGCAGGGCGAAGGCTCCGGGCTCGGGTATGGCGGAGACGGTGACGGCCAGGTCGCCATTCGCGGTGTCAAAGTAGGCGGCCAACCCGCCCCCGAGGGAGACGGCCTGGGCCGGACCGACGTTGGCCACATTGGTAAAGCTAATATTCGAACCTGAGCCGTTCAACACGGTATAGGTCGCAGCAATAGTCGACGAATTCAGACCCACCAAATTGGCGATTCCAAAGCCTCCGAAAGACACGGCGCCGGCCATGTTGAGCGCGGCCGAGGTATTGAAGATCAGGTTCGAGCCCGCGCCGAAGGTGAAGGCCCCGTCGACCGTGCCGGTCCCGCCGATGCTACGTCCGCTCGCGAGGGTGAAAGGACTGGCGCTCACGTCGAACGTCGCCCCGGCACCGACGTCGATCGCCGAGCTGGCGAGGGACGAGGACGCACCCAAGACGAGGCTGGCACCAGGACCGATGTTGGTGGCTCCCGTGTAAGCCTTGTTGCCATTTAAGCGAACGGCGGATCCGGCGACAGGATGCGGACCGACAAACGTGACATTCAAACCGCCGGAACCGGTCACATTGCCGTTGACGCTGATGGACTCGGTCGCGCCAAGGCCGGCGTGATCCAGGGTGAGATCGCCATTGAGCGTGACGGCGCCGTCGAGCGCGATTTCGTTGCTGCTACCGGGTCCCGCGTTGTTGCGGATCAGTCGCACCCCGCCCGTGGCAACGGTGATGTTATTGCTGACGGTGGCGTCGGTCGTAAGCTGATTAAATCCAAGGGCGGCGCCAAAAGCGTTTCCGGTGGTGCCGAGCGTGATGGAACCCGCCGCCGGCACGAAGGAATTCGTCCCGGACAACTGAGCGGTGCCCTTGGCCACCACCAGATTTCCCGTCCACGAGGTGTTGTCGCCGCTGAGCTGAACCCGTCCGTTCGAGAAGGCGACGGCGCCGGAGGCGACGTTATTGTAGGTATCGACAATCAAATCCCCGCTTCCAGTCAGGTTACGCGTGACTTGGATAACGTTATTGCCCGCCGTGGAAGAGGAGATGTTCTGGAGGGTAAGGTTGGCATTGAGGGCCAAGGAACCCGTCTGGATGGTCAGACTCTGATCGGTGGCTGCGGTGTTGTTATAAACCAGCGTGCTCGCGGAGGAGACCGTGGTGTTAACCGCAAAGCTCTTGTTGAGCGCTGTCGTGGTCCGCACTTCCATGGTGCCGCCGCCGAGATTGATAGCACCGGTAGTTCCGAAATCGTCCGCAGCCCCGTTCACCGCAGCAAAAACAAACCGGCCCTGGTTGATGTTGATCGTGCCGGTGTAGGTCGGGGTGACGGTGGGCGCGTAGCGGAAAGTGCCGGACCCGGTTTTGGTGAGCGAGCCGGCCCCTTGCAGGGGACGATTGAACAAGAGCTCACCGGATCCGTTATGGACGACGTTCAGGTCGCTCGTGAGCAGGATCACTCCCCCGCCGGCGGCATGACCGGTGGCGACTCCAAATGCGACCAGACCCGACGCACCACTATCGACTGTGAGGGAGGCGGTGCCAGTGCTCGAGGAAAAGGTGAGGTTCCGGTTGGTTCCGCCGGCTGTGGTCTGCGATCTCAAGGTCGCTTCAAACGCGGTATCAACAAGCGAACCGACCGTGATCGACCGGACGATCGGAACGGCGTTGCCGAAGTAGCTCTGGGTCGACGCCGCCAGATCGAAGGTCAAGTCGACGGTGTTGCCCCATGCGGGAAGCGTGTTTGGGTTCCAGTTGGTGTTCAGATTCCAACTCAAATTCGGGGAACCGCCGCTATCCCACGACTGGGCCTGAGTCAGCAAGGGTTGGGCGAGCAACGCCGCCAAGAGGGAGGCGGCGACTTTGCGATAACGTGCAGCGGCTGGGGTATTTTTCATACGAAGGCTTGAATGGGGTTGGCGGGGTAAAGCAGGAGCGCGGTGCTCGTCCGGAAGCCCGGACTCTCTCTTCAGTCATTACAGGCGCAGATTTTGTCAATTCGGTATGTCTGAAAAGTGTCTGAATACGTAAATTTACAGTCGGACACGAGCCGATTCGGCCCGCTCGGCCTCAAGCAAGGCGCGGAGGGCCGCCACCTTCTCGGGATGCTCGACGGCGACGTTTCTGCGCTGACCGCTATCCGTCTCCAAATTATAGAGTTGGATTTCAGACGAGTTGCCCGACTCGATCTCTTTGTCGCCGAACCGTGGTTCTCCGGGGTGGGCCGGAAGGTAAACCCACGGACCTTGCCGAAGAACCGTTTTGGCCCCGAAACCTTCCGTGACGAGGTGATCGCGTCCTGCGGAGTCATGGCCCAGAAAGGCACGGTCCAAGCGCCGCCCATCTGCCAGCTCGGACGCCGCCAACTCCACTCCGGCGAGCGCGGACAAACTGGCCAGGAGATCGACCTGACTGAGCAGCGCGTCCGAGGTGCCGGGCTTGACGCGGTCCGGCCCCCAAACGAGGGCAGGCACGCGGCAGCCTCCGTCAAAGAGACTATATTTGCCGCCCCGCAACGGCCCGGCCGGCCGATGCTCGCCATTGAGCTCGGCCGACTGGTCCCGGTAGCCGTCATTCAGGACCGGACCGTTGTCGCTGGAGAATATCACCAGGGTGTTTTTGGCCAAGCCGAGCGCATTCACCTGCGCCAGCACCTCGCCGATCACCCAATCAAGCTCCAAGATGACATCCCCTCGCGGCCCCTTCGCGGAGACGCCCTGAAAGCGGGCGGAAGGCAGCCGCGGCACATGCGGTTGGTGCAGAGCATAATACAGAAAGAACGGCGCTTCTCGGCGGCGCGTCATAAAATCTTTGGCCTGAGCCAGAAACACTTCCGTCATCGTCTCATCATCCCAGGTCGCGGCCTTGCCGCCCCGGCTGAAACCGATTCGCGGCACGCCGTTCACAATGGTGTCCCAATGCTGCCGGTCACTGTGCGGCATGGTCAGCAACTCCAGGTGCGAGCGGCCGGTCGGCACCTCGGGGAAGGGGTTTTCCTTGCCGTAATAGACTTCCAGAGGATCGGCCGGATCGAGCCCGACCACGCGGCGGTCCTTCACGTAAACGCAGGGCACCCGGTCGTTGGTCGCCGCCATGATGAACGATTCGTCGAAACCCACGTCGACCGGCGCGGGGCGGATCTCGCCGTTCCAATCGATCTTGCCGTCCCCCAATCCGATGTGCCACTTGCCGACCACCGCGCTGGCGTAACCCGCTCGTTTGAGTGCGGCGGGCAATGTCAACTCGTTGCGGCCGATGATCATCGAGGCATCCCCGGCCAGAATGCGGGCGCGGGAATTACGCCACGGATAGCGGCCGGTCAGCACGCTGTAACGCGAGGGCGTGCAGGTCGCCGCCGTGGCGTAGAAGTTGGTAAACCGCACGCCCTCGGCCGCCATCCGGTCAAGGTTAGGCGTGGCCAGACCTTCCGCCCCGTAGCACCCCAGATCGCCAAAACCCAAATCATCGGCGTATAACACAATAACATTGGGCGGCGTCGCGTCCGATTCCCGGGCGATCACCCCTTCCGCCCACAGCTGCGCTGCGCCGACCATCAAAATCCAGCCCAGACACCACCGAAGGGCGGACTCCAAGCCGGATGCCTTCCGGGTGAAAATCAATCGCGGGCGATTACCCAAGCCTGCACGAGCAGTGGAAGCCATGGCAACCGGGACGGAACGGAGTGGGGTCATGGAAGAATAGAAAAACGCACCAGCCGGAGAGTCTTAGCCAAGAAATCAACACCCGCTCTGGGATTTTGTTTGAAATTTGTCTGTAGCCCGATTGCCTAGGTCAACAGGGAATTGGTTGATGGCTGCGGAATGTTGCGAACCCGGTTCGCCCGCGTGACGTTTATCCCACCCACCCCGTTCTCCGCCCCCCGGCCCTTCCCCACCCCGTTTTGCCCCTGCCGTTCGCGTCTCCGTGCCACCCCGTCCCCCGTTTTTCATCCGTCGTTGCAACGCGTTTTTCGCCCTTGCCGGCGGCCTGCTGGCCGGTGCCCTGCTCTGCCCGGCCGCCGACCCGGCGACGCCCTCCCCCGTTTCCGCGCCGGCCGCCGAAACCAAAGTCACCGGGGCCGCCGAGCGGGAGGGATCGCCGGAGAACCCCCTGGCGCTCCGCCTCGCGGCCGCCGCCGGTCGCGCGGTCGTGACCTTTTCCTACCCGGCGGGCGGCCTGGACCTCTCCGCCTTTCGCGACCTCGCCGTGAAGGTGGAAAACCGCTCCGCGGTCGAACTGGACATCCTCGTGACCGGCGTGAGCAACCTGGCGGACCCATATACGCACAGCGCCCAAACCCGGTTTTTGGTCCGGCCGGCGGAGCAGTCGGACCTATGCGTGTTTATGACCCGCCCGGCGCTGCCGAAAAACCATCCGTTCATTCAACGGCTCGGCAACCTTTACGCCTTCCCGTGGGGCTTTCAGCGCCACTGGCGCAACGTGGACGCCGCAGCCATCCTGCGCGTGACCGTCCAGCTGGATTGGTCCGGCGCGCAGCCCGGCCAGACCGTCCGGATCAGCCCGCCTGTCGGCCACGGCTCGTTTTCGGTCGATCCCGCCCGCCTCGATTTCCTTCCGCTGCCCGTGGTCGACACCTTCGGCCAGGACGCCAGCCAATCCTGGCCCGGGAAAGTCCACCGCGCGGAGGAACTGGCGGAAGACGCCGCGCGGGATCTCGCTATCGTCGCCTCCACCACCGGTCCGGCCGGCGCACGCAGCCGCTACGGCGGCGACACGCACGCCGCCCGCCGCGATGCCACGGGCTTTTTCCGGGTGGAAAAGATCGACGGCAAATGGTGGTTCATCGACCCGGAGGGCCACCTGTTTTGGTCCCTCGGCGTCAATGGCGCCGCCGGCAGTTCCAGCACCCGCGTGAAAGGGCGCGAAAGCCTCTTCCCGGCCGCCGACCGCGCCCGGGCGGAGCTCAACCACTACGAGGAAAACGTGAAACGAAAACACGGCGGGACCGCCTGGCGCAAAACCCACGCCGACGTCACCGTTGCCCGCCTGCTCGACTGGGGCTTCAACACCGTCGGAGCCTGGTCCGAGCCCGAACTGCTTTCCGCCCGCCGCGTTCCCTACACCCTGATCGCGCACCCGGATCTGCACGGCATCGGCGGCATCCGGAAGATGATCGACCCCTACGCCGAGGGCTTCCGGACCTCGCTCGACAAGGTCCTCGCCGCGCTGGCCGCCGAACACGCCGACAACCCTTGGCTGGTCGGGGTGTTCATCGAAAACGAACTCGAGTGGAGAGGCGGCATCACGCTGGCCGAAGCGGTGCTCGGCTGCGACCCCCGCACCCCCGCGCGCCGCGCCCTGATCGCCCGACTGCGGGAACGCTACCCGGATCTCGCCGCGCTGAACCAGGCCTGGGGCACGAACCACGAATCCTTCGACGCGCTGCGTCCGCTCTCCGGCCCGGCCGCGACGGCCGCCTACGGAAGCGATCTGCGCGACTACCTGGGCGCGTTTGCCGACACCTTTTTCGCCGCCTGCGCAGCGGCCATGGACAAACACTTCCCGCGCCACCTCTACCTGGGTTGCCGTTTCCACGTCTGGAATCCCGTCGTCACCGCCGCCGCCTCGCGCCACTGCGATGTGATCAGCGTCAACGCCTACCGCTACGGCCTGGCCAATTTTTCGCTCACCACGTCCGAGGACAAACCCTACCTCGTGAGCGAATTCCATTTCGGCACCCGCGACTTCGGCGCGTGGGGCGCGGGCCTGGCCTGGGCCGCCGACGCCCGCAATCAATCCGACCTCGTGCGGGCCTACGTCTCCGACGCCTTGCGCCACCCCAACATCATCGGCGCCCACTGGTTCCAGTGGGCCGGCCAGGCCGTGACCGGCCGCTACGACGGCGAAAACTTCGGCGTCGGCCTCGTGACCATCGTGGACCGCCCGGTGGAACCCCTGGTGAAGTCCTTCGCCGAGGTGTCCGCCGGACTCTACGACTACCGCCGCGACTCCTCGACGACCCGCATCGGAGCGCCCTCCCCGCGCCTGCCCGCGCCCTGAACGCCCCGCCCGTGATGCCTTCATTCCGGTTCTCTCTTCTGCTCGCCACGCTGCTCGCCGTCTGCGCCGCGACCTTCGCGCGCCCGACCAACTTCATCGTCATCATGGCCGACGACCTCGGCTACGGCGACGTCGGCTTCAACGGCGGCAAGGAGATCCCCACGCCCCACCTTGATCGTCTCGCCGCCGGCGGCGCGGTCTGCACCGACGCCTACGTCACCTTTTCCACCTGCGCCCCCAGCCGGGCCGGGTTTATCACCGGCCGCTACCCCCAGCGCTTCGGTTTTGAGCGCAACCTCGCCTGGCAACCGAACAACCCCGCCACCGGCCTGCCCCGCTCCGAGACCACCCTCCCCGAAGCGCTGCGCCCGCTCGGCTACCGCAGCGGCCTCGTCGGCAAATGGCATCTCGGCGCGCACACCAGCCTCCACCCGCTCGAGCGCGGTTTCGACGAGTTCTTCGGCCATATCGGCGGCGGCAAAGCCTATTTCCCGGAAGACCTCGTCATCCGCGAGACCATCGACTGCCGCAACGAGCCCGACAGCTACCGCGCCTGGCTCTCGCGCGGCCGCGATCCGGTGCGCACCCGCGATTACCTCACCGAGGAGCTCACCCGCGAGGCGCTCGACTTTGTGCGCCGCCAAAAGGACGGCCCGTTTTTCCTCTTCCTCGCCTACAACGCCCCCCACGGCCCGCTGCAGGCCCCGTCGGAGGAGCTCGCAAAGTTCGCCCACATCCAAAACGAAAAACGCCGCACCTACGCCGCCATGCTCGGTGTGCTGGACCGCGGCGTCGGCCGCCTCCTCGACCTGCTCGACGAACTCCGCCTCGCCGAAGACACCGTCGTCTTTTTCCTCTCCGACAACGGCGGCCCGCCGAAGGACAACGCCTCCTCCAACGCCCCGCTGCGCGGAGGCAAGGCCAGCGCCTACGAGGGCGGCATCCGCGTGCCGTTCGTGGTCCGCTGGCCGGGCCGCATCCCCGCCGGCCTCGTTTACCGAGCGCCCGTTTCATCGCTGGACATGTTCGCCACCATCGCCGCCACCGGACGCGTGCCCGCCCGGACGGAGCGGCCGCTCGACGGCGTCGATCTCCTGCCGCTGCTGCGCGGCGAAAAAACCGCGCCCGCCGACCGCCGCATTTTTCTGCGCATGTTCGACACCGGCCGGCTCGCGATGCGCGAGGGCGGCTACAAGATCGTCCGCAACGGCAAGAACGAGCCGCTGGCCCTCTACCATCTCGCCACCGACCTGTCCGAAAGCACGGACCTCTCCGCCGCCGAACCCGAACGACTCGCCCGGATGAGCGCCGCCTACGCGGCCTGGGCCGCCGAGCTGGTGGAGCCCGCCTTCGCGGGCCTCGACATGCGCGAATGGGCCGCGCCCCAAACCCCGCTCACTCGAAAATAACCTCCACGCCATGCCCCGGCTCCTGCGCTCCCTCCTTGTCCTCGTCACCGCCTTGCTTGCCCAGACTGCCGGCAACGCGCAGCCGGCCGCCGCCGTCCCGCCGGAACCGCAAACCACGTTCCGGCCGGGCCAACTCTGGCTGGACGCCGCGCAGCAGCCGATCAACGCCCACGGCGGCGCCGTGCTTTTTCACGAAGGCGTTTATTACTGGTATGGGACGCACAAGATCGAGGGGCTCGCCGAGGCCACGCACGCCGACGGCGGCGTGCACGCCTACGCCTCCCGCGATCTGGTGCGCTGGCAGGATCAGGGCCTGGTCCTGCCGATCGACGGTGCCCCGCACGAGGACCTGACGCCCGGCTGCAATTTTGACCGCCCGAAGGTCGTCTACAACCGGCGGACGGACCGCTTTGTCCTGTTCTTCAAACTCTACCTGCGCGGCCACGGCACGCGGGTCGGCTTCGTCGGCGTCGCGACCTCCCGCAGCCCGTCCGGCCCCTTCCGCTATGAACACAAGTTCCTCGGCGGCGCCTCGCCGGACGGCACCGGGGATTTCGCGCTGTTTCAGGAGGAAAACGGAGACCTCTACCACCTAACCGTCCGCAAACCCGACAAGGCCTTCGTGATCGGCAAACTTCGGGACGACTACCTTCGCCCCGAAGGTCCCTACGTCGTGGCCGAGGGCATCACCAAGGCCACGGAGGCTCCCGCCGTGGTCAAACACGGCGGCCGCTACTGGATGCTGGCGTCGGGCTCGACCGGCTGGGCCCCCAACGCCGCGCGCTCTTTCTCGGCCGATTCGCTGCTCGGCCCCTGGACGGCCCACGGCAACCCCTGCGAAGGCGTGAACCCCCACAACGGCCTCGGCCCGGCGCTCACCTTCGGCGGTCAGTCCACCGCGATCCTGACCGTGCCGGGCGCGACCACGACCCACATCGCGATGTTCGACATCAACAAGCCCGACCACCCCTACGAAAGCCTCCACATCTGGCTGCCGATTTCTTTTGCCGGCGACCGCATGTCCATCCCCTGGCGAGACGAGTGGTCGCCCGAGCTCCTCGCAACCGAGCCCACCGTCGCGCGCTGACGTCCCCCCCTTCCATGCGCCACTCCCGCCGCCTGTTCTCCGCCCTGCTCGTGCTTGGTTTCTGCTGTTTTGGAACGAGCTTCGCCTCCGCCGCCACTTCCGCGCCACCCAACATCCTGGTCATCCTCGGCGACGACATCGGCTGGGGCGACGCCGCCTGTTACGGCGCGACCAGGCTCCAAACGCCCCACATCGATCGCCTCGCCCGCGAAGGCCGCCGCTTTAACCACGGCTACGCCTCCGCCGCCGTCTGCACGCCGACCCGCTACTCCCTGCTCACCGGCGAGTATGCGTGGCGCCACGACAAGGCCGGCGTCAACCGCGGCGTCGCCAACGGTGCCTCCCCTCTCCTCATCCCGACCGACCGGCCCACCGCGCCCGCGCTCCTCCGCCAAAACGGCTACCGCACCGCCGTGATCGGCAAGTGGCACCTCGGTTTCGGCCTCGCCAAGCCCGACTACAACGGAGAACTCCGCCCGGGTCCGCTCGAGGTCGGCTTCGACGAGTATTTCGGTTTTCCCGCCACCAACGACCGCATCCCCACCGTCCTCATCCGCGACCACCGCGTGCTCGGTCTCGATCCCGCCGACCCCATCACCTACACCTACGACAAGGCCGAGGCCGGCCGTCTCGGCCTCTCCCCCTGGGCCGCCGGCCGCAACCGCATCGGCTGGGCCCGGGGCGGCAAATCCGCCTGGTGGGACGACACCCGCCTCGCCGAGATCCACACCGGCGAAACCATCCGCTTCCTCGAGCGCAACCGGGACGCACGCTTCTTTCTCTACTACGCCCCGCACAGCATCCACGCGCCCAAGATCCCCGGCCCCCGCTTCAAAGGCGCCAGCGGCCTCGGCGACCGCGCCGACCTGCTGCTCGAGTTCGACGCCGGCCTGGGCGAGATCCTCGCCGCCCTCGACCGGCTCCAACTCGCCGAAAACACCCTCGTCGTCTACAGCAGCGACAACGGCGCCTACGCCAACGACGAGGACGGCCACCGGCCCACCGGCCCCTTCCGCGGCATCAAGTCCACCCTCTGGGAAGGCGGAAGCCGCGTGCCCTTCATCGTGCGCTGGCCCGCGCGCATCACGCCCGGCGTATCCGACGCCCTCGTCTCCACGCTCGACATCCCCGCCACCGCCCTCGCCGCCGCCGGTCTCACCCCGCCCCCGGGCGCCCTGTCCGACAGCGTCAACCTCCTGCCCGCCCTGCTCGACCAACCCGACGCCCCGAAGCGGGACTTCCTCGTCCTCCAGGGCGGCAACGGCGAACTGGCCGTGCGCGCCGGCTCGTGGAAATTCATCCCCGACCTCGACCTCGTCGAAGGCTGGAAAGCCAAGGCCAAGACCCCGGGCGC
>JAIXVP010000436.1 GCA_027482905.1 Opitutaceae bacterium
CGAAAACCTCCTCTGGGCCGCCGCCCGCCATCGCGTTGTCGTCCGCCATTTGCTCATGCCCGGTCACGTCGAGTGCTGCTGGCTCCCCATCGCCGCCTGGCTCGCCGCGCACCTTCCCGGCGTAGAGGTCAGCCTCCGTGAGAGTTTTTGGCCGGCCTGGCAATCCCGCCGCCACCCCGAGTTGAGCGGCCCTTGCATCGCCGCCGAAATCACCCTCGCTCGCACCATCGCCGCCGACCACGGCTTGAATCTCACCAAATGAAATCCGTCTCCGTCCCGAGCAACTACGCCGCGACCGTCGATCAGGGCCGCAGCTCCGCCGAAATCCTCATCCTGCCGGATGGCCGCATCCTCGCGCACAACATCACCCCGGCCGTCGCCGCCGTCCTCGCCGAACTCGCCCCGCACGACGAGGCGATACGCCTCCGCGCCGCCCCTTCTCTCTCCGCCCTTCCTACCGCCCGCCCCCGCCCATGAAGCTCGCCCTCGAAATCGAAACCCTCATCCGCGCCCGCTACCCCATCCTCTACATCGTGACGGGCGAGGAAACCCGCGTGGAGGCGATGCTGACCGAGATCGCCCGCAACCGGCTGAAAAAACTCTACGAGTGGAGCTACACCACCGGCCTCGTCCCCGCCGGCACCTCCATCCAGGCCCAGAAACACCGAAACGCCGCCACCCGCGACCCCCTCGTCGCCCTCGACCAGGTCATCGACCAGGTCGAGCCCGCCATCTTCGTTTTCCGCGACTTCCACCCCTTCCTCACCAGGTCGAATTTCGCCGTCATCCGGAAGCTCAAGGAGATCGCCCTCCACCTTAAGAACAGCTACAAGACCATCGTCCTGGTTTCGCCGATACAGGAGATCCCGCCCGAGCTGGACAAGGAGATCACCGTGCTGAGCTTCCCGCTGCCCGACCGCGCCGAGCTCGGCGACCTGCTCGACCGCATCGTCGACGACGTGAAACAGTTTCGCCAGGTCGTGATCGACCTCGACGCCGCCGCGCGCGACCGCCTGCTCTCCGCCGCCCTCGGCCTCACCCTGAACGAGGCGGAGAACGTGTTCGCCAAGATCATCGTGAAGGACGAGCGCCTCGGCGGCGACGACGTGAACGAGGTCTTCGCCGAGAAACAGCAGATCATCCGCAAGAGCGGCCTGCTCGAATACTGCGCGACCGACGAGAGTTTCAAACAGGTCGGCGGCATGGGCATCCTCAAGGACTGGCTGGACAAACGCTCCATCGCCTTCAGCCGCGAGGCCCGCGATTTCGGCCTGCCCCCGCCCAAGGGCATCCTGCTCCTCGGCGTGCAGGGCTGCGGCAAGAGCCTCTGCGCCAAGGCCGTCTCCAGCCTCTGGCAGCTGCCCCTGCTGCGCTTCGACATGGGCCGGATGTTCGGCAGCCTGGTCGGCTCGTCCGAGGAAAACGTGCGCAAGGCCATCGCCGTCGCCGAGTCCGTCGCGCCCGCCATCCTCTGGGTGGACGAGATCGACAAGGCCTTCGCCGGCTCGCAGGGCTCCGGCTCGACCGACGGCGGCACCACGGCGCGCGTCTTCGGCACCTTCCTCACCTGGCTGTCCGAGAAGACCGCGCCGGTCTTCGTGGTCGCGACCGCCAACGACATCTCGCACCTCCCTCCCGAGTTGATGCGCAAGGGCCGTCTCGACGAGATCTTCTTCGTCGACCTGCCCGCCGAGGAGGAGCGCGCGGGCATCTTTGCCATCCACCTCGAACGTCGGGGGCGTCCGGCCGTCGGCTTCCGCTTGCCCGAGCTGGTCGCCGCATCGAAGGAGTTTAGCGGCGCCGAGATCGAGCAGGCCATCATCAGCGCCCTCTACGACGCCTTCTCCGAGGGTCGTCCGCTCGCCACCGAGCACATCCTCGAGGCCCTCTCCCAGACCGTGCCGCTCTCCAAGACGATGGACGAGCAACTCGCCCGCCTCCGCACCTGGGCCGAGGGCCGCGCCCGCCACGCCAGCGTCGCCCGCAAGGTCGCGCCGGATCGCGAGCACCGCCGCATGGAGTTTTAGGAATTCCGCTTGGGCGCCTCCGGCGCCGGCGCGGTCGTCGTGTAGGCCGCCCGCAGCCGCGTGTATTCATCGGCCGTCACCGGCAGGACCGTGCCGTGGCGGAAGCGGAACGGAAACGTGAAGTCGGAGGCCGGTTCGAAGCGCCCGCCCTCCAGCGTGGTGGCGAGGAACGGCTTGTATCCCTCGCCCTTGGAATAATGGTCGAGCAACAGGCACCAGGCCCGCGTGCGACCGTCCGCGCCCGCCAGCGGGAAACAGGCCGGCCCCTCGTAGCCCACGAGCCGCGCGAGCCCGAATTCGGACACGTCGTGCCACGGCCCCTCGAGCCGGTCCGCCACCTCCAGCGTGATGGCCTTGAATTTTTCGTCCTTGGTGAAGCGGTGGTAGCGGCCGCCGTCCCGCACGATCGTCGTGTCGATGATCGTGGTCGGTTTTTCGATGTAGACGAAGGGCGCGCCGAAGGTTCGGAAATCCGCCGTGCGCGCCGCCCAGATGCGATGGTGTTTGAAATCGTCGCGCCCCGTGGTCGAGGCCCAGAACACCAGGTAGTCGCCCCGCTCCTCGTCGTAGATCGCCTCGGGCGCCCACGTGCAGCCGGCGTCGGGCGGGGCCACCTCGACCAGGCGAGGGCCGTCCCAGCGCACCAGATCGGTCGTCTCCCACACGAGCAGCGATCGGCTGCCCGCCCGCACCGCGCGTTTCCAGTCGGGGTTGCGATGGATGGAAAGATCGGTGGCGATCAGAAAGGCCTTCCCGCCGGCGTGGGCGCGCAGAACAAAGGGGTCGCGCACGCCCTTTTCCCCGATCTCGCTGACCAGCACGGGCCTCCCGCCCTTGGTCGACTCCCAACTCCGCCCGTCCCGGCTCAGGCCGAAGTAAACCTGTTCGGTCAGCGGCGTGGCTTCGCCCTTGAAGGTGACGAACAAATAGCCGCCAGGCGCGGCGGCGGCGAGGGCCGTGGAGGCGACGAGCAGGGTCATGAGCAGGTTTTTGAACATCCGAAAAGAAGGACGGAACACAAGACCCCGAGAAACACCCCGGGTTCTACGCGCGGGCAATCCCGGGCCGGCGACGCCAGTCCTGTAAATTCGTCCTATCCTCCCATGTTCGTCTGGATCGGGGTTCATTCGGGAGATAACGGCGTTATCCCGCGTGAGGATTCGCCGGCGGTCCGGTCAAACCCCCAACCACCATCCAAATGAGCTGTGTCTGCATCCTCGCCCCCGTCGTCATCGCCGCCTGGCCCGCCTTCAGCACCGCCGTGGCGGCCGCCGCCGCCTCGCTCGGCTACACTGTGATCGATCTGAAAACCCTTGATCGCCAGACCAAGGCTGCCGCCGGCAACCCGCGGGTCGAGCTGGAGATCGCGAATAGCGAGGTCGTCACCGGCCAGCTGGGCCGCGACCAGCGCATCGCGGTCCACCGCGACGGCGTCACGGTCATTTTCGCACGCGACCCGCGCGGCCGGGCCTCGCTCTGCGTGACCGGCCCGGGCCGCTCCGACTACCAGCTGCGCGCCGACGGCGAGGAGCTGGCGCACGCCGTCGTGCAACACTACGTCTACCAACGCCTGAAGGACGAGATGCAGGCCCGCGAATTCGTCGTGGTGGAGGAAGAGCAGCTCCCCGACCGCTCCATCCGCCTGAAGGTCCGCCACTGGGAGAACTGAAACCCTGTCGCACGTCAAAAGTGGCAAGTCCAAGTTCATCACGCCCCGATCATTATCTCCGCTTCGACCTTCGTCTTTCGACCTGAGACCTCCGACCCAACCACCCATGCCCAACCGTGAATTCGAAATCGTCGTCGCCCCGGACGGGCACGTGGACCTGAAAATCTCCGGCTACGCCGGAAAACGCTGCCTGGAGGCGATGGAGCTGTTCCGGAGAATCGTCGGCGAGGTCTCGTCCCACGAGCCCACTCACGAATTCTACGCCCCCGAGGAGGAGGTTCGCATCCAACAAGAACACCGGCGGTGAATTCACGCCCGATGGCCTGGCTCACCCCCACCTCGCCCGCCCCGCCCGGGCCTCCGCGCGCCGGCCGTTCCGCCGGATTCTGGCGCGCTTGGTTCGCCTTCCAACGCCGCCTCCGCATCGGGCGCACCCCCGCCTCGCCCCGCCTCGCCCGCGCGGTCGCCAGCATTTGTGAGGTGGACGGCGTCGAATTCGTCCTCGCGTTGGCCGTGCCGGTCGTCCCCGCGCTGGGCCTGCGCCTGGCCGGCCCGCCCGTGTTGCGGCGCTTCGGCCCGCCCGCTCTCTTCGTCGCCCTCTTCGTCGCCGCCGGCGCCTACGGCCAGAACCTCGGCGGCTACGCCTTCGGCCTGGCCCTCGCCCTCCACGCCGCAGGCGTCGCCGCCTTTTTCGAGGCGCGCTTTCCCTCGGCCTCGATCGCGGGGCGGTTCCTTCGCCCCCTCGGCATCACCCTCGCCGTGGGCCTGATCGCCCCGCCCGCCATCGGTTCTCTTGCCCGCCGGGTCGTCATCCCCGTGGCCACCAGCGAAGGCGTGCTCTTGATCAATCCCTACGCCACCGCCGCGCCCGTGCGGGTGGGGGAGCGCGTCGCTTACTACTTGCCGCGCAGCTTTGTGGCCAACACCCGGGTCGCGGCCGGGGTCTACCTCGGTAGGGTTCTCGCCGGCCCGGGCGCAAACTTCGCCTTCGGCCCGGGCGGCTACACCGTGGACGGCGTGTCGCGGCCGCCTCTGCCCCACATGCCCGAGACGGGCGCGACCCGGATCGAGGCCGGCCATGCTTTCATCTGGCCGACCGTCGCCGGTTTTGGTGGCTGGGGCCAAGGTTTCGATTTCTCCCGCGTGGTCGTCCCCGATTCCGCGCTCGTCGGCCGGCCGTATCGCCGTTGGTTTTGGCGCATCCAGCAACCATGAGCCGCTTCAACAACCTCGAATTCGGCGCGGCGGAACGCGGGGAACCCCGCCGCGAGACGGTGCGGGACGAGGCCTTTTTCCTCGCCGAGGGCCTGGACCGGTATCAGCGCGGCCGTTACGACGAGGCCCTGCGCGCCTACTCGCGCGTGCTTGAGCACAACCCCGCCAACGCCCACGCCTGGTGCGCCCAGGTGCGCATGCTGGTCGAGCTGGACGAGCTGCGCGAGGCGAAGCTCTGGGCCGACAAGGCCCTCGAACGTTTCCCGACCGACCCCGAGCTGCTCGCCGCCAAGGCCGTGTGCCTCGCCCGCATCGGCGAGACCGCCGCCGCCCTCGCGTTCTCCGACGCCTCGGTCGAGGAGCGCGGCGACAGCCCGCAGGTCTGGCTGGCGCGCGGGGAGGTGCTGCTCGCCCGCGGCGATTCCGGCGCGCCCTACTGCTTCGAGCGCGCCCTCGCCCTCCGCCCCCGCGACTGGACCCTCGCCTGGCTGGCCGCCCGCGTCCACGCCTTCCACCGTCGCTTCGCCCTCGCCCTCGCGCACGCCCGCCGCGCGGTCGAGCTCGCGCCCGAGCGCGCCGTTGCCTGGCTCGAGGTCGGCCGCTGCGAGTTCGCCCTCGGGCTCGGCGGCCGCGCCCGCGAGTCCTTCGCCCAGGCCGCCCAGCTCGACGCCAACCTTCCCGGCCTTCACCAGGCCCGCGTGCTCGGCGAACGCGAAAAACTCTCCGACCGCCTGCTGCGCCGCGCCCGCGCCCTGTTTTCATGACCCCCAAACTCGAACGCCTGCTCGCCCTGGTCGCCGCCGAGAAAGCCTCCGACCTCCACCTGATCGTCGGCGTCCCGCCCAGCCTGCGCATCAACGGCGACATCATCTTCGCCGACGACGACGCCGTCGCCGCCCACGAGACGCGCGGCATCCTCGACGTCCTGCTCAACGACGCCCAACGCACCGCCTTCGACCGCGATTGGGAACTCTGCATCTCCGTGCACCACGAGACCGTCGGGCGCATGCGCATCACCCTCTACCGCCGCAACGGCGCGCCTGAGATCAGCATCCGTTTCTGCGGCCGGCGCGTGTTTTCTCGCGAGGAACTCGGCCTGCCGGCGAAAATCGACGACCTCGCCCGCAAGCGCAACGGCCTCATCCTCGTCACCGGCCCCACCGGCGCGGGCAAGACCACCACGCTCAACTACCTCGTCGACTGCATCAACCGCGAGCGCCGCTGCAAGATCGTGACCATCGAGGACCCCATCGAGTTCGTGCACGAGAACAACCTCGCCATCATCGTGCAGCAGGAGGTGTTGACCGACACCCATTCTTTCGGCCGCGCCCTCATCCACGCCCTCCGCCAGGACCCCGACGTGATCGTGGTCGGCGAGATGCGCGACCACGAGGCTATCGCCACCGCGCTGACCGCCGCCGAGACCGGCCACCTTGTGCTCGCGACCCTGCACTCGCCCAGCACCGGCCAGGCCATCGAGCGCATCATCGGCACCTTCGAGGGCAACGCCCAGCGCCAGGTCGTCATGCAGCTCGCCAACAGCCTCCAGGGCATCATTTCCCAGGAACTTCTGCCTTCCCTCGACGGCGGCCGCGTGCTCGCCAGCGAGCTGCTGATCGCGAACGGCGCCATCCGGAACATCATCCGCGAGAACCAGCTCCACCAGCTGGACAACTGCCTGCAGACCGGCACCCGCGAGGGCATGCAGCTGATGGACGCCTGCCTCCACACCCTCTACACCCGCTGCAAAATCACCTTCGACGTCGCCCTTAGTCGCGCCCGCCACCCCGAGCATTTCTCCAAGCGCAACGCCTAGGCTCCGGCCCGTCTGCCGCCGCTTTCACGGCGCTCCGGCCGTCGGCTGCGTTGAATTACTAAGCGTGCTCTTAGTTACCATTACCGATGGTTTGTGCCGATAGACGCGAGTAGCCTATCGTGATGCACCCCAACGTTCCCGTCCGCAACGTCCTCCTCGTCGAAGATCAGACCGCCATCCGCCAGATGATGGCGACGCTGATCGCCTACATGCCCGGCTTCCGCGTCATCGCCCAGGCCGGCGGCGTGGCGGAGGCCCTGCGTCTGACCGAGACACTCCACCCGGACATCGTGGTGCTCGACTGGATGCTCACCGAGGAATCCGGCCTCGGCTACCTCTCCGCCATCGCTACCTGGCCGGTTCGGCCCCACGTGCTGATTTTTTCCGCCAACACCACCCGTCACGCCGTCCAGGAGGCGTTTGCCCACGGTGCCGGAGGTTTCATCGAAAAAACCGCCGGTTTTTCGGACTTCACCGCCGCTCTCCAGTCGGTCGCCGCCGGCCGCGCCTATCTCGGCCCCACCATCTCCGGCGTCATCTCCGGCATCGTCCGCAATCCCGGTCCGGATCTCTCCGGCATCACCCCGCGCGAAATGGAAGTGCTGAGGATGGTCGCCGAGGGCATGTCCTCCAAGGCCATCGGTCTGCGTCTCGGCATCAGCGTGCGCACCGTGCACAGCCACCGCGCCTCGCTCATCCGCAAGACCGGCCTCCACTCCGTCGCCGAGCTGACCCGCTTCGCCTGTGATCGTGGTGTCGTGACCTCCGGGACGCCCACCTCGTCCCAGCTACGCGCATGAGCCGGATCGGACGCGTCCTGGTGGTCGACGACGACCTCGCGGTCCGCCTCCGCGTGCAAGACCTGCTCGCTTCCGTGGAGAATTGCGAGGTCGTCGAGGCCGCCGACGGCCATGCCGGGCTGGCCGAGGTCGCCCGCCAACCGCCCGACCTCATCCTGCTGGACCTGATGATGCCCGGGATGAACGGCCTCGAGGTCTGCGCCGCCCTGCGCCGCGATCCCGTCGCGAGCCAGATTCCCATCATCGTGCTCTCCGCCGGCGACGAGGCCAGCGCCATGCCCGCCGCCCTCGAGGCGGGAGCCGAGGATTATCTGGTGAAACCCATCCCGGGCGCCGAGCTGCGCGCCAAGGTCCGCACCATCATGCGGCTGAATCGTTTCCACTCCCTCTCGATCGAACGCCAACGCCTGCGCTGGCTGGTCGGGCAGTCGCTCGAGGCCCTTGTCATTCTCGATTCCGCCGGCCGCCTGGTCGAGGCCAACCCCCGCGCCCGCGAGTTGTTCGATCTGCCGCCGCCGCCCGCGCCCGAAGCGCTTGCCCTGCTCGGTCGCCACTACCGGCCCGACCCGCCCGACGCTTTCGAGCGCATCCGCGCCCGCGGTTTCAGCCCGGGCGAAAGCTTCGTGTTGCACCAGCCCGAGACCCGTTTCTCCGCCGCCCGCTGGTTCCAGGCCGACTTGTTCAAGGATCCCGCCACCCGCTCCGCCGACCTGTTGATCAAATTCACCGACCGCTCCGGCGAGGTCCGGCGCGAATTGGAGACCTGGACCTTCCAGCACCTGCTTTCCCACAAGCTCCGCACCCCGCTCAACGGCCTGGGCGCGACCCTCGACCTCCTGCTCGACGACCCGGATTTGCTTCGCTCCGAGGACGGCCGCGCCCTGCTGCAGGACACCCGTCTCAGCGCCAGCCGGCTCGAGGAGACCGTGTTTTCCATCCTACGCTACCACGAGGCGCTCTGCGCGCCCGCCGCCGCCGATCCCGCCGCCGCCGACCAACCCTGGGACACCCTGCTGCGCGCCGCCGCCGCCGAGGCCGGCGTCGAAAACATCCGCCTCGCCAAACCCGACCCCGCCTCGCCTCCCGTCCTCGTGCCCGGCGCCTGCGTCGAGCCCCTCCGCCTCGCCCTCGTCGAGGTGTTGGACAACTACCGCAAGTTCAGCGACGCCCCCCGGCTCGGCCTCGACGCCGAGTTCGTCGCCCCCGGCCGCCTGCGCCTCTTCGCCCCCGGCCCCGCCCTTCCGCCCGAATTTGTCGCCCGGCTCGGCCGACCCTACTGGCAGGTTGAGAAAAAATTCAGCGGCGAAATCCCGGGCATGGGCCTCGGCCTCGCCACCGCCCGCCTCCTTCTCCGCTCCCTCGGCGCCGACCTCGCGTTCTTCGCCCGCGCGGAACCCGCCGGTCTCGTATCCGAATTCACCCTTCCCGTCCCGCCCTCCCCATGAAGCCCGCCCTTCCCGTCCTGCTCCCCCGCATCCTCCTGGTCGACGACCACGAGATGAACCTCGCGACCCTCGAGGCCATCCTGTCCTCCGGTGAATACGAACTCCATACCGCGACCGACGGCCGTTCCGCGCTGGAGGCCGCCGCCCGCCTGCGCCCCGACCTCATCCTCCTCGACGTGATGATGCCCGAGATGGACGGCTTCGCGGTCTGCGGCCGCCTCCGCGCCACCCCCGACCTCGCCGGCATCCCCGTCATCATGGTCACCGCCCTGAACGACCAGGCCTCCCGCCTGAAAGGCATCCAGGCCGGCGCCGACGACTTCATCTCCAAGCCCATCCCGATGGAGGAACTCCGCGCCCGCGTGCGGACCGTCACCCGCCTGAACCGCTTCCGCTCCATCGCCGAGCAACGCGCCCGCTTCGAGCACCTCTTCGAGCTGTCGCCCGCCGCCATCATCCTGATCGACGTCGCCGGCCACCTCGCGGCGGTGAACGCCCGCGCCGACGACCTGTTGTCCGCCACCGGCCTGCCCCCGCGCATCGGCTCGCCCCTGCCCGCCAGCCTGCCCGCCCCCGCCGCCATCGAACTCGCCGCGCTCGCCACCACCGCCTTCGCCGGACCCGACGCCCCCGCGCCCCTCACCGTGAGACTCGCGGTGCCCGGCGGCGACCGTGTCCTGCACGTCCGCGCCGCCCGTCTCGACGAAACCGACGGCCCGCTCGTCATGCTCGTGCTCGACGACATCACCGCCGAGGTCCGCGCCCGCGAGGCGCTCGAGGCCATGAACCGCGACCTCGACGCCCTCGTGCGCTCCCGCACCCGCCAGCTCGAGGAGGCCAACCAGCTCCTCATGTCCTACGCCGTCTTCGTCTCCCACGACCTGCGCTCCCCGCTCTCCGTGGTGAAGGGGTATCTCTCCTTCCTCGACACCGGCTCCGCCCCGCTCGCACCCGACGTGAAGAACTGCATCACCCAGGCCCACACCGCCGCGCTGATGATGGAGGAGATGATCACCAACATCCTGCGTCTCGCCGCCGACGAGCACTCCGCCAGCGGGCCCGAACACCCCATCGACCCCCGGCCCGTCATCGACCGCCTTTGCTGGAAGCTCGCCGCGCTCCGCCCCAAGCCGCGCCCGATCTTCACCGTCCACCCCCTGCCTCCCGTCCTCGCCTCCGAACCCCTGCTCGAACGGGTGTTTTTCAACCTCATCGCCAACGCCCTCAAATACTCCGCCGACCGCCCCGATCCCAAGGTCGAGATCGGCGCCCTCGAATCACCCGAGGGCCCCGTGCTCTACGTGCGGGACAACGGCGTCGGCTTCGACGCCCGCGACGCCGAACGCCTCTTCCGTGAATTCTCCCGCCTGCCCACCGCCGAGGGCAGCGACGGCCTCGGCCTCGGCCTCTCCCTGGTTTCCCGCCTGCTGCGCTCCCACCACGGCCGCATCTGGGCCGAGGGCCGCCCCGGCGAGGGCGCCACCTTTTACGTCTGCTTCGGCCCCGCCCAATCCGCCTCGTCCGCCCAATCCTGATCGTCGTCCCCGCCATGAAACGCCTTCTCCCTCTGCTGGCCGCCGTCCTCCTCTGCGGCCTCCCCTCCTGCTCCCGCCCCCCCGCCGCGCCCGAGATCGTCGCGCCGACCCTCGCCGCCCGGCTCGATTCCGACCTCCGCCGCCTGCGCGAGGAGGTCGAGCGTCTCGCCGCCACCACCGCCGCGCTCTACCCCCGCCGCGCCGAGATCATCGCCGGCGTGGACAAATCGAAATACGCGCTCTCGCCCGACGGCGCCTTCTACAAGCTCAAGGACGACGGCGGCGCCGCGCTCTGGATCTCCGCCGTGCTGCCCGTGACGCCCGAGATGCAGGAGGTCGCCTACCTGACCGAACCGCTCGACGCCGAGCTCGGCCGCATCTGCCGCGAGCTGCCCGCCGTCAGCCAGGCCTACTACAACGACCGCCATAGCCTGAACCGCATCTACCCGTGGTTCGACACGATCGCGCAGTATCCGCCGCGCATGAACATCCCCGAGTTCAACTTCTACTACCTCGCCGACGCCGCCCACAATCCCGGCCGCAAGGGCGTCTGGGTGCCCGAACCCTACGTCGATCCCGCCGGCCGCGGCTGGATGGTGAGCACCATCGCCCCCGTCTACGTGAACGACAAACTCGAGGGCGTCCCCGGGCTCGACGTGACCATCGCCACCCTCGTCGAACAATACTTCCGCTCCCTCGACCACGCCGTCGCCGTCGTCTCCCGCGAGGGCGTGCTCGTCGCCGCCACCGAGAGCGCGATCCAGCACCTCGAGATGCCGCCGCTGAAGGATCACAAATACCTCGAGACGGTGAAGCTCGATACGTTCAAGCCCGACGAATACAACGTCCTCAAGAGCACGCTCCGCCCGGTCCGCACCATGGCCGCCCGGCTCATCCAGGAACGCCTGTCCTCGGTGGCGGTGGAGCTGAACGGCAAGACCCGCACCGCCTACGCCGCCCCCGTGCCCGAGCTGGGCTGGACCGTGATCGAGCTCTATCCGAATTGAATCCCGTCCGCGCCGGCGGCCGCCCCGCCACCTCGCCCGTCCTCCTGCCCGCCGCCGTCCTGGCGCTGGTCGCCGTCGTCGTGGTCGTTCTCGGCGCCGTCGCCCTGAACCGCCAGCTCCGCGCCGACATCCGGGACCGTGCCGTGGGCCTCGGCCGCCAGCTCGCCTTCGGCGTCACCCGATCCGGCGCCGAGGACTTCTGGCGCTTCCGCGAGGAGTTCACCTTTTCCCTCACCCACCTGCCCTACGAACGCCTGCTGGAGGCCGGCGACGCCCCGCCCGAGACCCTCGTGCCCGTCCGCCGCTTCCTCGCCCTGAACAAGGACCTCCTGCGGGAACTCGTCGTGATCGGGCCCGACGGCCGCGGGCGGGTGATCCGTCTCACCGGGGAGAACTATTTCACCTTCTCGCCCTTCGTCCCGCTCGCCGCCCCCGCGCCGGCGGCGGACACCGCCGTCATCACCGGGGTCGTCCAATCCGGCGACGGCGTCGTCCGCGCCCGCGTTTTCGCCGTCATCGACCCCGGCCGTTTCTGGCGCGAGACGCTGAGCACCTTCAGTCTCAGCCATCCCGACGTCTGGATCCACCTGTTGGACCGGGGCGGGCGCACCCTGCTCGTCCGCCACGGCGGTCGCCAGGTCGCGGTCCCGCCCCGCTTTCCCTTGGAGAGCCTGTCCCGCCTGCACGCCGATGCGGTCGAGGGTTTCGAAGGCCGCCTGGTGCATCGCGTCGAACTCGACGAGTCCGCGACCTCCTTCATCTCGGCCTATATGCCGATCAAGCTGGAGACGTGGCAGGGCCAGCTGATCGTCTCCGCCGACGAACACGAGGTCATCGGCCCGGCCGGCAAGGCCCTCGCCTTCCTCGCCACCATGGCGGGCGTGCTCGTCGCCATCCTGCTCGCCATCTTTTTCCTGTTCACCCGCCAGAGCCTGCGCAACCAGCGCCTGATCGAGGACGAGCGCCGGCGCATCTCCGCCATCCTGAACACCGTGCAGAGCGGCATCCTGCTCGTCCACGAACCCACCGGCCGCATCGTCGAGACCAACGCCGCCGCCCTCCGCCTCATCGGCGTCCCGCTCGAGGAGCTCGTGCACCGCCGGATCGATGATTTTTTCCTGCCCGCCGACGGCGCCGCCAAACTCCGCTTCCCGTTCGGCCCCGAATCCGAGTCCCGGCTCCGGGACCACCAGGGCCGCATCCATACCGTGCTCGCCAACACCGACGCGCTCGAGTTCCGCGACACCCGCTACATCCTCTGCTCTTTCGTCGACG
This sequence comes from Opitutaceae bacterium, assembly GCA_027482905.1. Lineage (GTDB taxonomy): Bacteria > Verrucomicrobiota > Verrucomicrobiia > Opitutales > Opitutaceae > IMCC26134_A. The sequence continues at coordinate 12,790 of JAIXVP010000436.1, forward strand.
TCACTTCCCTGAAGGAGACCGCCGTCAACCTGCTCCGCTCCCAGACCACCCTAAGCGAGACCAACGCGCGCCTTCAGGACGCCATCCGCGACGCCGAGCGCTCCACCCGCGAGGCCGAGACCGCCAACCGCGCCAAGAGCGCCTTCCTCGCGATGATGAGTCACGAGCTCCGCACCCCGCTGAATTCCATCCTCGGCTTGTCCGAATCCCTCGCCGAACGCATCCACGGCCCCCTGACCGACAAACAGGCCCGCTACCTCGGCCTTGTCGTCTCCAGCGGACGCCACCTGCTCGATCTGATCAACGACATCCTGGACCTCGCTAAGATCGAGTCCGGCCGCGACGATATCGTCCTCACCCCCAGCCGCCTGCGCGAGATTTGCGAGAACAGCCTGCAGATCGTCCAGCCCATGGCCGTCCGCCGCCGCCAGACCCTGGAGACCACGCTGCCGGACGAAACCGTCCAGGTGCGCGCCGACCCCCGCCGCCTGCAGCAGATTTTGGTCAACCTGCTCGGCAACGCCGTCAAGTTCACCCCCGAAGGCGGCCAGCTCGGTCTGCGCGTATCCATTTTCCAAGACCAGGTCCACCTTGCGGTCTGGGATCGCGGCATCGGCATCGCCCCCGACCAGCTGCCGAGTCTGTTCAAACCCTTCGTCCAGCTCGACTCCCGCCTCGCCCGCGATTACGGCGGCACCGGCCTCGGTCTCGCCCTGGTGAAGCAACTCGTCACCCTCCACGACGGCCGCATCGAGGTCGTCAGCCACCCGGGCGAGGGTTCCACGTTCACCGTCATCCTGCCCGTTCTTCCCGACCCCGCCGCCCCGGCCGCCACCGCCCCGGCCGCTCCCACCGCCGTCGCCGGCCTCTCCATGCCGCCCTTCGGCGGACCCCGCCCGCTCGTGCTGATCGCCGAGGACATCGCGGTGAACATCATCCCCATCCGCGACTACCTCGAATCGAAGGGTTGCCGCGTGGAGGTCGCCGTGAACGGTCGCGAGGCGGTGGAGAGGACCGTCGCCCTCCGCCCCGCCGTCGTGCTGATGGATATCCAGATGCCCGTGCTCGACGGCCTTGCCGCCACGCGCCAGATCCGCGCCCACCCCGACGCCGCCGTCGCCCGCACCCCCGTCATCGCCCTCACCGCCCTCGCCATGCCGGGCGACCGCGACGCCTGTCTCCAGGCCGGCGCCCAGGATTACGTGACCAAGCCCGCCAGCCCGCGCTTCGTCTACGAGAAGACCCTGCCTTATCTCACCCGCGCTCTCGTGCCTTCACCTTGAGGAAGGCGCGCTTGATCCGGTCCGCCGGTTTCTGCCTTCACCTTCGCCCGCCGGCCGCCCATGGTGTGCGTTTTTCACCATGTCTTCCCCCTTCCTCTCCGACGCTCAGGTCCGCATGAAAAAGACCGTGGACCATACCCTCCACGAGTTTTCCAACATCCACACCGGCAAGGCCAGCCCCTCCATGGTCGAGGGCATCATGGTCGAGGCCTACGGCGCCATGTCCCGCATCAAGGACTGCGCCGCCATCAGCACGCCCGACCCGCGCATGATCCTCATCACCCCCTGGGACCGCAGCCTCACCCAGGCCATCGCCAAGGGCATCCAGATCGCCAACCTCGGCTTCAACCCCGCCGTCGACGGCCAGGTCGTCCGCGTCCCCCTCGCCGACATGTCCCGCGAACGCCGCCAGGAATTCGTGAAGGTCGCCCAGCGCCTCGCCGAGGAGGGCCGCGTCCACGTGCGCAATGTCCGCCGCGACGTCATGGAGGGCGTGAAAAAAGCCAAGCTCCCCGAGGACGAGGCCAAACGCGTCGAGAAGGACATCCAGAACGCCACCGACAAGGCCATCGAGGAGATCAACAAGCACCTCGCCGCGAAGGAAAAAGACCTCCTCACCGTCGGCTGAGCGCGCCCCGCGCGCCGTTTGGGGTCCCGCCCTTCGTCCTTCGGATTTTCCCGCCCATGCCCGCCCCCGCTCTTCCTCGTCGCGTTGTCGTCAAGCTCGGCACCGGCGTGCTCACCCGCGGCATCGGGGAATTGAATACGGAACGCGTCGCGGCCCTCGCCGCCGACCTCGCCGACCTCCGCGCCGCCGGCTCCGAGGTCATCGTGGTCTCCTCCGGCGCGGTCGGCCTCGGCATGGGGCGCCTCGGCCTGAAGAAGAAACCCGCCGAGGTCTCCCGGAAACAGGCCTGCGCCGCGATCGGCCAGAGCCTGCTCATGCAGACCTGGCAGCGCGCCTTCGACCCGCAGGGCCTCGCCGTCGCCCAGGTCCTGCTCACCCACGAGGACCTTCGCTCCCGCGCCCGCCACCTCGGGGTCAAGGCCTGCCTCGAGGAGCTCATCCGCTACGGCGTCGTGCCCGTGATCAACGAAAACGACACCGTCAACGCCGCCGAGATCAAGTTCGGCGACAACGACACCCTATCCGCCCTCGTCGCCGGCCTGGTCGACGCCGACCAGCTCGTCATCCTCTCCACCGCCCCCGGCCTGATCGACCTGAAGGGCTCCGGCCTCATCCTTCCCGTGGTCGAAAAGATCACCGCGGAGATCGAGGCCATGGCCGGCGGCACCACCGACGTCACCGCGACCGGCGGCATGATTTCCAAGATCACCGCCGCCAAGATCGCCCTGCGCTCCGGCTGCGGCGTGTTCATCGCGAGCGGCGCCGAGCCGTCCATCCTCGCCCGCCTCTTCCGCGGCGACAACCCCGGCACCTACTTCGTCCCCGCCGGCGCCCCCCTCGAGTCCCGCAAACGCTGGATCGCGCACTACCAGCGTCCCACCGGGCACATCCTGATCAACGCCTGCGCCGTGCCCGTGCTCCGCGACCAGGGTCGCAGCCTGCTCGCCGTGGGCGTCACCGGCGTGCGCGGCCGCTTCAACGCCGGCGAGATCGTGAACATCATCGGTCCCGACGATGTGCTGGTGGCGCGTGGCGAGAGCGCGTTCTCCGACGCCGAGGTAGCCCAAATCTCCGGCCTGCCCAGCGAACAAGTCCGCCCGCTCTTCCCCGCCCGCAAACGCCTCGAGGTCGTCCACCGCGACAACCTCGTCGTCCTTTAAGCCGGGCGGTGTCCGCTCCCGGTGCCGTAAGCACCCCCTTTTCCCCTCCAAAGCGGGAAAGTTGAACCGAGTCCCCCTGCGGTGTTTGGGAATCTCGAGCCGCTGCTTGAGCGGAAGAGAAGGGCCGTTGAAATTGTATGGGAAAAAGATTTACGAGGATACACTGAGGAGGTTTTAACCGGATAATACCTATGAAGATTAACTTACCCGCATTGTTTATCGGTATCTTGGGTCTGCTCTTTGGCGGCTGCGCGACGCCCACCAAGATGCCGGCCTTGAGCAAGGCCGCGCCGGTCGCCAAGGACTCCCCTCCGGTCTATCTGGTTTCGGTCACGTTTAAAAACACGTCCTCCGACCGCTACCAACCCAAGCTGCTGGTGGCCCACGTGGAGAAGGAAGGGGCCAAGGCCAAGGCGGATCGCTTGAATTTCACTCCCGACAAGGCCGGGCAGCAGGATTCGGACGATCCCGCACGGGGCAACACCTTCTACATGCGCCTGCAAACCCCGCCCGGCCGGTATAGTCTGGTGGCGCTCACCGGTTTGAGCCGCAAGTTCCCCTTCAACGGGTTTTGCACGGCGCCGGTGCTCGCCGATTTGCCGGCCGAAGCGGCCGGTTTCGTTTACTTGGGTCATGTGGAGGCTACCGTGCGTCCCCGTCAGGGTGACGAGTTCCGGGCCGGCCCCGTCTTACCTTTGCTCGACCAGTCCGTGACCGGTTTTTCCGGTGGCACTTTCGACATCCGGATCGAGGATCGCTGGGAGGTGGATGAGTCCGAGTATCGCTCCCGGTTTCCCGCGCTGGCGCAGGCCGAAGTCCGCAAAAACATCCTTCCGCCCTTTGACCGCCAAAAGGCCCAGAAATGGTGGGAGGCGCTCGGTCCCTGACGCCAAAAATTTTGTCTGTTTATGTCGCTCCCCTCGTGTGTTCCGGGCTCCGTGCGCTTTCACTTCAGCCGTCCTGTCCGGCTCGTCTTGGTGTCCCTCTTGCTCGCATTCGGCGGTTGCGCGAGCGACGGTCTGAAGCCCAGCGCCATCGCGCCCGGTTCCTTCCGCAACCCGGCCGTCGGTTTCAAGGGGCTCGACCTGGCCATCCCGGCCGAATGGCGCCTGGTCACCCAGAAGCCTGATCCGGCGCAGTTGTCCGGCTTTACGCGCGGCGCCTTTCACAGCCTCAAGGCCTACACGGAAAAAGCGGTCGGCTCGCAGATCGTCGAACACAACATCTGGGAGTTCGAGGGCGGGGCGGCCGCCCTGCTTATCGTCACGACCGCCCACCCGTGGGCGGGCGCATCCGACAAGGCGACCAAGAAGCTCTACGCCGACCTGGTTTCCAGCTACCTGCGCACCGATTCCCGCCAAACCGAGCGTAAAATCCTCGAAGTCAACGGCCGCTACGTGCCTTCCTTTGCGAGTTTCTACCCTTCGAATGGATACGCCGACCACGCCTACGTTTCAACTCTCCCACCCGGTTACGAAATCGTGCTCTACGGGGTCTACGAGATCGGTCGTGGCCAAGGATTCGAGCGCCAGGCCGAGGCGATAATCGCGCAGATCAACCGCTGATCACAACCCGAAGGGCAGGCAGCGCAGCAGCTGCGCCTTCTGTCCCGGGGCGACCAGCTTGTCCTTGGTCGCGCGGCGTTTCGCCTTGGTGCTCTTGGCCGAGAGCAGATGGCGGAAGCCCGGCGTGCGGCGCATGAGTTTGCCGGTGCCGGTCAGCTTAAAACGCTTGGCCACGGATTTTTTGGTTTTTTGCATAAAGGGGTTCTCCAACGCCGACGCGACTCGAACGCCGTTCCTGCCGGCCTGCTCAGCGCTTCGCCAACTCCTCGGCCGTGGGCAGGGTGTAGCTGATCTTGCCTTCGAAAATCTCCCGCAGGGCGATGTCCTCGGGCGCGAGTTTCTCCAGCGAGACCACCAGCGGCCGCGCGCCGCGCCGCAGTTGCTTGACCCGGCGCGAGACGAGATTGACCAGGATGTTCGGGTCTTCGACCACCTTGCGCGCGCTTTGCAAATAATCGTCTCTCATGGGTGAAGCGCCGGGGGCGGAAGGGTGGACATGGATGGGAAGGGAGCGGAGCGCCGTCGTTTCGGACGGAATGCCCAGCCTAAAAACCGGTTTCCCAAAACGCGACGTATATCCCGATCAATCTTCACTTTCCGAGGCAAGAGCTTCGCCGGGCATACGCTTGGGCGCGATTGTGGGCCGCGTCCGCCGCCCAATCCTCCCGTGCCACCAGGTCCTTGCCTTGCGCGGAAACCCCCGCGGCCTTTCCAATTTGCTATGCCGCCGTTGGGAATGGTGGCTTGACACCGGTGCTTGCGACCCGTGTTTTCCACCTTTTTCCAAATCACCAGCCCTCGTCCCTCGCTCTTCCATGGCCCTTAACATCCGCCTCTCCCGCATCGGTTCCACCCACAACCCC
>JAIXVP010000061.1 GCA_027482905.1 Opitutaceae bacterium
AGCTGCTCCTCGCGGAGATTGTCCCGGCCCGGATCAACGATCTCGACGTCATGCATCCGGTGATCGGCCCCGGCACCACCGAATGGCAGCTGGCCGACGGCTGTTTCAAGCTGCGCGGCGGCGACGCCGGTTCCGGCCGCTGGATGTATGCCTTCAATGCCTTCTCCTGCCATGAACTCACGCTGGGCAGGGTTCCGGTGGGGGCCTCGGTCTGCTGGAGCGCGCTCGCCGCCGACGACGAGGTTTCGCTCACGCTGGAGCTGCGTCGCACCGGACTGGATGCCTGGGCCTTCGAGTTGTCCGGCGTGGCCGGAGACTCGGTCTTGATCCGGCGCAGCGCCCTGCTCTCCGCCGGCAACGCCGCTTCTCTGGAACGTATCGTCCTCCAAGGCCAGGGCTCGGGCATCATGGTGTTCGCCCAGTTCGGCGACACCCTTCCACGGCACGTGCTCAGCGCGGATTGTCCCGCCGCGCTCGATTTTCGCCGCGTCCGGCTCGCGCAAAACACCCAGGTCGTCGTCGGCGCGGTCGTCCCGCCGCACGTCGCCGAACCGGTCTGCCTGCGCGCCGTGCGCCACTATTTCAGCGCCGGCATCGGCATCGCGGATATACGCGCCATCACCACGCCCGACGGGCTTCCGCTGCTGGAGCGGAACCGCGTCTTCGTCACCGCCTCCCTGCGCGGACGCGGGCTTCCGCATTCGCTCCAGGGCGTGCTTAGCTTCGACCCCAGTCTCTGCGACCTGCGGCTGGAGGGCGTGATCGTCTTCGACTGTGGAGACGGCTGCTGGCGCAACGAGATCGCCTCCCATCTCATGCACGATCCCGCCACCGGCGACTGGTTCGGGCTCACCACGGGCTTTTCGTGCTTCGGCGACGATCCGCCCACCGCGAAGATCATCCGCTCCTTTCGCACCCGGCGGGATCCGCGGTTCGGCTTCTCCGTCGTGGCCGCCCGCCAGTCCGGCATCGTTGGCGACTACGAGGATCCCGCCCTTTTTCACGACGCCGCGACCGGCAAGTGGCGTCTTGCCGTCTGCATCGGCCAAAAGCCCCTCTACCACGCGATGCTCTTCGAGTCGGATCATCCGGACAGCGATTTCCAGCACGTCGCCGGCCCCACCGCGCCCGACGCCACCGGGATACAGATCCTGAACCTGCACGGCCGCCCAGTGATTCTCTACGGCAGCGCCGAGCGCTGCCTGCACGTGGCTTCCGCCGAGGATCTGACCCTGCTTGAGACCATCCAGATGGATCTTCCGCCGTGGCGCGAAGGCTCCGGCTCCCGCGTATGGCCGGCCGTCATTCCGCTGCCCGCCGGATCGCCGGTCCCGGCCGTGATGCTCACGATGGATCGGCTCAACCACCCGGACATCCCGCACCACACCTGGACCTACGGCTCGGTCTACTTTTACCACGCCGTGCCCGTTCCGGCCTGATCGGCCGGGCGCATGCCCGACCCCGGAACGCCGGCGAGGGGATCGGCCGTGTCCGCCCAATCTACCTGGCCGCCGCTTTCCAAGCCGGGCGCGCTTCCGCCGCGATGGCGGCGTCCTGGGCGTGCATTTTGGTTTTCAGGCGCTCCACCAATTCGGGCCGCGTCGCGGCGAGGTTGTTTCGCTCCCCGAGATCGTCGACCAGGTTGAAGAGCAGCACCTCCGGCTTCGCGGAGGCTTCGGTGGTTTGCTTGGGGTCGGGTTGGCGCACCAAAAGTTTCCAGGCCCCCTCGCGGATGCCTTCGAGCCGGCCGCGCATCGTGTAGTAGAGAAAATCCTCCCGCACCGTTTCCGCTTCGCCGGTCAGCAGTCGGGAGATATCCAGCCCGTCGATCTTACGATCGGCGGGCAGCGGCTTCTCGGTGAGCGCCGCGAGCGTGGGCAGAATATCCAGGCTCGAGGCGAGCGCGCGCGTCTCCGTCCCGGGCGGGACGCGGCCCGGAGCCCAGACGATGCAGGGCACGCGATGGCCGCCCTCGAAGACGCTCGTCTTGCCGCCACGCAACGGACCGGCGGAGCCGCCGTGGTGCTTGAACGTCAGCCACGGGCCGTTGTCGCTCGTGAAAATGACCATCGTGTGCTCCGCCAAGCCTGGCTCGCGGAGTTTTTCAAAGATGCGGCCCACCTCGGTGTCGAGGTGCTCGATGGTGTTGATGTAAGCCCGCTTCGGGTCGGGATCGCGGACCTCGTCGGGCACGTAGAGCGGGATGTGCGGCATCGAGTAGGGCAGATAGATGAAGAAGGGCCGCGCCCGGTTTTTTTCCACGAAATCGATGGCCTTGTCCGTGTAGCGCCGGGTGATGGTGCGTTGGTCCACCGGCAGCTCGATGATCTTGCCGTCCTCCATCAGCGGGGTTCTCCACTTGGTCAGGGTTGATTCCGGATCGTTCCAAAGGGCGTCCATCCCCGCCACGCCGCCGGGCGGTTTCCCTTTGTTATCGGGATGGTTCATGTCGTTCGAATAGGGAATGCCGTAGTAGGTGTCGAAGCCGTGGGCGTTCGGCAGCGTCTCGGGCTTATCCCCGAGGTGCCATTTGCCGATGCAGGCGGTCGCGTAGCCCTGAGACTTGAAATGATCGGCGAGGGTGTATTCCGCCGGACTCAATCCCCGCGTGGAATCCGGATAGAGCACCCCTTCGTGCATGCCCACCCGCTTGGGATAGCAGCCGGTCAACAAGGCCGCGCGCGAGGGCGAGCAGACCGACGAAGCGACCACGAAGCTGGTGAACCTCCGGCCCTCGGCGGCGAGGCGATCAAGGTTGGGCGTGCGAATAGTGGTGGAGCCAAAACAGCCGAGATCGCCGTAACCGAGATCATCGGCGAAGATCAGCACGACGTTAGGCGGCGGAGCCGCGAACCCCGGCGGCAGCACCGACAACCAAAGGGCGAAGGCAAGGAGCAGCCGTTTCATGGTTTTTCAATCATCCGGAGTGGGCGCATTCAGACCACCGGGCCGCGCCGGGCGCGGATAGACTCCAGCAACGCCCCCATCGCACGCACGCGCCCGGGTTGCGCGGCGGCGAGGTTCGCCCGCTGCCCGACATCGGCCGAAAGGTCATACAACTGGGGCTCGGGCGCGGTGCCGGATTCCACCGCCTTGTTGGTCACGAACGCGTCGCCGGGATACGGCGGGATGTAGACCCAGTTGGCCTCGCGGACGAGGGTCTTGGAGCCGATCCCCTCGGTGACGAGGCTTTCGCGGCCCCGGTCGGTCTTGCCCAGGATGGCTTCGGCGAGCTGGAGGCCGTCCGCCCGCTCCGCCTCGGCCAAGGGCACCCCGGCGAGGTGGGAAAAACTCGCGAGAAAATCGAGCTGACTGAGCAACGCGTGGGATTCCCCCGGCTGCACCCGGCCTGGCGCCCACACGATCGTGGGCACGCGCGTGCCGCCGTCGAAGAGGCTGTATTTGCCGCCGCGCAAGGGCCCGCAGGGTCGGTGTTCGCCGGTGAGTTCGTCGGCGCGGTCCTGGTAGCCGTCGAGCAGGATGGGGCCGTTGTCGCTGGAGAAGACCACCACGGTGTTCTCCGCGATGCCGAGCGCGCGGAGATGGGCGAGCACCTCGCCCACCATCCAGTCGAGTTCCATGATGACGTCGCCGCGCGCGCCCTTCGCGGAAGCGCCCTTGAACCGGGCCGAGGGGATGCGCGGCACGTGCGGTTGATGGAGGGCGAGGTAGAGGAAAAACGGGCCGGCCTGGCGGCGGGTGATGAAGTCTTTCGCCCGTTCCAGAAACACGTCGGCCATGGTCGTGTCGTCCCAGGTCGCGGCCTTGCCCCCGCGGCAGAAACCGATGCGCGGCACGCCGTTCACGATGGTGTCGAAGTGTTGTTGGTCGCCGTGGAGCAGGGTGAGCCGTTCGGGATGTGAACGCCCGGTGGGCACCTCGGGGAAAGGGTTTTCCTTTCCATAAAACACCTCGAGCGGATCGTTCGGGTCGAGGTCGTGGACGCGTCGGTCTTTTACGAATACGGACGGCACGCGGTCGTTGGTCGCGGCCATGACGAAAGACTCGTCGAATCCGACATCGACCGGGGCGGGGCGGATCTCGCCGTTCCAGTCGATTTTCCCGTCGCCGAGCCCGAGGTGCCACTTGCCGACCACGGAGGTGGCGTAACCGGCGCGCTTGAGCGCGCCGGGCAGGGTGAGCTCGTCCGGACCGATGATGATGGGCGCGTCGCCGTCGAGGATGTGCGCCCGGGGATTGCGCCAAGGGTAGCTGCCGGTGAGCAGGCTGTAGCGCGACGGCGTGCAGGTGGCGGCGGTGGCGTAAAAGTTGGTGAACCGCACGCCCTCGGCCGCCATCTGGTCGAGGTTCGGTGTGGGGATGCCGGACGCGCCGTAACACCCGAGATCGCCGAAGCCCAGATCGTCGGCGTAGATGATAACGATGTTCGGAGGACTCTGCCGAGTGGCTGGGGGGATGGGCATTGGAGCTGAGAGAATCGATTAGGGCGTCGTCACTTTTAAACGAACGAAGCGGCGGCCGAGCTCGGGGGTGAAAGGCACGCCGACCTTGATTTTCTGGGTGCTGCCGTTGTCGCTCAGCACGGTCGGAGCGCCGACGCCCGCCGTGCTCCAGTCGTCGCCGAGGGTGCCGCTCCACTGGACGGAATACGTGAGATCGGTCGCGGCCTTGTTTTTGGTGTAAACGAAGTCGAGCGTGCCGGCGCCCGGCGTGAGGGACCAGGCGGACGGGTTGTTCACCTTGGGCAGGCTGCCGCAGGCGTATTCGAGCAGGTTGGGGATGCCGTCGGCGTCGGAGTCGGCGAGGTCGGCGGCGTCGCCGGCGTTGGCGGCGGTGTCGAAGTGTTGCTCACGCCACTGCTCCAGCGGGGACAGCACCTGGACGTTGATCGTGGCGGTCGCGCTTTGGCCCCCAAACCACTGCACGGGGCGGGCGACGAGTTTCCCGATTTCCGAGAGGCTGAGCGCGGCGTTGAACACGGCGAGGTCGGCGAGCGAGCCCTTGAACCAGCGATCCAGCACGGTGGTGACGTTCGAGCCCCCGAACTTCAACGGGGCGCTGTTGGTGAACCCGAGGGCGAAGGCGCTGTCGCTGCCGACCAGTCCGCCGTTGTGATAAAGACTGATGACTGGGCCGGCGCGAACGACGGCGAAGTGGTGCCACGTGTTGGCGGCCACGCTGGCCTTGCTCAGGTCGAGATCCTGCACGTTTGCGCTGGTGAAGTTGCGCAGCTGCAGGGTCGCTCCGCCGCTATAGAAAGCGAGATTGAGCGCGCCGGGGCCGAAGCCGCCGGATTCGCCGAGCTGCATGATCACGTCGATGTTCGAGGAAGTGCCGCGTTTGAACCAGCCCGTGATCGTCCAGTCGTCGGCCGCGAAATCTACCTCGGTGGTCGTGAGCTGGCGGTCGAGCCGGACGGCCCCGGCGGTTCCGTTTTCGGTCAGCGCGAGACTCCGGGTGTAGTCGGCGAGCGGCGAATCGGTGGGAAAGGTGGCCGCGCCGGTGCCCTGCACGTTCAAGGTTGCGTCGCGTCCCTGGCCGCTGCGGTCGGTCACGTCGCCGTTTTGAAAGGCGTAGTTCAACACCGTGCGTTCGTCTCGCGTGGTGTCGGTGACCGTGTAGCTGAAACTCGCGGGGCCGATGTAACCGGTCGCCGGAATGAAACGGGCGGTGCGTCCGTCGGCAAGCAGGGTGACGGTGCCGTTGGTCGCCGGACCGAGCTCCAGTTCGAGATCGGTTAGCGACGTCTCGACATCGCTGACAAGCGACCGGAGATCCAGGTTGACGGCGGTGTTGCGCGGCGTGGCGAGGACGGCCGCGCCTGCGACCGGCGGATAGGCGACGTCCACGCGCGTGACGAGGCTGGTGCGGCTGAGGCCGTTGGCGGCGGTGGCGACGGCGGTGAGGTAGTGCGGCCCGCCCGTGAGCGACGAAGTGATGGAGTAAGGCGCGGTGGTGTCGGTGCCGAGCAGGGTCGCGCCGCTGTAGAAGGCGACGCTGGTGACGGCGCCGTCGGTGGCGGTGGCGTCGGCGGTGAGAGGGAGCACGCCGGCCTTGACGATAACTGCGCCATCGGCGGGCGAGGTTAGGCTGACCGCGGGCGGCGTGCGCCCGTAGACGAGGGTGAGTCGCGGGCGGTTGGCGGCGGCGGTGTTGTTGCGCGAAGCGTAGCTGACGAAACCGTTGCTCGTCTCGGTAAGGGCGGCGATGCGAAGAGACACGTTGCCGCTGACGGGCATGGCGCTGGTGACGTCCACACTACTCACGGTGCCGGCGGCGGGTGTCCACGTGGTCAGCACGTCGCTCGAGGACGGCTTGTTGTTCCAAGTGATGCCGCTCTCCGTCCACGAGTTGTCCGAGACCAAAGAAATGCCCTGCACGCCGGGCGCGGTGGTCGTCAAGGCGGAGAGTCGGAGCGTCGCGCCGAGTAGGGTGCCGCCGCTGGCGGGGACGTTGAAACGGAGGTAGGACTCACGATTAAACCCGGCTGGGGCTTTCTTCACCACTATGGTGCCGCCATTGCCGTAGTTGGTGTCGAGCTTGCCGGCGGCATCCTCCACGTAGCTGTCGGCCACGGGGCTCAACTCCACGGTTTCCGGCGTGAGTTTGTAGAATCGTGCCTTGAAGGTTTTTCCGGCGGCGGTGGCGGTGGCCACACTCAGCGCGATGCTCGGGCTGGTTTGGGTGACGCTGACGCCCGGGTCGGCGCTGACCAGCGTGCCGCCATTCAACGCGATCTGCAGGATTATGCTGCCAGTGTTGAGCTGGGTGGGGTCGCTGACGCTTACGTCGATGAAGGAACCGTCCTCTCGCACCAGCACGCTTGCCTTTTTATTTGAGGTGATGCCGCCGACGGTCTGGGTGGTGTCCGTCCAAAAATTCGCGGCCGTGATACCGAGCGTGGTTTCGGCGACCGCCTGCACGTTGGCGTTGTTGGCCAGCACCGTGATCTGCGGCGCGGCGGCGTAGTGGCCGGTGCGCGTCGCGTTGCGGCCGGGGAGCAGGACGTATTGGTAGGTCGTGTTGGTCGGGTTGCTGCCATGCTCGAAGGTCAGGCGCAGGTAGTTGCGGGTGATAGGCGTGGTCGAGCCGCCGGCGTCGATGTCGATCCACGCGCCGGTGCGGGCCTCGCGCGCGGCCCGGACGGTGGGCGCTGTGGGGAAGTAGTAGCCGATGTCGGAGCCCGTGACGTGGCCGGCGAGATGCGCCCAGGACACGCCGCCGAGTGCCTCCGTCCAGCCCGGGGTGGAGGGCTGGGTGGTGCCGTTCACGGTGAAGGCGTTGCTGCCGGCGCCGTTGATCTTGCGCTGCTCGATGGTGGTCTCGATCGGTCGCGAATCGGTGCTGGTGATGCCGGCGCCGAGGCAGACGATCTCGTCGTCGAACATGAACCAGGATTTTTTGCCGGTGAGGGTCACGCCGACGCCCTTGAACTGCATCCCGGCGGCTCCGTAGCGGTCGAGGCTGGCGCCGCCCACCCAGGCATGCGGCGAGAGGGTGCTTTGGCCCTGCCCGCGCGGGCCGAGGGAAGACGTCTGGTGCGGTAGTTTTTCGTGGGTGACGTCGGCGGTGACGCCGGGGAGCCGGTAATGATCGACCGTGGCCCAGTAGGCGTCGGCGAAGGCGTTCAGGTCGCCGTTGTAAAGAATGGTCTGACCGTCGCCGGTGAACCACCCGCGCAGATTTTCGCCGTTGATGGATTCGAAGTTGGCGATGCGGGTGGAGGACATCGACAGCCCGAGACCGTGACCGGCGCCGAGGTGAACCACCCGATCCATCTCGGCGAAGGTGTAATGCGCGATCAACTCGCCGCGGCGCACGACGGACGGGTCATCCATCAGTTGTTTCGCGAGCGGCAGCGTGGTCAGCGGGCGACCGGATACGAAGTTGCGCGTGTAGTCGGCGAGTGCCCATTCCTTGATCATGCTCCTCATCCGCGCGGCTTCGGCCGGCGGGGCGAACTCGGCGATGCGCAGGATGGAATCCATCATGGTGTTGCCGTTGGGCGTGGCGGCGGCGCGTCCGGCCTCGCGACCGCGCACGAGATCGAAGACATTGCCGTTATAGATGATGGGCTCGTAGGCATCGAAGACCCAGCGGAACAGGTTGCTCTGCGCCGGATCGGTCACCGACCAGGTGGAGCCGCTCAACCACGCCAGGGTCGGGGCCATGTTCTGGATCAACGAGGAGCCGTAACCGGCGGTGTAAGGGTGGATATCGTGCTGGATAAAACTGCCGTCGGTGTAGAATCCGTCGCCGGACGTGGCGTAGGGGAAAACCGAGCTGAACGCGTCGCGGGCGAGGGCGATTTTTGCGCCGTCCTTGACCAGGCAACCGCGCAGGGCGACGACGCGGGCCTTCCAGACCTGGTTGGCTTGGGTCATGTCCGGAAGCGGAACCTGGAAGTTCACCGCGTTCATGTAATTGGTGAGCTGGGTGGGGCTCAGCTGATCGTAGATCAGCACGCAGGTGTCCGTGAGCCGGAGCGGCGTGCCGATCTCCCAATCCCACCAGTTGAAATATTGCTTGGTCGTGGCGCCGTAGCGGTTGGCAAACATCCAATCCAGGCCGTCGATCGTATCCGCGAGCAACGCCGCGTTGCCCGCGAGAGAGCAACCCGGGGTCGCGTAGGCCAGAGCCATGTCACGCAGCCGCGAGTAGGAATCCGTGATGTGCGAGGAGTCGGTCGTGCTCGCCAGATCGCTCCACAGAAAGGTGCGCGCGGGCGTTTTATCCAGGCTGGCCCAGTGCGTGTTTGCCGTGCTGGCAATGCTGTTGAGCCGCGAAATGACGTTGGTGTCGGCGATGTCGTAGCCGGTGCCGATCAGGCTATCGCGCCACTTGAGGCGCAGGCCGTCGAACTCGTCAGCCAGGGCTAAGGGGGCGAGCAAAATGACGGCGAAACGCAAAAACAGGCGGAGCATACGAAACCAGTGATGGAGCCGCGGTGGGCGGGGGGGGGGGGCAGCTTGCGGAGCTTCGGCCAGCTTAGCTCGCGGACGGTGCCGGAGCTTGGGAGTGAACGGGCATTTAAGCTAAAAACTCAAACGCCGGTTTACCGATTCCGTTAGGCGCTGTCTTAATCGCTTTTCGCCAGAACCCAGGAAGTCATCGCCTTTCGACCAGCCGAGAAAAGAAATGGGAAATGGATCGGGGGAATTTGCATTAGCATAGCAAGCAGAGATTAATCGAAATTCCCCTAACGGGATCGGAGCCCACGTGATTGCGATTGGGGGGCGACCAGGCGATCACCGCTTCCAGTCAAATCCCTTACCCCTTCCCCGCTGGCAAACCGGACTTCGCGACGAGCGAGGCTCTGCGCGACGACCGGGGGATGTTTTTCTATAACACTTTTACCCCTAAATCCATGCACCCCAGTCGCTCGAAAACCGCCCTTTCCACTGCTCTGTTGATCGCTCTTGCCAGTCCCGTCTTGCAGGGTGCCGCCCTGACTTGGGATCGCTCGTCCGATGGGGTCGTGATTTCACCCGGAAGCGGGTCTTGGAACTTGCTGGATACGAATTGGAACAACGCCGGGCAAAAAGTGGTGTGGTCCCAGACCAGCACGAGCGTTGCCAGTAATAGCGCCACCTTTGCCGGCACCGATGGTAGTGTGGACTTATATGAAATAAGCGTTTCGGGGCAAGTGGCCGCCCAAGGCCTGACGTTCAGTAACACCGGATATAAAGTATCCGGTGGAAGCGTTTTCCTCGGTAATAGTCCGACCGCTCCCTTATCAAATTACACCATCACGGTGGCCGGAGGTAAGACCGCCTCGATCAACTCCGACCTTTCAGGATACGATGCCACGTTAACGGTTAACTTGTTTACCGGCAGCATCCTGAATCTGGGCGGCGCGTTTAATGTCGCCAGATACACTTTTACTGGTGATGGCACCCTCAATATCAACGGAGGAGCCTCCTCGCCCGGTGTCTTGAGCATAAGCGCAAGGACGATCAACCACACCGGCGGCACGGTGAATCTCACCAGCTCCAGTCTGAGCAATATCGGACAGGTTGGCACGCGTAACACCAATTACAACATTTCGGGAACGGGCGTCTTGAATGTCGTTAACGCGGGTCTCGTGGTGGGTCGAACGACCAGTGGAAATCAAACCTCCACCCTGACGGTTCAGGCGGGAGGGGCGGTCAATGTCGGCACCACGGCTGCGTCGCGCTTATATCTCGTCGGCGGGGCGGCCAATAACAACTTCTCGAACGCCTTGATCGATGTGCAAGGCGGCTCCCTCACGGTGGGGACGGGGGCCACCACAAATAACATCACCTTTTTCAATAATGGCGCGCCCGCCGGGAAAACCGCCACGTTGAGCGTCTCGGGCGGCACCGTGACCGCCAACGGCATACAGTTTGGCAACTCCTCCGCAGGGTTGCCTTGGGACGCCACGGCGAGCGCAAATATACAACTGAACAGCGGCAGTCTCTATATTGGCGCGGGTAATATTGCCCGTATCGCCGCCGCGGCGGCCCTGCCAGTCAACATCCAGTTGTTGGGGGGCACGCTCGGCGCATCCCAAAATTGGTCTTCGTCGTTGGAAATGAAATTGGGTCCGATCGGCTCGAGCATTCAGGCGGCCGACAGCACGGGCGTCGCTCGCAATATCACGCTTTCTGGCATCCTCTCGGATCAAACCACGGCAGGGAAGTTTACCAAGACAGGGACCGGCGTTCTTACCCTGTCAGGTGCGAACACCTACACGGGGGCGACAGAGGTGAACGAGGGCGTGCTGGTATTTGGGAAGAAGGCGGGCAGGTCGGCGGCATCGACGGTTACCGTTGGCGCAAACGCAGGCGTTGGTTTTGGTATTCACGAGTCCGATACAACCTATTTCTCGAAGTCGGAGGCGGCGGCTATCTTCAACAATCCGGCCTCCTCCGGATTCATCCTTACCCCGGGTGCCGGCCTTGGCATGGATGTGGATAGCTTTGCGGTCTCGGTTGATCAAACGGAAGCTCTCTCGGGCTCGAGTTCCCTGGTGAAGTCGGGTTCCGGCACACTTATCCTATCCGGTTCGAATACCTACTCCGGCCTGACGACCGTGAGCGCGGGCGATTTGGTGGTGAATAATGCCGCCTCGCTGGGCTCGGGCGCCGCCGGAGCGGTGGTCTTGAACGGGGCGCGCCTGGCCTTGAGCAACACCACGGTGACCGGAGAAAGCATTTCCATCACGGGCAACGGCGGCACCGGATCGTTGGGGGCGCTGCGAGGAGACTCGGGCTATAGCAAATGGGACGGGCCGATAAACATATCCGGTGCCGCGACCCTTCTCGATACCCGCATCGGCGCGCTGTCCAACGCGACGCTGGAGGTCGCCGGCGTGATCGATGACGGCTTGCTGGACCAACGGCTGATCTATCGCCAGTCGGACAGCACCTCCAAGATCATCGTTTCCGGAGCCAACACCTATTCCGGGCCCACTTCCGTGGCCGGCGGCGTAGTCGAGATCGCGTCGTTTAACAGCGTCGTCGGGGGTAGCCCCAGCAGCAGTCTTGGCGCTCCGATTACCGCGGAAAACGGTTTGGTAGTGATCAGCTTCCTGGCGGTGGATGGTTATCTGCGTTACTTGGGGTCGGGCGAGACCACGGACAGAACCATCATGGTCGGCAACGGGACTGCCGCCACCAACTTCGCCAACGCCACGCTCGAGCATAATGGAACCGGCGGCGCCTTGGTGTTTAGCGCTCCCGTGTTCAATATCGCCCAAGTGGGTGTGACCGCCACGTCGCCGCGCACCCTTATCCTGAGCGGGACAAATTCCGCCCTCAACACCGTCTTCGGTGTCATCCAGGACAATTTGGTCGGCGCCAGCGGAACGGCGGCGATCGCACTGACCAAACAAGGCGTAGGCACGTGGATTCTGGCCGGGGCGAATACCTACAGCGGCCCGACGACCATCGGCGCCGGCACACTCACCCTGGGCGCAAATGGTGTGCTGCCCGACAATTCGCCGGTCTCGCTCGGCGCGGCCACCTTGCGCGCGGTGACAGCCGGAGTTGAAACGGTCTCCACACTGGACGTGACCGCCACCGGCACCCTCCAGCTCGGGAGCGGCGCCCAAATCGCATTTGCCGACAGCAGTGCGGTCGATTGGACCGGCGGCACCCTGGCGGTCTCCGGAAGCTTCGTCTCCGGTTCTTCGATTCGGTTTGGAACCACGAGCGCCGGCCTGACCGCTACGCAGCTGGGCCTCATCTCCGGATCCGGCTTCACCAACTTCGCGCTGAATGCAGAGGGTTACCTGACCGCGACCAGCACGGTCCTTCCGAGTTACACCACCTGGGCCGATGATCCCGCCAAGGGCAATATTCCCGGCGAGCCGGCAGCGGGTGACTTCGACGCCGACGGGATCTCGAACCTGCTCGAGTATGGTTTGGGAACCAATCCACGCGTCGCCGCGAGCCTTCCGGCAGCTTTGGCGGGGAACACCGTAACCTACACCAAGGGTGCCGATGCCATCGCCAACGGCGACGTATCCTGGGCAATCGAGACCTCGCAAACTCTGGCCGAGGGCTCCTGGGTCGACGTAGTCAGCCAGCCCGCCGGCGATACCGCTCCGACGATTGCCTACCTCTTCACGCCGGGAAATCCGGCGCGGCAGTTTTTCCGCCTTCGCGTGACCCGGGTGGAGTGATCTCCGGCTCACGGCGGGGACAGCTAATACCCTGCCCGAGCGGTGCGTCAGGATTCTCCGCAAAGTCTCCAAAGCGAAACATCCCGGCCGCGTCGTCCCGTTTTTCCCAGAAGAGCGGGTGAGGCGAACAACGACGCGAGGCGCCGTCGCTGCCGGGACGACGCGGCCTAGTCAGTCTTGGGCGGAGAGTTCGGCGGAGCGGGCTTTGCTGGCGAGGGCGGTGTCGCGCAGCAGGCCGCGAAAATCCCGCGCGGCCAGCACTTGCAGGCCGGCGTAGGTGGTGCCCTTCGGGGAGGTCACCTGGTTGCGAAGTTCCTCGGGCTCGGTGCCGGTGTGGGCGAGTAGCTTGGCCGCGCCGATCACGGTCTCGCGGGCGAGCAGATCGGCGGTTTCGCGAGCGAGGCCGCAGGCCACGCCGGCTTCGCGGAGGGCGGCGGTGAACTCGAACACGAAGGCGGGGCCGCAGCCGCTGACCGCCATGAGGGCGTCGATCTGGTCTTCAGGCAGCTCGATCTCCCGGCCCATGGCGGCGAGGAGCGCGACCACGGTGGCACGGTCGGCGGGGGCGAGCGGGCGGAGGGCGACCCAGCCGGTCACGCCGGCACCGATGGCGGCGGGGGTGTTGGGCATGGTGCGCACGAGGTTGCGGGCGTGGGGAAAGGTTTTCGCAAGGCGGGCGAGGGTTTTGGCCGCGAGGACCGAGAGGACGAGTTTACCGCGGGTCAGCTCGGCGAGGCGGGGGTCGGCGCTGGCGAGGTGCTGGGGTTTGAAGGCGACGACCACGACATCAGCGGAGCGCAGCAGGTCGGGCAGGTCGGCGGCGAGGCGGACGCCGGTGCGGGCGGCGAGGGCGGCGGCGGTGGGGCCGGCCCCGCCGAGGACGGAGACGTCGGCGGGCGCGACGGCCTTGGTGGCGAGCAGGCCGTCGACGATGGCGGAGGCCATGCGACCGGCGCCGAGGAACGCGATTTGGAGGGACATGCGGCCGAGGCTGAACCTGCAGGGCGGCCGAGGCCAAATCCCAAACGGTGTGACGCGCGGGTCTCGGGAGAATTGTCTAACGCCGACGCCGTTCGATGGGGTGGGTCAGGGTGGCGATGACGCCGCCGCCGGGGCGGTCCTCGAGGGTGAGTTCGCCGCCCATGTTGCGCAGGGAGTGGCGGGCGACGGTCAGGCCCATGCCGACGCCGACGGTGTTTTTGCTGCTGATGAACGGCTCGAACATGTGGTCGCGGATCGGTGGATCAATGCCGCGGCCGCGGTCCTCGACGCGTAGCAGAATCATGCGGGCCTCGGGCAGGGGATCATCGCGGAGGGAGACCCGCAGGGTGATGGGGCGCGGGCCGGTGTGATTCTCTCCGTAGCTTTCGTAGGCGTTGGCGAGAACCTTGCACAGCGCGTCCTCAAGCATTTCGACGTGGGTGTGGACGGCCAGAGGGCCGACGGGGTTGTCCAGCTCGACCGGCTCGGTCGCGGAGTGTTCGGCGGCGAAACGGCGAAGGGCGTTGTGGAGGACCTCGTCGAGCGCGCAGGGCGTGGTTGGCAGGCGGGATTTAACCACGAGCGAGGTAAGCTGCCGGATGATGCCGACTATGCGCTGGACGGCGGTCTCGAGGTTTTCCGCGTTGGCGCGGACGCTGTCGGGGCGGTGGGCGTTGGCCTTGATCAGGTCCAGGTAGCCTAGGACGACGCCGAGGAGGTTGTTCAAGTTGTGCGCGATGCCCTGGGTGATGGCGCCGATGGAGGCGGCGCGGCGGGCCTCCTCCAGGCGTCGCTGGAGGTCGAGCATGTCGCGGTTGACCTGGACGACGCGGAGCTGGGTCTGGACGCGGGCGAGGGTCTCGTCGAGGTCGATGGGCTTGGTGATGTAGTCGACCGCGCCGACCCCGAGGCCGGCGAGGCGGCCCTCCTTCGAGCTGCGGGCGGTGATGAAGATGACCGGGATGTTCTTGTGGCGGCCGTCCTGCTGGAGGCGCTGGCAGACCTCGATGCCGTCCATCTCGGGCATCATCACGTCGAGCAGGATGAGGTCGGGACGTTCGCGCTCGACGAGGTCGAGGGCCTCCTGGCCGCCGTGGGCGGGGATCACGACAATGCCCTCGCGCTCGAGCGAGCGCTTGAGCAGCTGCACGTTCACGGGCTGGTCGTCCACGACGAGGATCCTGGCGGGGGTCGGGGACATGGCGCGGGGGCGGGGGATCAGCCGGCGGACAGGCGGGCCTTGAGGGTGTTGCGCATCAGCATGCACACCGTCATGGGGCCGACGCCGCCGGGGACGGGGGTGATTTGCGAGGCGAGGGGCGCGACGCCGTCGAAGTCGACGTCGCCGACCAGTTTGTATCCGGTTTTTTTGGACGGATCGGGCACGCGGTTGATGCCGACGTCGATCACGACGGCGCCGGGTTTGACCATGTCGGCCTTGACGAATTCGGGCTTGCCGATGGCGGCGATGAGCACGTCGGCGAGGCGGGTGAGAGCGGCGACGTCGGCGGTGCCGGAGTGGCAGATGGTGACGGTGCCGTTGGCGCCGGCCTTTTTCTGGAGGGCGAGGAGGGCGGCGGGCTTGCCTACGATGAGGGAGCGGCCGAGGACGACGACGTGTTTGCCCTTCAGGTCCACGCCGGATCGGGCGAGCAACTCCATGATGCCGGCGGGGGTGCAGGCGACGAAGCCGGAGTCGTCCTCCTGGACGAGTTTACCGAGGTTCAGGGTGTGGAAGCCGTCGACGTCCTTGTGCGCCGCGATGCGTCGGAACGCGGCGGGTTCGTCGAGGTTCTTGGGCAGGGGGGACTGGACGAGGATGCCGTCGACGGCGGGATCGGCGTTGAGGTCGTCGATGAGTTTTTCCAGCTCGGCCTGGGAGATGGAAACGGGAGGGAGGATGACTCGGCTTTCGATGCCGATCTCGGCGGCGGTTTTCTCCTTTTTCCGCACGTAGGACACGGAGGCGGGGTCTTCGCCGACGCGGACGAGGGCGAGGCAGGGTTTGCGGCCGGGCAGGGCGGCGACCCGGGCTTTGAGTTCGGCGACGAGGGTGGCGGCGATGGCGTTGCCGTCGATGAGCTGCATGCGGGAGCGGGAGGGAGGGAGCGGCGAGCCGGGCGCGGGGGGCAAGGAGATAGGAGCCGGGCGGGACGGGTTTACTGGAGTTTTAGGGTTTCGACGCGGATCACGATCTCGCGGCCGGAGCCGAGCGGCTCGGCGGTGCCGAAGAGGGCGACGGGGCGGTCGATGAAGGCCTCGATTTGCTCGGTGAGCAGGAGGCGGGAGATGTCGAGGTAGGCGATGCGGGAGCCGGAGGCGTCGCTCAGCTGAAAGTCGTAGGGGCGGCGGGGGCGGAGGGCGCTGCGGGTGGAGGCGACGACGCCGAAAAAGGTGCGCGCGAGGCGGGGCTCGCCGAGTTGCGCGCTCTGGCCGGGGGTGGTGGGGGAGGAGGCGGGGATGTCGTTCTTCAGCGTGCCGGTGAGGTCCTCCAGCAGGGCGGGCGCGGCCGGGGCGGCGGCGACCGGGGCGGGGGCGGGTTCGGCGGGAGGCGGGGTGCTGGCGACGGGGGCGACCGGGGCGGCGTCGGCGGGGGCGATGCGGACGTAGGCGGTGATGGGTTTTTGGAGGGAGAACTTGTTGTAGCGGCCTGCGATGTCGGCGAACTCGGCGGCGTCCTGTTCGCCCGCGAGGCCGACCACGGGGGCGTCGGGGCGGGGTTGGGCGAGGTAGGCGGCGCCGGGGCGGACCTCGAAGTTTTTGAGGGTGTCCTTCTGGGTGACGTAGACGGTGTGGGGGCCGTCGAGGGCGACGGCGGCCCAGCCGGAGGGGGCGGTGCCGGCGGTCACGAGGGTGCCGGCGCGGGCGGTGCCGAGGATGGGGGCTTTGGCGTCGGGGGAGGCGTAGGCGGGCAGGGGGGCGTCGAGGGTGGCGGCGCGCAGGATGGCGGCGAGGGCGAGGAAGGGGAGGGCGAGGCGCTTCATGGCGGAGGGGGAAGGGTCGGGTTGGGAAAGGGTTAGCGTTTGCCGGGGTGGGAGGGCTTGGCGAGCCGTTTAGCGGGCGGGCGGGCGGCGGGTTTGGCGGCGGAGGGTTGAGCGAGGGCCTTGGTGGCGGCCTTCGAGCGCGGGGCGGGGCGGACACCGAGGCGGCGCGGGGCGAGGCCGGGTTGCTCGAAGAGGCTTTCGATCTGGGCGGGGGAGAGCTGTTTGCCGGCGCGCAGGGGGATGCCGCGCAGGGGGAAGGCGCCGATCTGGTAGCGTTTGAGGCGTTTCACGGGGTGGCCGAGGGCGAGGAAAAGCTGGCGGATCTCTCGCTTTTTCCCGTGGTGCATGTGCACGTCGATCGAGGTGGCGATGCCGCCCGGGCCGACGTTGATCAGGTTGGCGTATTCAACTTTCAACTTCTCGCCCTCGATGGTGATGCCCTTGATGAGCCGGGGGATTTTTTCGCGGGGGAAGCCGGTCTCGAGGACAACGAGATAGCGTTTGACGACCTGATTGCTGGGGTGGGTGAGACGCTGGGCGAGGTCGCCGTCGGTGGTGAGGATGACGAGCCCCTCGGAGTCCTTGTCGAGGCGGCCGGCGGTGAAAAAGCGGTGTTTGGCGAGCTGCGGCGGCAGCAGGGTGAAGATGGTCTCGGGGTTGTGCGGGTCGTCGTTTGAGCAGACCAGGCCGCGGGGTTTGTGGACGGCGAGGGTGATCTTGGGCTGGACGCTGGAGCGCACCTGGCTGCCCTCGACGGTGACCTTGTCGGTCTCGGGGTCGATCTTCTGGCCGATCACGGCGACCTTGCCGTTTACCCACACTTCGCCCTGGGCGATGAGCTGTTCGGCGGCGCGGCGGGAGCACAGGCCGGCGTCGGCGATGAACTTTTGGAGACGGACGGCGGTTTCGGACATGGCCGGGCAGTTGGCGGGAAAGCGCGAAGCGAAGCAAGCGCGGCCGCGTCGGGTGGTGCGAGGGTTGGGCGAAGTAAGGGCTTGCGCGGGCGCGGCGGCTGCTTGACCTGTTGCCCTTTATGTCCGCTCCCGCCGCCTCTTCCCAATACAGCAAAGAGAACCCGTTCCCGGCCCGCATCACCGAGAACCGCCTGTTGAACAAGCCCGGCTCCGCCAAGGAAACCCGCCATTTCGTGGTCAACCTCGCGGGCAGCGACCTGCACTACAAGGCGGGCGATTCGCTCGGGGTGTTCGCCACCAACCGGCCCGCCGAGGTCGGCGAACTCCTGGAGCGCCTGCACGCCACCGGCGACGAGCCGGTCTCGCCCGCCATGCTCAAACTCCCCGCGCCCATCCCGCTGCGCGAGGCGCTGAGCCACCGCCTCGCTCTCGCCGGCCCGACCCCGAAGATCGTCAACACGCTCTTCGCCAAGGCGACCGACGCGGGCGAGAAGGCCCGGCTTGAGGCGCTGCTCAAGCCCGAGGCGAAGGACGAGCTGACCGGCTTCCTCGACGAGCGCGAATACATCGACCTGTTGGCCGAGTTCCCCTCCGCCAAGCTGACCCCGCAAGAGTTTGTCGACCATCTGCGCAAGCTGATGCCCCGTCTCTACTCGATCGCCTCCTCCTCGCGCGTCTACCCGACGGAGATTCACCTCACCGTCGCGGTCGTGCGCTACACCACCAACCACCGCGAGCGCCACGGCGTGTGCTCGACCTTTCTGGCCGATCGCGCCCGGGTGAACGAGACGCCCGCGCCGGTGTTTGTCTCCAACTCCCACTTCGGCCCGCCGGAAGACGGTTCCAAGGACGCCATCATGATCGGGCCGGGCACCGGCATCGCGCCGTTTCGCGCCTTCGTGCAGGACCGCGTCGCCTCGGGCGCGACCGGGCGCAACTGGGTGTTTTTCGGCGACCAGAAGAGCCACACCGATTTCCTCTACCAGGAGGAGTGGGAAAACTACCTCGCGAAGGGCCAGCTCGCCCGCCTCGACCTCGCGTGGTCCCGTGACCAGGGCGTCAAGGTCTACGTCCAGGACAAGATGCGCGCGAACGCGGCCGAGCTCTGGGCCTGGATCAAGAACGGCGGCTATTTCTTTGTCTGCGGTGACGCCAAGCGCATGGCCAAGGACGTCGACCAGGCGCTCCACGACATCATCGCCGAACAGGGCGCCATGCCCATCGAGCAGGCGCAGGCCTACGTGAAGGAAATGAAGAAAGAAAAGCGTTACCAGCGCGACGTGTATTGAGTGCGACCCAGAATCTTAGAATCTAGAAGCTAGAATCCAGGAGTTAGGAGTCGGAGCCGAGATCCCCGAAGGGTTTGGCTCATTCTAGCTTCTCGCTCCTGACTCCTCGCTCCTTTCCCTTACAAAATGACCTTCACCAATCGAACCGCCCTCGTGACCGGCGCCGGCCGCGGCATCGGCAAAGCCATCGCCGAGACCCTCGCCGCCCAGGGCGTGACCGTCATCTGCGTCTCCAAGTCCGCCGCCTCCTGCGGCGCGGTGGCCGACGCCATCGTCGCCGCCGGCGGCAAGGCCAAGGCCGTCGCGGTCGACGTGGCCGACGGCGCGGCCGTGGCGGCGGCGGCCGAGGCCCTGCTGAAGGAATTCGGCAAGATCGACATTCTCGTGAACAACGCCGGCATCACCCGCGACGGGCTGCTGGCGCGCATGAGCGACGACGATTGGAACAGCGTCATCCAGACCAACCTCACCAGTTGTTTCCACTGGACCAAGGCCGTCGGCTGGCCGATGTGCCGCGCGCGCTTCGGCCGCATCGTCAACATCTCCTCCGTCACCGGCATCATGGGCAACGCCGGCCAGGCCAACTACGCCGCCGCCAAGGCCGGCATGATCGGCTTCACCAAGGCCACGGCCAAGGAATTCGCCAAGCGCAACGTCACGGTCAACGTGGTCGCGCCCGGCTTCATCAAGACCGACATGACCGCCGAGTTGAGCGAGGAGGTCCAGAAAGGCGCCACCGCGCTCATCCCGATGCAGCGCTTCGGCGAGGCCGCCGAGGTGGCCCACGCGGTCGCTTTTCTCTGCGCCGACGAGGCGAGCTACGTCACCGGGCAGGTTTTTGCCGTTGACGGTGGCATGGCGATGTGAGCCCTTCACGCAGTCAAATTTACCACCCTTATGGCCGACCAAAAAACCATCGAACAACGCGTCAAAGAGATCATCGTCAACCAGCTGAACGTGAACGAGGAGCAGATCACGCCCACCGCTTCCTTCCTGGACGATCTCGGCGCCGACTCCCTCGACACCGTCGAGCTGATCATGGCCTTCGAGGAGGAGTTCAAGGACGAGATCAAGGGCGAGATCCCCGAGGCCGACGCCGAGAAGCTCAAGAACGTCGGGCAGGTCATCGACTACATCAAGGCCAAGGCCGGCGCGGCCTGAGCCCGCCCTCCGCGCATCGCGGACGATTTTGACCCGCTCCCCTTCGGAGCGGGTTTTTTCGTGCCCGGCGCGGACGAAGCCGGCCCGAGACGCGTCCTTGCCCTGCGCGGCGCGCTTGGTTTTGTTGGACGGTTTCCAATGTCCCACCTCCCCGATTCCCAGCGCGTCGTCGTCACCGGTCTTGGTGTTATTCATGGCCTGGGCCAGACGGCGGATACCTTTTGGGAGAGTCTGGTGGCGGGTAGAAACGGCATCGACCGCGTCTCGCTCTTCGACCCCTCGCCCTACGCGACCCAGATCGGCGCCGAGGTGCGCGGCTGGAACGTCGAGGAGCACATGGATCCCAAGGAGGCGCGGCGCAACGACCGCTACACCCACTTCGGTTTCTGCGCCGCCAAGCAGGCCTGGGCGGATTCCGGCCTCGATATGGCGACCGAGGACCCCGACCGCGTCGGCGTGGTGGTGGGCTCCGGCATCGGCGGTATGTTCACCTACGAGAGCCAGCTGAAAAAGCTCCACGACGGTGGCCCGCGCAAGGTGTCTCCGTTCACCATCCCGGCTCTGATCGGCAACATCTGTTCGGGCATCGTGGCGATCGAACTCGGCGCGCGCGGACCCAACTTCGGCGTGGTCTCGGCCTGCGCCACCGGCACTCACGCGCTCGGCGAGTCCATGCACATGATCCGGCGCGGCGACGCCGACGTGATGGTGGCGGGCGGCACCGAGGCGGCGATCACGCCCTTCGCCTACGCCAGCTTCTGCGCCATGCGGGCCATGAGCACGCGCAACGACGACCCCGCCACCGCCTGCCGACCCTTCTCGATGGGCCGCGACGGCTTCATCATGGGCGAGGGCGCCGGCGTGCTCGTGCTCGAATCCTACGAACACGCCCGGAAACGCGGCGCGCGCATCTACTGCGAAATCGCCGGCTACGCCGCGACCGCCGACGCCCACCACATCACCATGCCCGATCCCGAGGGCAAGGGCCTGGGCATGGCCATGACGCGCGCGCTCAAGGCCTCCGGCGTGGCGACCGACCAGGTCGGCTACATCAACGCCCACGGCACCAGCACGCCCTACAACGACAAATTCGAGACCCTCGCGATCAAACGCGTCTTCGGCGACCGTGCGAAGCGTCTCCCGATCAGCTCGACCAAGTCCATGACCGGCCACCTGCTCGGCGGCGCCGGCGGCATCGAGAGCGTCATCTGCGCCAAGACCCTCCAGACCCAGACCCTCGCGCCGACCATCAACCTCCACGAGCCCGACCCGGAGTGCGACCTCGACTACGTGCCCAACGTGGCGCGCGCGGCGTCGGTTTCAGCCGTGTTGAGCAACAACCTCGGCTTCGGCGGCCAGAACGCCGCGGTGGTTTTCCGTTCGGTGTAAAAGGCGGCCGGACGACGCGCGATGCAGGCGAAAACGTTTTCCCGGGTCGTCGCCGTCCGCCTTGCCGTGCTTTTCGCCCTCGCGGCTGCGACCCGCGCGGAGCTGGTATTTGAAACGACCGAACTCGTGCTCAAGCCGCGGCCGGGCGAGCGGAAACTCGCGGGCGAGTTTCGTTTCACCAATCGCGGTGACGTGCCGGTGACGCTGACCGAGGTGAGCAGCGGGTGTTCCTGCACCGTGCCGGAGGCGGCCGAGGCGCCGGTCGCGGCGGGGGCGAACGGAGTCGTGCCGGTGACCTACAGCCCCGGCTCGCGGCATGGTCGGCAGGTGCAGCCGGTCACGGTGCGCACCTCCGACGGCAAGGTCTACGAACTGCGCGTGGTGGCGGACCTGCCGGTGCGGGTGACGATCGCGCCGCGCATGCTGGTGTTTTCGGGGCCCGCGCCGGAGCCGCGCGAGATCACGCTCACCTACTCGGCGGACACGCCGGTCACGCTGCTGGACGTCGTTTCGCGCACCCCGGCCTTTGTCGTCGAGGGACAACCCGCGCTGGCAGGCGACGTTTTGAAAATCCGGTTTCGCTACGCGGGCGGGGCGTCGGAGGATTTGCGCGCGACCGTGCGCGTGCGCGTGCGGGACGCGGGCGGCGTGGAGCACGCCGACGTGCTTTACCTGCGCCACGCGCCGTGAAGAGCGACACTGCACGGGAAGCAGGACGCGCGCGCGGGCGCTTCGCGACGCCGAGAATGGTGCTGATCTTTTTGGTGCTTCCGATCGTCCCGGCCGGCCTCACCGGTTGGTTGCATCCGCGCGCGCCGGATTGGCGGTCCCTCGTCGAAAAATCGGCGGCGGTGACGCGCGTCTCGGTCGAGGCGGCGCGCCGGGATTACCCGGACGCCCTTTGGATCGACGCACGGCCCGCGAAGGCGCGTGCGGCGGGCGGGGTGCCCGGCGCGGTGGTTTTGAGCGAGGACGATTGGGAGGCGGGCTTCGCAAGCCTGGCGGAACAATGGGATGGCCGGCGGACCCTCGTGGTCTACTGCGGCGGCGAGTCCTGCGACACCAGCGCGGCGGTAGCGGTCCGTTTGCGGCGCGAACTGGATTTTGAGCGCATCGTGGTCCTCGAAGGCGGCTGGGACGCCTGGCGGGCGGCGCGGGCCGCGGAGGCGAAACCATGACGCCTTTTGCGAATCGCCTGCGGGTCCGCGTGGCGCTCGGCCTGGAGTGGTCCGTGGCTGGCGTGCTGGGCGTGGCGGGTGCTTTGAAGCTGCTCGACCCCGCGCGTTTCGCGACGGAGATCGCGGGCTTTCGGCTGACGGCGGGCTGGGTGGCGGGCGGATTGGCCGTCTATTTGCCGTGGTTGGAGCTGGTGGTGGCGGCGGGACTTTGCGTGGTTGGAACGCGGGCGGTGGCGAAACCGATGGCCGTCGGCCTGTTGACGGCTTTTTCGCTCGCGCTGGCCTCGGCCTGGGCACGGGGCATCGATGTGCGTTGCGGATGTTTTGGGGGAGCGCCGACCGGCTCTCTCGCGGCCGGGCTGGTGCGGAACGCGGCGCTGCTCTGCGCGCTTTTGGCGGCGGCTCGCCTACGTTCAGTCGGGCCCGACTCGGCTCAATCGTCCATCAACGAATCGGGCAGCCAACAGCCGAGCGAGCGGGCATAACGGTTAAATACCGGGTCGGTGTATTCCTGGCAGTAATCGACGGTGATTTCCGTGTCGGCCGGGATGTCTTGTTGGGCGAGCACGCGGTGGGTTTCGAAATCAATGCGGGCGTTGGGTGTGGCGGCGTGGTTTATGTAGCGAAACTTGGTCGGAACGCGGGAGAGCAGGATTTTCCCGTCGCGCAGGAGTAAAAAGTGCCCGGACGCAATGGCTTCGCTCGCTTCAGGGCTCTGCATCGGAACAACAAACGTCGACTGAACATGGAATTCGACCAGGGTGCTGCAGCGGGAAAGGGCTACGCGGGCGAAGAGTCCGAGGCCGTGCAGCGGGGAAACCCGCACGTCGCACCAAGGGGCGTTGTCGATCAGCGGCGGCCGGGCGACATTCGGTTCGGAGGACGTGTTCAATCGAGGAATTGAGCGCTGGCCGGTTTGGGTGGGGGAACAGCTTACGAGTGAGTTACCCCGGAAAGATTCGACGGCAGGATGACGCTGGCTTTTCAGCAGAGTGGCGAGAAGGAATCGTGAAACTTGCCCGGGTCGACGCCGGTGTCGCGCAGGGTGCGCAGCGCGAGCGCGTCGTGGCGTTTGGCGAGGCGGAAGCCGTTTTCGTCGTTCAACAACGGAGCGTGGTGGTAGTCGGGCGGGGGCGCGCCGGGCGGGAGCAGAGCGGCGAGCAGGAGAAGTTGGCGGAAGGTGGAGCGGACGAGATCCTCGCCGCGAACCACCTCGGTGACGCCGAGTTCGGCGTCGTCCACCGCGCAGGCCAGCTGGTAGCTGGGCAGGCCGTCCTTTCGCCAGACGAGGAAGTCGCCGAAATCGCGGCCGCACACGGCGACAAGGGGGCCGAGGCGACCGTCGGTGAAGCGCACGGTCTCGCCGTCGGGCACGCGGAAACGCCAGTTCCGCGCCAGACCGGCGCCGTCGAGGGGCGGGAGCGGCGTGTCGAAGGGCGGGCGCCAGGCGGCGGGATAGAGCGGTTCGTCGTCGCCGGGCGCCTCGTGCGGGGCGGCGAGCGCGCCGGCGAGGTCCTTGCGCGAACGGTCGCAGGGGTAGACGAGACCGGCGGCGCGGAGGCGGCCGAGGGCGGCGCGGTAGGACGGCAGGCGGGCGGACTGCACCACGACGGGTTCCTCCCAGGCGAGGCCCAGCCAGGCGAGGTCCACGAGGGCGGCGTCGGCGAACTCCGGGCGACAGCGAGCCGTATCGAGATCATCTATACGCAGCAGGAGGCGACCGCCGGCGGCGCGGGCGCGGGCCGCGGCGAGGGCGAAGGTGCGGGCGTGACCGAGGTGGAGCAGCCCGGTGGGGGAGGGGGCGAGGCGGCCGACGTAGGGAGCGGAGGGAGGGGCGGGGAACGACACGGCGGATGCGGAGGGATCCATCACCAAACACACGAAAGACGCGAAGAGGAAAACCCGGGATTCGGGCTGGCGGCGGCGGGCGCGGGCGGTTTCCTCGCGGAATGCAAAAGCAGGTGTGCGTGTATTGCGCGAGCGGGCTGGAGTTGGACGCCAAGTATTACGCGGCGGGGGCGGAGCTCGGGCGCGGCCTCGCCGAGCGCGGTTGGGGGCTGGTCTACGGCGGCGGCCGGGCCGGCGTGATGGGGTCGGTCGCGCTCGCGACCAAGGCGGCCGGCGGGCGGGTGACGGGGGTGATCCCGGACTTCATGATCGAGCGCGAACTCGGTTTCCGCGAGGCGGACGAACTCATCGTGGTCGACTCGATGCGCGAGCGGCGGCGCATCATGGAGGAGCGGGCGGAGGCCTTCGTGGCGCTGCCGGGGGGATTCGGCACGCTGGAGGAGGTGATCGAGATCCTGGTCGGGCGCATGCTCAACCGCCACGCCAAGCCCCTGATCCTGGTCAACCAGGACGGTTTTTACGACGAACTGCTGGTCTTCTTCGACAAGCTCGTGACCGAACGCTTCAAAAAGTCCGGGTGGCGCGGGCTCATGCCGGTGGCGGGGTCGGTGGCGGACGTCTGGCCCTTGCTGGAACGCGCCGCCGCCGATGGTGATGCGGTGGATGCGCTCTGGCGCTGAGCCGGGTCGGGCGGCCGCCGAGGCCGTCACCTATACCGCCGGTGGCTGTTTCGCGCCCGGCGGGTCTGGATGGAAAAAACGGCGGTGGCCGGATGCGGCTACTTCAGGATCATGTCCTTCACCGTCCTGCCGGCGGGGATCATGGGCAGCACGTGCTCGGTGTAGGGCACGATGATGTCGAGGACGTAGGGGCCGTCGTGGTCGAGCATCTCCTGGATGGCCTCCTTCAGCTCCTCGCGCTTGAAGACGCGGCGGGCCTTCACGCCGAAGCCCTGGGCGATGGTCACGTAGTCGGGGTAGATGCCGCCGGGGTTGTCGGGCGAGCCGACGTTGTTCTTGTCCCCGAGGATGGTGTTGCCGCGGACGCTGTTGTAGAAACGATCTTCCCACTGCACGACCATGCCGAGGTGCTGGTTGTTCAGGATCATGGCCTTGGCGGCGATCTTCTCGATGTGGCAGGTGGCGAGTTCCTGGATGTTCATCAGGAAGGAGCCGTCGCCGTCGATGTCGATCACCTGCTTGTCGGGGCGGGCGACCTTAGCGCCCATGGCGGCGGGGTAG
>JAIXVP010000033.1 GCA_027482905.1 Opitutaceae bacterium
ATCGGCTTTGCGACGGGCGGGGGAGGGGGGGGCGTCGCGGGGGCGGTGGGATTGGCCGGGGCGGGCGGTGGGGCGCTGGTGGTTTTGGAGCAGGCGGGCGGGGCGAGCAAAAGCAGCGTCAGCAGGGTGAAGCCGGGCGGAGAGAAGACGGGGAAACGTGATTTCATGCGGTGCTCACCAAGCTAGCCGGCGAGGCGCGCGCCCGACATGGGGTGTTACCCGGCGGGCGGGGGCGGCGGGGTTTCGGCGTCAAGCTCGCGCGCTCACGAAGCAGGTGCGTGTCGTCGTCGTGGGCGGACGTTTTTGAACACCACGTCGTAGTAGTGTCCCAGCCCCGCGCGGCCGGCGAAGCGGACCCGGTGGGTCGCCTCGAAGCCGCGCGCCTTCAGGAAGGCGGTGATCTCGGCGAGCGTGCCGGCGCCCCGATAGGCCTCGAAATCCGCCGCCTCGGCCTGGATGTAGCGGAAGTGGTCGAGCCATTCGCCGGCGCCTTTCAACACCAGCAACTCCGCGCCCTGCACGTCGAGGATGAGGGCGTCGAAGGCTCCCGGCTTGTAAGCGGCGTCGCGCAAAACCCCGGCCAGGGTGCGACTGCGGAGGGTGACCGTTCCGGTGTAGTGGACGTCCGGCCAGAGTGATCGATGCGCCGCGAGGTCGAAGATGGAGGACGACTGGCCGCCGTTGTTGGCGAGGTGAAATACGTGTTCCGTCCCTTCGGTGTCGGTGAGGAGCGCCTGGATCGCCGTTTGCTCGGGATAGGGGCGCAGGTTGCTTTCGAGCATCGCGAAAATCTCGGGCGAGGCTTCGACCCAGAGCACCCGGAGGCGGCGGCGCGCGTAGGTTTCCCGCTCCGCGCCGTGATTGGCCCCGACGTGAATGATGGACTCGCACCTTCCCAGATAGCGCTCGGTCGGTGCCGGCCAAAGCCGGGCGACGCGTCGGGCGAAGCCCCGGGCGAGACGTTTCACGAAATAGGGAATCACGACGCGGGAGGCTGCGGAAAAGGGCGCGTAAGGGGATGCCAAAATCTCCGCCGCCGCCGAGCGCGCGGCAGGGCAACACCCCATCGTGGCGCGCCGGAGACGCCGGTAGGATGGAGGGCTTGCAGGCACGCTTTCCGATTCGGAAGGCCGGAAGGCGGGCGCGGCGGTTCCCGATTTTTGTCCCACTTCACCGCCGATTCGCCCGCGAAACCAAGCACCATGTCCCTCGGAAACATCCTACTCATCGTCTTCGTCCTCCTGCTCATCGGAGCGCTGCCAACCTGGCCCTATAGTCAGGGCTGGGGCTACTATCCGGGCAGCGGACTGGGTCTGTTGTTGGTGATTCTGGTCATCCTCGTGCTGACGAAACGCATCTGAACCAGGAGTGTTAAGCGACGGAGAGGTCGGGAAACACCCCATGGCCGATCGCACGCCAGGGGGCTAGTTTCGCCGACGTGAATACCCGATCGTTTGGCTGGTTCCGGACGGTCCTGTTGTTGTCCGCCGTAGCGGTGGCGGCCTCCGGTTGCCAGACGTCCAAGGGTCTAGGCAAGGACGTGGAAAAACTCGGGACAAATATCCAAGACGCGGCGAAGTAGAGCGCCGGCAGCAAAGAGGCCGGACCCACGTTTGGGGTCCGGCCTCTTTCGCCGCCCAAAACCGGCGTGCCACCGGACGCCCGCTCAAGGGGCCGGTGGGGGTGGGGCCGTCATGGGCTCGGTGGTCACGGTCACCGGTTCGGTGGTGACGCTGACGGGCGCGGTGACGGGGGCCGGAGCGGCGGGTGGTTCCGTTGGTGCGAGCGCGGGCGCCACGGCGGGGGCGGGCGGAGCGGGGACGGGTTCAAAGAGGTCGGCGGCGGCGGAAGGCAGGCCGGTGTGGATCCATTCGCCGATCTCGAAGGCGTGGGTTTTGGCGGCGGCGGAGAGGACGGCGTCGGCTTTGGAGTCGGTCAGTTCCGCGTAGACCGGGCGGGGCGGGGCGGGCGGCTCGGCGGGCTCGGGCGGCGGCGTGGTGTCGCCGGCGGGCGGAGTCGCGGCGGGTTTGGCGGGCTTGGGGATCTCGGGCGCGCGGCCGAGGGCGAGTTTCACGGTGCGGCCGTCGAAGGTGGTCAGGGTGACGTCGCGGGTGAGGATGCGGGCGGCGATGACGCCGGGGTCGAGGGTGGGGGCGACCTGGGTGTAGCGCAGGCTGGCCAGATTGGTCAGCTGGGAGGTGACGGTGGCGGTTTTGACCTGCTGGCCGGCGGGGGTGGCGGGGCTGGTCCATCCGGTCTTGGCGTCGGGGCGGGAAACGACCACGGGCGCGGCGCCGGGGAAGGCGAAGGTGAGCGAGGCGATGTCGTCGATCTTGATCGAGACCAATGCGGTGTCGCGCCAGTTGGCCGGGTCGGCGTCGATGGAGGCGGTGAGGCGGGCGAGGTAGGCCTTCGCCTCGGAACCGTAGCGGAGGAAACGGCCGCCGCCGTCGGCGTTTTTGCCGAGGTCGAGTTCGAGCAGGGTCTTGCCGGCGGCGTCGAGGAAGGCGACCTCGCTGGAGTCGAGTTCGAGGGTGGCGATGCGGGTCGGGTTTTCGGTGACGAGGCGCTCGACCTTCGGGGAAACGAGGTCGGAGGCGAGACGGGTGAGGCGCGAGGCGTCGGCGGGCAGGGCGGGGGCGGTGTCGCCGGCGGCCACGGTCCAGCGACCGTCGTCGGTCCGGGCGAGCTCGGTGGTTTTGCCCTGGGCCTTCAGGCGGACGCGGGTGGCGGAGGCGAGGCCGGCGGGGTCGGCGACGCGCTGGCCGAGGCGGGCGTCGGCGGATTGCGCGGCGGGCGCGGGACGTTGCAGCCACCAGACGGCACCGGCGGCGGGGAGGAGGACGGCGAGGGTGATCAGGAGGGGGCGGAGTTTCATGCGGGAAGGCGGGAGGAGCTAGGAGGTGGGGGCGCGGAGCGGGGAGTTAGGAGCGGGGAGCTGGGGGCGCGGAGCGGGGAGCCAAAGGCGAGGAGGTGGCTTTTGGGGAGGGCTCACGCGCTGCGGTTTGGCTCCTCGCTCCCTGCTCCCGGCTCCTGGCTCAGGCGGCGTGTTTGCGGTGGCGGGCGAACCAGAGGCCGAAGAAGCCGAGGAGCACGGGGGTGGCGAGGAGGTTGATCACGAGCAATTTGGTCTCGAGGGCGTCGATGCCCTCGCGCAGGGCGCGACGGATGTCGCGGCGTTCGCGGCGCATGGCGAGTTCCTGGGCTTGGAACTCCTCGATGGTCTTGAGGACCTCGGGGGTGGCGACGAGACGGCCGCCCTCGGGAGATTTGCCCTGGAGTTCGGAGAGTTTGGTCTGCACCTCGGTGATGCGGGTCTCGAGCGCGGCGAGTTTGGAATTATACTGCTTCTGGGCGTCGGCTTCCATTTTGGCCACGACCTCGAAGGGGCGTTGGGCGGAGCGTTTGCCGCGCAGGGCGATGAGGTCGGGCGAGCCGGCGAGGAAGTCAACGAGGTTGGAGCCGAAGAACAGGTTGTCGTTCAGCGGTTGGACCATCTCCTGGCCGAAGATGGCCTGGCGGCGGACGGAGAAGTCGTCGAGCAGCCAGTCGGTGTCGGCGATGACCACGAGGGTGCCGGAGCCGGACTTGCGGAGGTCGGCGGGGGGCGTGCCGGTGGCGGGGATGGTGCCGTCGGCGGCGGGGCCGCCGTTCGGAAAGGCGGTGGCGAAGGGGCCGCGGACGAGGACGGCGAGGTTCTTTTTCACGGTCCCGGCGACCAGGGTGCGGCCGATATCGTCGGGCTGGGCGAACTGGAGGGAGAAGCCGGGCACGGTGCCGGCGGTCTCGGTGGTTTCCAGCATAGGGGTGATCTCGCGGCCGTCGCGCGCGTCGACCGCCACGGAGCCGGCCTCGACCAGCAGGAGGGATTTCAGCTGGGCGGTGGCGGGGGTGGCGGTGCTGAGGTTTTTCGCGGTCAGAGAGAGCCAGACGGGCATGCGGGCGACCTGGCCGTTGCCGGCGTTGACCGGGGTGGCGAGGGCCTCGTCGCCGACCACCTGGGCGGTGTCGTAGGTGATGCCGTAGGCCGGGAAGAGGGTCGGCAGGTTCGAGGACACGTCGGGGCTGCCGCCGCCGAACATCGCCTGCTGGCCGCCCTGGCGCTTGAAGTAGGTCGAGGACGGATCCACCGCGACGAGCACGGGTTTGCCGGAGAGCAGGAACTGGTCGATGGCGAATTCCTGGGCGGGCTTGATCCCTGCGGGGTGGAGGACGGCGAGGGCGTCGAGGCCGGCGGGCAGGGTGGTGAAATCGGCGTCGACCGTCACCACGTCGTAGGAGCGTTTCCATTCCTCGATCAGCAACTGGGGCGGGGTCGGCCGGCGCTGCTGCATCATGTTGAACGGCTCGCCGGCGAGGGGCAGGCGGGTGAACACGCCGAGCTTGGGTTTGTTCAACTGCTGCACGGAGTGGAGCAGGGAGGAGACGTCGTATTCGATCAGCTCCTCGCGGTCGGGGCTGAAGGCGGCGAGGGATTTCTGCTGGTCGGCCTGGGTGACGACGAGGCCGAGGTAGAAGGGCTCGCCGGTGCCGGGGACCTGCTGGGGCTGGAGGCCGGCGGCCTGGGCCTTTTCCTCCTCGGGGGTGTCGGCGGCGGGCGAGACCGTCTCGAGGGCGAGTTTGCCGCCGGAGGCGCGGACGTAGGCGCGGAGCATCTCCTCCACGCGGTCGGCGTAGTTTTTATACGATACGGGCAGGCCGTCGACGCCGCGGGTGGCGTAGAGGCGGAGCGCGATGGGCTCCTCGATCTTGCCTAGGAGGGTCTTGGTGCCCGGCGACAAGGTGTAGATGCGCCCGGCGGTGAGATCGCCGCGGACGGGCAGGCGGGCGGCGAGGAAGTTGACCAGCAGCAGGACGACGGCGAGGAGGACGACGGCGAGGGTTTTGACGAGGCCGGATTTCATAAGCAGGGAGAAGGGAGCGGGGAGCGCGGGGCTTGGAGCCGGGAGCGGGGGAGCGGGGCTTAGCGTTCGAGGGCGACGACGTTCAGGGTCAGGGCGAGGGCCATGACGGAGCCGAAGTAGGCGAAATCGCGCGGGTCGAGGATGCCCTTGGAGAGGGCGTCGAAGTGGGGGATGAAGCCGAGATTCGCGATGAAATCGACGGCGGAGACGGGGAGAAAGCCGGAGAGCAGGCCGTTGAACACGCTCCAGCCGAGGAAGACCAGGGCGAGGTTCACGACCACGCCGAGGACGAAGGCGATGACCTGGTTCTTCGTCAGCGAGGACAACAGGGCGCAGACCGAGAGATAGGCGCCGGCCATGAGGGCGCTGCCGAGGTAGCCGGCGGCGATCACGCCCCAGTCGGGGTCGCCGAGCCAGCCGACGGTGAGGGCGAGCGGGAAGGTGAGCACGAGGGCGAGGCCGAGAAAAGCCCACGCGGCGAAAAACTTGCCCAGCACCGCGTCGAGGGTGGTGAGCGGCAGGGTGAAGAGCAGCTCGATGGTGCCGCCCCGGCGTTCCTCGGCCCAGAGGCGCATGCCCACGGCGGGAATGAGGAAAAGGTAGAGCCAGGGGTGGAAAACGAAGAAGCTCTGGAGCGAGGCCTGATTGGCCTTGAAGAAGCCGCCGACGAAGAAGGCGAGGCCGACCGACGCGACAAGGAAGACGATGAGGAAAACATAGGCCACCGGGGAGCGGAAGTAGCCGAGGAACTCACGTTTGAAGACGGGTGCGATCTGGGACATGGGGGAAGGAGCTAGGAGCGGGGAGAAGGGAGCGGGGGAGCTAGGAGTTAGGAGCTAGGAGATCGGAACTTTTAGGACGGAAGGGGCGGCGGGGCGGGTTTAGGCGTCGGCGGTGGTGAGCTCGCGGAAGATGGCGTCGAGGCGGGCGCCGGGGCGGCGGGCGTGGAAGGCCTCGGGGGTCTCGTCGACCACGACCTTGCCCTTGGAGATGAGGATGATGCGATTGCAGATGGCGTCGACCTCCTCGAGGATGTGGGTGGAGAGGATGACGGCGCGGTCGGCGGCCATGGTTTTGATCAGGGCGCGGACCTCGTTTTTCTGGTTGGGATCGAGGCCGTCGGTGGGCTCGTCGAGGACCAGGCAGGGCGGCTCGTGCAGGAGAGCCTGGGCGAAGCCGACGCGCTGCTTGTAGCCCTTCGAGAGGGTTTCGATCGCCTGGCGGCGGACGGGTTCGAGGTGGGTGCGGGCGAGGGCGCGTTCGACGCGTTCGCGGCGCTCGGCGCCGGAGCGGTAGCCGCGGACCTCGGCGATGAAGTTGAGGAACTCCAGCACGGTCATCTCGCCGTAGGCGGGGGCGCTTTCGGGCAGGTAGCCGATGCGGGCCTTCACCGCGACGGGGTCCTTGGCGACGTCGATGCCCGCCACGGTGGCGGTGCCGGCGTCGGGCCGGATGTAGCCGGTGATCATCTTCATCGTGGTCGACTTGCCGGCGCCGTTGGGGCCGAGGAAGCCGAGAATGTCGCCGGGGCGGACGGTGAAGCTGACACCGTCGACCGCGCGTTTGTTGCCGTAGGTTTTAACCAGACCTTTGACTTCGATCATGTGCGAGGGTGGGGAGGGAAACGTGGAATAGGCAGGACAATCGCGCTCTGGGAACCGCATGGCGGGCAAAGGTTCCCGGGTTCGCGAAATTGAAAAACGGTGGAGAAAATCAACGCGCGACGTTTTTCAAGTGCGAAGCGGTGGTGCGGCTCGGCGCGCCGACATTGTCCGTTTCATCGGGAGAAACACAGGGGCACAAACCTGGTGGTTATTACCCCTGTTGTTGCCTAATCCTTACAGCCTTAGGCTTGCTCTAACAGCTAGTTGCACCGCACCCTTCCACCGGTTCGCGCGTAGTCAACGGGCCGCCACGTCCCGATCAATGCCGCTCATCATTCATGACAATGAAAACGTTTTTCCTCATCCTTCTTGTCCTCCCCGCCCTTTTGCACGCCGCCACTCTGCGCGTGAACAACGGCCCGGATACATCCTCCGATCACACCACGATTCAGAGCGCGATCAACGCCGCCGTCGACGGCGACACCCTGCTCATTGAGGGCTCCGCGATTCCTTACGCCGCCTTCACCGTCACCAATAAACGCCTCAGTATCATCGGCCCCGGTTTTTCTCTAGCGGGTAACCTCGGCACGCCCGCAAACAAACTCGGCGCGATCATCGCGAGCGGACCCTCGGGCAGCATTATCCGCACCGTCTCGACTAGCGGAGGCTCTGCAAACGGCAGTTTAGTCATGGGCCTGGAATTTCAAAGCGGCCTTCTAGTCGATGGCTCCGCGAACGTCACCATTGCGCGGTGTTACTTTTCGTCGAACGTCCGCGCTGACATCGATGGTCCAAACTGTTTGGTCATGCAGTGTTTTTTTGCGGGTTCGGGAAGTGTCGAGCCCAAGTTTTTGGCGTCAGGCTTGCGGGTGGAAAATTGTATCATGCCAAGTTCCAACTTCCGCAGTCTTAACTCCGTATCTGGCATAGTGGTGCGCAACAACCTCCTTGCCGGCTTCGACTCCCCGCCGTTTTCCAGTCCCGCCATCACCATAGATAACAACATATTCACCTCCGGCCCTTTCTCGTCTCCGAGTCTCGTTTTCCGGAATAATCTTTTTCCCTCCAGCCCGCCTCCCAACTTAATCGGCAGCGGCAACCTAGTTTACTCCAACCTGACTGCGCTGATGCCCGCATACAACGGCTCCGGAGCATCTTTCGATAGCCGTTACCGCCTCGGTGCCGCCCCCAACCTCGCCCTCAATGCCGGCACGGACGGCACCCACATCGGTCCCTTCGGCGGGTCCAACCCCTACATCCTTTCCGGCATCCCGCCCCTGCCCACGATCGACGAACTCTCTGTGCCGCAATTCGCCGCGCCGGGCACCAACCTGAACATCCGGGTTAAAGTCAGCGAACGCCCCTGAACCCCTCTCGTCTCGTTCCTCTTCATCTTCCCCGGCCCCGCTGCGCCTCCCATGTTCGCCGCCTTGACTTCACGCCTCGGGCTCCGCGCGGGTCGCGTTGCGCTCGCCGCCTTGGCGGTGGTTTGCGGCTCCGTTCTCGCTCCGCATTCCACGTGGGCGCACGACGCTCCCGGCGAATACTTTTTTGACACCGATCCGGGTATCGGTCTCGCCACCCCCGTGCCCCTGTCCGGCTCTTCGCCCACGCTAAACGATTTATCGAGCCTCTCGCTTCCGCTGCCCAACACCCCGCACGCCGCGCCCATTCTTGGACTCCGCTTCCGCAATCCCGCCGGGCAATGGGGGCCGACCGTGCATCGACGCCTCTATCTTCTTGTCCCCGCAAGCCCGCCCGTCGTGGAAGCTGCGTGGGGAGACACTTTTCAATCTCCCACCGCGGGCATCCCCGCCGCCGAGAGCAGCCTCATCTTTAGTCGGCCCTTCTCGACTTTTGGCGACCCCCGGCCCGATCGCCTTAGCCTTCGCGTGGGCTCGGGCGATTTTCCCGGACCATTTGTTTTTCGTCAGGTGCATCCTTTCTCCGCCCTGACGCCCACCCGCCTTTATTACGCCATAGATAGCCCGCCTTCGCCCGCCGCCGCGCCCTTCTTGGCGCTCGCTGAAGCGCACCGGCTTGCGAGCACTTCACTCGCCATCCCGCTCGGCGAACTCTCCCCTGGTTTCCACACCCTCCACCTTCTCCTTGAGGACACTTCGGGTAACTTCTCCACGTCTCAGCGCTTCCTGCAAATCACCCCCTCGGCCACCCTCCCGCTCACCGGTCTCGCCTATACTTTTCGCTCCAGCTCTGGCGCAAACTCGCCTCTCACCGTGGTCCCGCTCCTGCCCGCCTCGACCCCTCAGAATCTAGTTCTGCCGCTCGCGCCCACTTTTGCCGTCGGCGCCTACTCCCTTGTGCTTCAGTTGGCCGATGCCAGCGCCGAACGCGGTTTTTCCACCGTCTCCGCACTCTCCCTCGGTTCTTCCTTCGACCTCTGGGCCGTGACCGCCCTCGCCGGCCGAGCACCCAACGCGTCCGGCCCCTTGGACGATCCTGACGGCGACCGTTTGGTTAACCTCCTCGAATTTGCCTTCGGTCTTGATCCCCTAGCGCCCGAGCTTAGCGCGCCCTACCTCGTCGAAGCCATGCCCGACGGCACCCAGTTTTTGTTTCGCTACCGCCAGCGCAGCGGCGGCACCGGCGCTCTTGGCGTAGACTACACCGCCGCCGGTCTTCGCTACCGTATCGAGGCCAGCAATGACCTGCAAACTTGGTCGCCCTCCGCTGCCCTCGTCGGCTCGCCCGTCGCAATCTACAGCTTCCCCAATGGCGACGGCACCGAGACCGTCCATGCTTTGCTAAACGTATCCGGCAGCCTCACCTCGGAGCAGAGAATTTTCTTTCGTCTTAACATCTCCCTCGCGCCGTGATCTTCGGCCGCTCGCGCGGCCCTAAGCCTCGTGCCTCCTTTACACTCCATGCCCGCCCAACTCGGGCAGCCGAAAGAATTCAACACCGTCGTCGCCGACACCCGCGACTTTCAGAGGACAAAATGCCTTCGCCGGCTGCACCGGATCGAACCGAATAGCCCGCCGCCGGAAGCACGCCGCGATACTATCACCTTGTGCTCGAATAGCTTCCCCAACCTGGCTTGATCTTTGGGCCCGGGGCGACGTTGCAAGCTCGGTTACAGCCCACTGTGGGGATGCGCCCTCGCACGCGTCTTGCTCGCGACCAAAATCTCGGTGCAAACTGGCTGCACGAGTTCTCTATCCTAGGCCCTACGTCCAGCAAACTCGTGACGACCTGCTCCGGATTGAGTCCCGGCATTTTCGGCCGAATCGCGCGCGGAATTTTTCCCCGAAAAAAGAACGTGCCCCCGTCCCCGCGCGTGGCACGTTTAATGGTGGATTCCAGTCTCTTCCA
This sequence comes from Opitutaceae bacterium, assembly GCA_027482905.1. Classification (GTDB taxonomy): domain Bacteria; phylum Verrucomicrobiota; class Verrucomicrobiia; order Opitutales; family Opitutaceae; genus IMCC26134_A. The sequence continues at coordinate 9,842 of JAIXVP010000033.1, forward strand.
ACTTCTCCCTCCGTATCCGTATGTGCGCCGCTCCCTCCAAAACTCGTAAAGCCACCGCCACCGCCTCCACTCCCGCCGCCTCGGCCGGCGCGGAGCCCAGCCACCTCGCCCCCGGCGCCCTGACCGACACGGCCAAAATCAAGCAGGCCATCCTCCGTCACCTGACTTATACGCTCGCTCGTGACCAGGGTTCCGCCACGCCGCGCGATTGGTGGATCGCCACGGCCTCGGCCGTGCGGGAGCAGATCCTCGCCCGCCTGCTCGCCACCCAGGCCGTGCATAACAAGGAAAACGTCCGCCGCCTGTATTACCTCTCCCTCGAGTATCTGATGGGCCGCCTGATGGAGAACAACCTCCAGAACACCGGCCTCACCGAGGCGGCGCGCACCGCCTTGGCCGAGCTCGGCGTCAATCTGGAGGAGCTGACCGAGACCGAGTTCGACATGGGCCTGGGCAACGGCGGCCTCGGCCGCCTCGCGGCCTGTTTCCTCGATTCGCTCGCCACCCTCGACTACCCGGCCATCGGCTACGGCATCCATTACGAGTTCGGCCTGTTCAAACAGGAGTTCGTCAACGGCAACCAGGTCGAGCATCCCGACAACTGGATGATTTTCGGCACGCCGTGGGAAATCTGCCGCGCCGAATACACCCAAGAAATCCAGCTCTACGGCCGGGTGGAAAAC
>JAIXVP010000324.1 GCA_027482905.1 Opitutaceae bacterium
CAGATGCCGACGCCGAGCTCGGCCAACGACCAGCACGCGGTCAAAAACAAGGTCGGCGAAGCGGCGCACAACAAGAGACCCAACGCGCCCGAAGCGATCAGGAGCCCGACGCCAAAACCCACGGAGCGATATCTCCGCAGCTCCCTCATCCGGCGGCTCGCCACGATGATGTAGATGAACGCGGCGAAGTGCAGCAACATCCACGAGGCGACCACCGTGACCATGATCACGCTAAAAAACCCGGCCACCGCCAACGGCGCGCCGAAAAATCTCATCGAGGACGATGATAGCAGGCCGGCGGTGCCGATGCTTGCGCCGCCGCCTACCAAGGCCAGCACCAGACCGAGCGCGCAGAGCGCGAAGAAAAGAAAAACGAGGTTGGCGACGCCGATCACCGTCATGGCCAAGGAGGGAGCGTTCACCCGCTCGGCCGCGACGCGGTCGGGCGGCTTGGCGTCGATCTTCGGCGGTGTGGAGACTGGAGGCGGGCTGGCGGCCGCCGCGCCATCGCCGGGAATATTGCCCGCCGAAACCGTTTCGAGGCGGGTCTTGAAATCGGCGGCGCTGGCGTAGCGCAGGGCGGGGTCTGTTTCGAGGGCGCGGAGGACGATCTCGTCCAGCCGCACGTCGAGCCGCACGTGCCGCGAAGGCGGGCGGAGTTGTTTCTCGTCGGGCAGCTCGCCGGTAAGCATCTGGTAGAGCACCACGCCGAGCGCGTATATATCGGCCCGATGATCGACCGCGTCCGGGTGCTCGCGTTGTTCCGGGGCCATGTAGCGCGGAGTGCCCATGACCTTGCCCGCCTCGGTGAGGTCGGCGTTCACCGCGGTTCCGGCCGCGGCGCCGATATCGTGCGTGGCGGTCGAGTCGCCCGAGGGATCGACCAGCTTGGCCAGGCCGAAGTCGGCGACCTTGGCGTGGCCGCGACGGTCGAGGAGAATGTTCTCCGGTTTGATGTCGCGGTGGACGACGCCGTGGTCGTGCGCGAATTGCAGGGCGTCGCAGATTTGCGGGACGATGGCGAGAGCCTCGCGCGCGGCGATGCGACCGCCGTGGATGAGGTGGCGCAGCGTGGCGCCGTCCACGAACTCCATGAGCAGGTAACACCAACCTCCGGCCTGGCCGAAGTCGTAAATGGTGACGATGTGCGGGTGATCGAGCCGGGCCAGCGCCTGGGCCTCGCGGGCGAAGCGCGCGGCGAAGGCCGGATCCGAACCGCGCTCGGGAGCGAGGAGCTTCAGGGCGACGAGGCGGTCGAGGGATTTTTGCCGGGCCTTGTAGACGACGCCCATGCCGCCGCGCCCGAGGCAGGAGAGGATTTCCAGTTGGGGGAAATGCGGGGCGATTTCCTCGACGGGTGGGGGCGGCGCGCTTCCGGCGGCGGGTTGGCTGAGGTCGGCCTCGGTGCCGAAGTGGGCCGAGACTAGGCAGGCCGGGCAGAGGCCGGCGGGGGCGTCGGCGGTCAGGGCGGCGTCGCAGCGCGGGCAACGCGGGCCGGGAACGGCGGATTCGGAGGCGGCGACTGAGGAGGGCATACCGGATAAATACCGAAAAGCGCGCCGGTGTTACGCGCGTCGACCGAGGATTTTCACGAAATGCCGGAGTTCCTCGGCGAGCGCGGTCTCGTCGGCCACGGTCTCGGCCAGCTCCTGGCGGATGACCTCGCGGAAACGTTTGCGCAGCCGATGCACGGCGACGCGGGCGGCGCCGGGGCTGAGGGCGAGCGCGGCGGCGGTGGCCTCGTAGTCGAGCTCGTCGCGCGGGGCGTCAAGGTGGGCGCGGAGCAGGGCGAACTCCCCGGAGCGTCCGGTGGCGGCGTATTCGGCGGCGAGGCCGGCGAGGCCGCGATCGAGCACCGTCAGGGCCCAGCGGCGCTCGAACACCTCGTCGGGGCCGAGGGAGGGCTCGATGGCGTAGCGCGATTCGGCCTCGGTGGCGTCGAGCGGCAGGCCGGCGAGGCCGCCGCCGCGTTTGCGGGCGTTTTCACGGCGCCATTCCTTGGCGAGGAAACGCTTCAGCGCCATGAGCAGGAAACCGCGGAAGCGACCGCGTTCGGGCAGCGCGTCGCGCAGCCAGGATTTTTCCAGCAGGCGGGCGAAGAAGGCCTGGGTGAGGTCTTGCGCGTCGGCCGGGGCGTGGCCGGAGCGACGCACGTAGGCGTAGAGCGGATACCAGTAGGCCCGGCAGAGCGCCTCGAGGGCGGCGTCGGCCTCGAGGGTGGGCCCGTGGCAGGCGACGGCGATCATCGACCAGCGGGTGGTGGCAAAGCGCGGACTGGACGCGGCCGGCGGAGGAGAGGAAGCGGAGAGCATCGGCTATCCCGCTCTTACCGAAAAAGTGTCCGGTGTTACAGTCCGCCGGTGTTTTTTCCTGCCGCGGCAGGATTGGCTCAGGCGCGGAGGCCGGTGGGCTCGACCAGAATGCAGGCGGCGGCGTCGTGGCTGAGGGCGAGGCGGCAACCGTTGACCACGCAGATAAAGGGGCCCCGACCGCCGACCTTGGTCACGAAGGCGCGTTCGCCGAAACCCATCTCGCGGATGCGTTGGCAAAAGGCGGCCTCGCCGCTCAGGCCGCGAACGCGACCGGACTCGCCGGCCGGCAATTGGCACAGCGGCAGGGGTTCGGGATGCAGGCGGGCGAGGGTGGCGGACATCGATGAGCCGCAAGATTGAGACTCAGTCTTATCTTGGGTCAAACGATTTGGTGGTCACTGGCGGAGTTTTTTCCGCGGCGCGATCCGACTCGCTCAGGGCGTGGCGGGCGCGGTGGCGGAGGCGGCCGGAACTTTGGCGGGAGCCTTAGGCGGGGCGAACTCGGCCGCCATGGCCTGGATCTTGGGCATCGCCGACATCATGCGGGGCATCATGAGTTCGGACATGCGCTGCTGGATGGCGGGCTGTTTGTCGATCATGGCCTGGCCGCCGGGCGTCGTGTAGAAGTCGGCCTGGGCCTTGAGTTCGGCGGCGGTGAAGGTCTCGGCGTAGATTTTGGCGACATCGGAGCGCATGCCGCGGATGTCCATTTCCTCGATCATCACCTTCATCGCGCGTTGCTGAAACTCGGCCATGCGGGCGCGGTCGGCGTCGGACATCTTTTGTTTGCCCATCATGTGGCCCATGGACTTGGCCATGGCCTCCTGTTGGGCGGTGAGGGCCTTTTCGATCATCTCCTCGAACCTCATCTGTTGGAGGAGGGCGTCGGCGTCGGCCACGGTGGCGGCGACAGGGGCGGCGCCGTTGCCCAGGCTGCCGTCGGCCAAGCCGAGTTCGCGGGTGGCGCCCTCGCGGGTTACGGTGAGGCGCTGGGTGGCGGCGTCGAAGGAGGCGAGTGTCCAGCCGTCAAACGCCTCGCCGAGTTTCACCCAGCGGCCGGCGCCGCTGCCGTCGGCGAGGGAAAAGAGGTTGGCCTGGCCGTCGATCAGGACGCTGCGGAATTGCGGGAGATCGTCGGCCGCGCGGGCGGCGGGCGCGAGGGCGAGGAGCAGGGCGAGGCCGGAGACGCGGAGGGCGGGGAAGGGGTTCATCGGGCCGCCAGCCTGTGTTGGCGGTCCGGGCAGGGAAACTCTAATCGGGGTGGTTCGCGAAGGGGCTGCGGGGATCGGGTCAGGGCTCGACGCGGAGCACGTAGACGACGCCCTTCTCGGTGCCGACGGCGAGGAGGGCGTCGTCGGGGGACCAGGTTAGACGGGTGGCGGGCGCGGGCATTTTCACGGTGGCGCGCAGAGGTTGGGGGCGCTCGGGGCTCCAAAGCTGGAGGACGCCGTCCTTGCTGGCGGCGGCGAGGAGGTTGTGACGCCGCTGGAACGCGACCGCGACGAGCGGCGCGTCGTGCGGCAGCATGGTGGGTTCGCGGCCTTCGGGTCCGGCGCCGGCGCAGTCCCACACGCAGACATCCTGGCCGCCGGTGGTGGCGAGTTTTTGCCCGGTGTGGTTAAAACTGATCTGGCGGACCTTGGTCTCGTAGCCGCTCATGTGGAACTCCTGGTCCTCCTCGGGCAGCCAGAGGTGGACGGAGGGGTCGGCGTTGCCGGAAACGAGCCAGCGGCCGTCCGGCGGCGACCACGCGAGGGTGGCGATACCCTGGGCGTAGGGAAACTCCTTCTGGGCGAGGTGGTCGTCGGCGTCCCAGAGGCAGACGCCGCCGAAGTAGGCGGCGGCGAGGGCGCCGCCCTGCGGATGCCAGGCGAGG
>JAIXVP010000303.1 GCA_027482905.1 Opitutaceae bacterium
CGAGCACATGTTGATTCTCGGCCTGCAAAATCCCGAGGGCCAAAAACCCTACGTCGCCGCCGCCTTTCCCTCCGCCTGCGGCAAGACCAACTTCGCCATGCTGGTGCCGCCCGCGCCCCTCGCCGCCGAAGGTTGGAAAATCACCACCGTGGGCGACGACATCGCCTGGCTCCACCCCGACTCGACCGGCCACCTCCGCGCCATCAACCCCGAGGCCGGCTTCTTTGGCGTCGCCCCGCGCACCTCGCTCAAGACCAACCCCAACGCCATGGCCGCGTTGGCGAAGAACACCATCTTCACCAACTGCGCCCTCACCCCCGAGGCCGGCGTCTGGTGGGAGGGCATGACCGACACGCCCCCCGCCATGTGCACCGACTGGCAGGGCAAAATCTGGACCCCCGAGATCGCCAAGGTCACCGGCGCCAAGGCCGCCCACCCGAATTCCCGCTTCACCGCCCCGGCGTCGCAGTGCCCCACCATCGACCCGGAGTGGGAAAACCCCGAAGGCGTGCCCATCGCCGCCATCATCTTCGGCGGGCGCCGCGCCACGACCACGCCCCTCGTCTACCAGACCTTCAACTGGTCCGGCGGCGTCTACGCCGGCGCCACCATGGGCTCCGAGACCACCGCCGCCGCGGTCGGCGCCACCGGCCAGGTCCGCCGCGACCCCATGGCCATGCTGCCCTTCTGCGGCTACCACATGGCCGACTACTTCCGCCACTGGATCAAGATGCAGCGCGGCCTGGTCGAGACCCCGCGCATCTTCCACGTCAACTGGTTCCGCAAGGGCGAAGACGGCAAATTCCTCTGGCCCGGCTTCAGCGAAAACCTGCGTGTGCTGCGCTGGATCGTCGGCCGCTGCCAGGGCCGAGCCCGCGCCCGCGAAACCCCGCTCGGCTGGATGCCCCGCCACGAGGACATCGATTGGACCGGCCTCGCCTTCCCCCGCGAAACCTTCGAGCTGCTCACCACCGTCAACCGCAAAGCCTGGCGCGCCGAACTGATCAACCACGAGGAACTCTTCCTCGACCTCCATTCCCACCTGCCCAAGGAAATGATTTTCGAACGCGAACTGCTCATCTGCCGTTTGTGACGATGTGTCGTCCGAAGCGCGCGACCCGCGAATCAACTCCAGCAGTGAAGACTGCGTAAAGTCCCCATTGGAAATCGATTCCAGCGGATGCGACCCGAGATACAGATGTTTTCCTGCGCTACGTAGTCCAACGCCGGAGTAGTTTCACGCCACTCACCTGCAAGAGCTTGCGTGAACCGGGAAACCAGCCCATCGATTTATTACAAATCCGTGAAAAACGTCTTTCAGGCTAAAGCAATTGCCTCGCGCCACGCTTCCCGTGCGGCGCGCCGCCTGCTGACTTTGCTCGCCACCCTGCCCGTCGCCCTGACGGCGCAAACCACTTTCTCGGAAAACTTCACCGGCACCACCGCCCCGGGGTGGGTTTTCGGAGCCAATACCGGAGACAACAAACCTTTCCTGACCGCGGCGACCGGAGCCGGCGGCTACGACGGTTCCGGCAACGCCACGGGCGCCCCGATCGACACGAACGGAAACGGGTGGTTGCGCCTGAATTCCAACACCACCAACCAGTCGACTTTCGCCCTGCTCGACACCCAGATCTTCTCGGTCAACGCCCGCATCGAGATCAACATGGAGTATGCCTTCTGGAACGGCAGCGGCGCCGACGGCATCACCTTTTTCCTCGTCGATGGCACCAGGGATTCTTCCACCTTCCTGCCCGGCGCCTACGGCGGATCCATGGGCTACGCCCAGCGCACCGGCGAGGCCGGCATGCCCGGCGGCTACCTCGGCTTCGCCCTCGACAACTTCGGCAACTACTCGAACGGCAGCGAGGGTCGCAACGGCGGCGTCACCCTGGACGGCACCCTCTACCCAAATCGGATCTCCGTCCGCGGCCCGGAATCCAGCAACTACGCCTACATCGCCTCCAACTCGACGCCGCTCGCCGGGGAGATGGACTTCCCTTCGGCCACCACCCGGCCCGACCAAACCGGCACCGACTACCGCGCCTTCAAAATCGTCCTCGACGCGAACAACCAACTCACCGTCCAGATGAAGTTTGGCGTGAGCGGATCTTTCACCACCGCCTTCACCGCCGACCTTTCCGGCTATGAACGCCCCGACACCTTCAAGATCGGCTTCACCGGGGCCACCGGCGCCTCGACCGAGCTCCATGAGATCCGCAATCTCACCCTGAGCTCATCCCCGTGGTCCACCGGCTCCGGGGCCTACGAGTGGGACAACGGCGCCGGCACCACCACCTGGGGCACGCTCGCCGGCGGCGAAGCCAACACAAACTGGTATTCCACCGTATCGGGCGACGACAACAAGACCCCTCTCCGCGACTCCGACGTCCTCTTTGGGAACAAGCCGACCAACAACGGCACCAACAACACCCAACAGGTCGCCTTGGGCAACAATGTCGAGGTCCGGAACATGACCTTCGACACCGGCATCAACTACACCATCGGCACCGTCGGCGACGGCCGCCTGATCACCTTCGGCGACACCGGTCTGGCCGGCCTCCCCTCGATCAACGTAAACGATTACAACGGCGTCTACGGCCGGCATAAAATCAACACCGACATTTCCATCGTCGAGAATATCGCGATCCGGAACTACTCCTACTCCACCCTCTGCATCAACGGGGCGATCGGCCTCGGCGCCAACACCCTCACCACCTCCGGCTTCGGCGCCACCAACCTGAACGGCATCATCACCGGCTCCGGGCCCATCGTCGTCAACGGCGCCACCTTCAGCCCCTCCACCGGCGCCGGCATCGTCACCATCTCCGGAGACAACGCCGCCACCTACACCGGCGCCATCACGGTCAACAACGGCCAGCTCGTCGTCCTCGCCAACAACGCCCTCGGCAACACCGGCTCGGCCACCACCGTCAACTCCGGCGGCACACTCACCTTCCGCGGCGGCGTCACCTCCCCCGAGAACGTCACCATCGCCGGCGTCGGCACCACCCTCGGCCGCGGCGAACAAGCCGGCGCCCTCTACAACGACGGCGGCAACAGCACCCTTTCCGGCACCGTCACCCTCGGCGCCAACGCCGCCGTCGGCTCCCGCTCCGGCAACCTCACCTTAACCGGGGTCATATCCGACGGCGCGTCCGACTTCTCCCTAACCAAGATCAACGACGGCGTGGTCACCTTGTCCGGCACCAACACCTACTCCGGGGCCACCATCATTTCCGGAGGCGCTCTGCGCGTCACCACTGCGGGATCGCTGTCCGCGAATTCCAATCTCCAGCTGAATGGCGGCGTCTTGGAAATCGCGGGCGACCTCAACGGCGGCACCACCGGAGACTTCTCCCAAAGCCGCGGAGTGGGCGCCGGACAGGTGCAGTGGACGGGCGACGGCGGCTTCTCCGCATCCGGAGCAAACCGCACCGTCCGTCTGAACAACGGGACCGGCAACGTCACCTGGGCCTCTTCCGCAAATTTTGTGGGCGACGGCTTCGCCCTGCTGTTCGGGTCGGACTACGCCGACTCGACCCTGACCCTCGCCAACGCCCTCTCCCTGAACGGGGCCCAACGCGAGATCCGTGTTGCCAATGGCTCCGCCGCCGTGGACGGCAGCCTCACCGGCCGCATTCGCGGAGGCGACAACGGCGCCGGCACGGGCGGCATCGTAAAAACCGGCGCAGGCACCCTCTCCCTTTCCGCCGCCAACAACGACTACTCCGGCGCCACCGAAATCCGCGCCGGCGCACTGCGTATCGCCGCCGCCGGCGCCCTCTCCGCCAACTCCAACGTCCAGCTAAACGGCGGCGTCCTCGAACTAGGTGCCGACCTGAATGGCGGCACCGCCGGCGATTACTCGCCCACCCTCGGCACCGCCGCCGGCAATCTGCAATGGACCGGCTCCGGCGGTTTTTCCGCCGCCTCCGCCCCCCGCACCGTCTCGCTCAACGGCGGCGCCGCCCTCGCTTGGGGAACCACCAGTGGCTTCGTCACCTCGTCCAGCTCCCTGATTTTTGGCGCCACCGGCGCGGACAACACCGTCACCCTCTCCAACGCCATCGCCTTGGGCGCGAGCGGCACCCGCACCATCCAGACCGTCCAAGGCACGAGTTCGACCATCGCCTCCGGCGTGCTCTCCGGCGCCGTCTCAGGCGCCGCCGCCCTCGAAGTCACCGGCAACGGCCGCCTCGACCTCACGGCCGACAACAGCCACACCGGCGCCGTCACCGTCACCGGTGCCGAGCTCCGCCTCACCGGCGCCACCACCGGCGATCTCGCCCAGTCCTCCGGCTTCTCCGTCCGCCTCGGCGGCACCCTCTCGTTGGACAACACCAACGGCGCCGTGGACCGCGTCGGCGCGGTCGGCGTCACCCTCGCGGGCGCCACCCTGAATTTCCTCGGCCAGACCGGCAACGTCGACACCACCGAGACCATCGGCACCGTGACGCTCTCCGGCACCACCGCCACCGGCGGCACGTCCGGCAGCGCCAACACCATCAACGTAGCCCGCGGCGACGCCACCGGCTCCGCCACCCTCACCGCCGCCGCCCTCACCCGCAACGCCGGCACCACCGTCAACTTCACCACCCCCGCCGGCACCCTCGGCACCACCGGCGACAATCCCCGCCTGGTGTTTACCACCGCGCCCACCCTGAACGACGGAGTCCTCGCCTACGCCACCGTCAACGGCACCGATTTCGCCACCCACGGCGCCAACGGCATCGCCGCCGCCACCTACACCTCCGGCGGCGACGTGCAGACCGCCTGGACCGCCGCCACCGTCAACGCCTCCGCCACCACCGACCAGGCGCTCGGAGCCAACCGCACGGTCAGCGCCCTTAAGCTTGGCGACGGCGTCGACGTCACCGGCGCCTTCTCCCTAACCGTCGAATCCGGCGGCCTGCTCACCACCGGCGCGACCAACGGCGTCACCCTCTCCGGCGGTAGCCTGACCACCGGCAACTCGAACGACCTCGTGGTCCACGCCTACAACACCGGCACGACCTCAGGCGTCGTCGGCACCCAGATTTCCTCCTCCATCACCGGCTCGGGCGGCCTCGTGAAATCCGGCACCGGCACCCTCACCCTCACGGGCGCCTCCGCCAACACCTTCACCGGCGTCACCCGCGTCAACGAAGGCACCCTCGTCCTCGGCAAATCCGACGGCGTCGCCGCCATCGCCGGCGACGGCAATACGTCCACCACCGACCTCTTCATCGGCGACGGCCGCGGCGTCGACACCCTCCGCCTCGCCGCCAACGAACAGATCGCCAACGACGTGAACGTCGTCCTCCAGGGCGGCGTGGTCGGCAACGCCGCGAACAAGGCCGTGCTCGATCTCAACGGCACCACCGTGATCAACGGCGCCTCCCGCGCCGAGTCCTTCCGCTCCCTGCGAGTCGAGGGCAACTCCGTCGTCGACTTCACCGGCGGCTCCGTCTGCGCCCCCACCTTTCTCTACCTCGATTTCCTCGACGTCGCCGCCGACGCGGTCCTCAGCATCGGCAGTTGGATCGAATTCACCGACTTCCTCCTCGTGAAGAAGGTCAATTTCGACTCCACCGACATGCCCCGCATCGTCTTCGACGGCTACGGCGGCAACGCCAGCTGGAAGGACTACGACGGTTCCTACTTCCAGATCGTTCCCTACGCTCCCGTGCCTGAGCCCTCCACCTACGGAGCCTTGGCCGTCGGCGGCCTGACCGCCTTCGCCGTCTACCGTCGCCGTCAGAACCGGCAGGCGGCTTGATCGACGACGGGCCTTGACCGACCAAACCCTGTCTTATCGACCCGAATCCGGTTCGTTGAAGCGCTGTTCGTAGGTATTTCTTACCCGGGCAATCCTGCCCCTTGCTTAAACGGGCCAGGCTTTCACCCTGAGATTACAAAAAATTAACGGGTGCGCGCTAAACACAGAAATATCTCTCGGCCTATAAAGGCATCGTCGGCCCCGCGCCACGGGCGCCTCGCGTTCGTTTTGATGTCCGCCCTTGCCGGTCTTACGACCGACGCCCAGGTCCAAAACATCAGCGCCTGGACCCTTCAGACGTCCGACAGCGCCGACGTCAGCGTGGGAGGCATCACCTACCAAAACAATTTCGCCACGCCTCTCACCGTAACCACGGCCATCGGCACCTACAACGCCGGCACCGCCGGCGCCGGCGCCGACGACGTGTTTATTCGGCGCAATACCGCCACCCCGTCGGGCAACGCCAACAACCCCGGCCAGGCCGTCAGCATCCTGTCTTCCGCTTCCGGCGGCGCCACCGTTTACGGCACCTACAATGCCACCATGAAGGACCTCCTTCTCGGCGGTAACGTTCTCAACTCCACCTGGGACACCTTCGCGAACACCGACAGCGGAGCCGTCGCAGGCCACAACATCGAGCGCGTCGATTTCGTGTGGTCCAACGGCTACACCACCGTCGGCGACGAGGTGATCATCGTTTTCAACTTCGACCCCATCGGCGCCCAGGACGACTTCCGCGTCGCCGTGTTCACCAGCATCGACGGAACCGCGAGCAAGCTCCCCACCGCCTACGCCAACACCGGCGTGCTCGTGACGGGCACCAACTACCCCGACAAGCTCCCTCTCCCGCTCTCCGGCACCCCCCTGAGCTCCACCTCGACCGGCTTCCGCACCAACACCAACGACGACCTCTCCGGCACCGCCCTGAACATCGGCGACTCCCAGACCGTCGGCATCGGCGGCGTAGCCATTAGCCTCGCCACCCTCGGCATCTCCGCCGGCCAGACCATCTACGGCTACTCCCTCATACCGACCGACGCCAACGCGTCCACCGCGTCCAACCTGCTCGATTTCACCAACTCGAGCCTCTACCCCACCAACACCGCCAACGCCGACGCCACCGGCACCGCCGACTTCTCCACCTTCGGCGGCCGCATCGCCACCTACGTCAGCAACACCCAGGTCGGCCCCTCCGAGTGGGACGGCGGCGCCGGCGGCGCCAACCAGTGGGGATCCCTCGCCGGCAGCGAACTGAACAACAACTGGTTTTCCACCGTTTCGGCGGAAAACAACCGCACCCCGCTCCAGGACTCGGACATCATCTTCGGCGCCATCCCGAACACGAACCAGACCGTCGACCTCAATAACAACGTCGAGGCCCGCAAGCTGACCTTCGACTCCGATGTGAACTACACCATCGGCACCAGCGGGGAAACCTTCGCCATCACCCTCGGCGATACCAACAAGGCCGGCCTGCCCTCGATCGAGGTCGACAACACCTACCGGGACGGACTCCAGCACAAGATAAACGCCAACCTCAACCTGGTCGAAAACCTCGCGATCAACAACAACAGCTACTCGACCCTGTGCATCAACGGCACCGTCGAGACCCTCAGCACCCTCTTTCCCCGCGGCAACACCATCACCGTCGACGGCTTCGGCGCGGTGAACTTCAACGGCGACATCTCCGGCCCCGGAGACCTGGTCAAAAACGGCGTCGGCTTCGCCACCATCAACAACAACAACGCCGACGACCCCGCCGGCACCCCCACGCCCTGGACCGGCAACGTCACCGTGAACGACGGCCAGCTGGTGGTCACCACCGACGGCGCGCTCGGCGGATCGGTCACCCGCACCAACAACCTCGCGCGCGCTCTGAACGACACCACCCTCCAGATCGCCAACGCGAACGCCACCGACCTGAAGGTGGGCCAGGTCGTCTCGGGCACCAACATCCCCGCCGGCACTTTCATCAGCGCCATCAGCATCGGCGCGACCAATACCACCATCACCCTTTCCAACGCGCTGGCCGGCGCGGTCACCAACACCGCCGCGATCAGTTTCGGTGGGGCCACCACCGTGAACAACGGCGGCAGCCTGACCCTACGCGGCGGGGTGGCCTACACGACCACCGAGACGATCACCCTCAACGGCAAGGGCGTCTACCAGGACGAATCCGGCGGTTTCGGCGCCCTCTACAACGACGGCGGCAACAACAGCCTCGGATCCAACGTCTCCGTCCGCCTCGGCACCAACGCCGCCCTCGGTTCCCGCGACGGCAACCTCACCATCTCCGGCGTCGTCAGCGGCGTCTCCGCCGGCGCCTCCCTTACCAAGGTCGGCGAAGGCACCGTCACCCTCGCCGGAACCAACAGCTACACCGGCCCCACCATCATCCAGGCCGGCGAATTGCGCGTCACCAGCGCCGGCGCCATCCCCGCCGCGTCCAACCTTCAGCTAGCCGGCGGCGTGCTGGAACTCGGCCTGGCCGATTACACCGCCGCCCTAGGCGTGGGCGGCGGCCAGGTCCGGTTCACCGCCGACGGCGGTTTCTCCGCCTTCGGCGCCCCCCGCAACGTCAACCTCGGCGGCGGCACCGCCCTCGTCTGGGCCTCCACCGCGAACTTCCTTGGTAACAACCAGGCCCTGCTCCTCTCGTCCGACGTCTCCAACAACACCCTCACCTTCCAGAACGCCATCGATCTGAACGGAGGCCAGCGCGAGATCCGCGTCGCAAACGGCTCCGCCGCCGTCGATGCCGTTCTCTCCGGGAACCTCACCGACACCGGCGTCGGCGGCCTGGTCAAAACCGGCGCCGGCACCCTGAATCTCACCGGCACCAACGACTACACCGGCGCCACCGAGATCAAGGGTGGCGCCCTCCGCGGCAACGTCTCCACCGGTTCCAACCTCCAGCTCAACGGCGGCGTCCGCGAGTTGAACGCCGCCGCCACGACCCTCGCCCTCGGCACGGGCGCCGGCCAGGTCCGGTGGACCGGCTCCGGCGGCTTCTCCGCGCATACCACCGACTCGACCGTTACGCTCGACGTCGTGGGCAACGCCAACGACAGCCTGACGTGGGACACCACCCCGACCCCGTCCTTCCTCTCCGCCGGAAGCACGCTCGTCTTTGGCTCCGCCAGCGCGGACAAAACCCTCACCCTCGCCAACAACCTCGCCCTCGGCGCCTCCGGCACCCGAACCATCCAGACCGTGGCCGGCACCGCCTCCGGCATCGCCCACGGCGCGCTCTCCGGCGTCGTCTCCGGCGCCGCCGGCCTAGCCGTCACCGGCAACGGCCGTCTCGATCTCAGTGCAGACAATACCCACACCGGCGCGGTCACCATCACCGGCGCGGAAGTCCGACTCCGTGGAGCCACCACCGGCGACCTCGCTCAATCCTCCGGGTTCGTCGTTCGCCAAGGCGGCGTGCTTAGCATGGACAACTCCATCAGCACCAACAACACGCTGAGCCGGCTCGGTGACACCACGGCCATCTCGCTTCAGGGCGGCACCGTCAACCTCTTCGGCCGAACCGGAAACAACGACACCGCCGAGTCCATCGGCGCGGTCACCCTCGCCTCCGGCGCAAATACGATCAATGCCGGCTACGGTGACAACACCGGCTCCGCCCAGCTCACCGTGGCCGGCCTTAGCCGCACCGCCGGAGCCACCGTCAATTTCACCAACCTCACCGCCGCCGGAGCGGCCGCCGGAACGCTCGGCACGGCCGGCGACAACTCGCGAATCCTCGTCACCGGCGCAGGCACCACCACTGCGCAAACGATCAACACGGGCACCATCTTGGGCGGCTGGGCCACCGTCGGTAACAGCTGGGCCGTTCACGACTCCACCAACGGTATCTTCGGCCTCGCCGACGCCAGTTACCAAACCGCCAACCAAGGCGGCGGCTGGACCGACGCCAACGTATCGATCATAGCCAACCAGATCAACTCGGCTAATCGCACCTTGAATTCGCTGCGCCTCGACGGCACCGGAGGCGCTCGCTCCCTTGATTTGGACAACAACGGCACGAGCCGCACGTTCACCGTAACCACCGGCGGCATCCTTTCCACCGGTGCCAACATCAATGTGATCACAGCGGACAACGCCGGTTCGGTGCTTCGCGCCGGCGGCACGAACGACCTCGTGGTGCATACCCAGGGCTCGACCAACACTCTCCAGATCACCGCCCAGATCGGCAACAACGGCGCCAACGCCAACGGCCTCACCAAAGCGGGCGACGGCACCCTCCAGCTCTCCGGCACCATCGCCAACACCTACACCGGAACCACCACCGTCAACGCCGGCACGCTGGTCCTGAACAAGACCGACGGCACCACCGCCGTGGCCGGCAATATCCGTGTCGGCGACGGTCGCGGCATCGACACCCTCCGCCTCGGCGGCGACGAATCCACCACCAACACCGGCAACGAACAGATCGCCAACACCGCCACCGTGACCCTCCAGGGCGGCGAAGTCGGCAACCCCGCCAACGTCGCCCGCCTCGAACTCAACGGCGAGACCCAGACCACCGCGGCCGGGCGTTCCCGCGTCGAAACGTTCGGCACCCTCGCCATCAACGGCAACTCCGTCCTCGATTTCGGCGGCGGCAACGTCTGCTCCCCCACCTTCCTCTATCTCGACATCCTCGACGTCGCCTCGGACGCCCTTCTCACCGTCACGAACTGGATCGAGTTCACCGACTTCCTCCTCGTGAAGAAAACAGGCCTCGATACCGCCGACCTGCCCCGCGTCGTGTTCGATGGCTACTCTGGCCCCGCCATCTGGAAGAACTACGATACAGATTATTACCAGATAACCGCCCCCATCCCGGAGCCCTCGACCTACGGTGCGCTCGCGTTGGGCGGCCTGACCGCCTTCGCCGTCTACCGCCGCCGGCAAAAACGCCTCGCCGCCTGACCGGCTCGAAGTTGTCGCCGGCCAGTCTTCCCGGCGGCCGGATCAGCTCCCGCCCACCGGCGCGCCGGAGCCGCCGAGATTTTTCTCGATCTGATAATAGATCTGCCGCGAAAGCGCCTTGTCGCCCGCCGCGTTCACCCGGATACCCAGCTCGCTCTGGCGACTGTTGATCTCCTTGATCTTGACCGTGACCTTGGCGTCCTTAGGCGTCCGACCCACCAGCGTCGCGTCGTAATTGCGCACCTGGTTTTGGATCTCGAAGTAGCCTAGCTGACGGAACGCGTCGCTCGTCGCCTTGGCCGTCGCGCGGGCGTCCGCGTTCATCAGCATCTGAAATTCGCCCGATACATACACGGCCTGCATCTCGCCGGTCTCGTCGAGCGGCACGGTGCTGCACCCGTTGAAAAAAACCGCGGTCGCGCAGACCCCGGAAACAATCGCGAAGCGGGAAAAAGTGTTGGCGCCCATGTTGCCGCAACCTCTGCGCCCGCTCGTCCCGCCCGTCAACTTCGCAGCCGCCGCGTTTCCATTTTCTCACCCATCCGCCGGTTTTTGTGCTTTTTGCGCCGTGCTCTACCGTCCCATCCTGCCCGCCTATGTCGCAACCGCTCGTCGGCCTCATCATGGGCAGCACCTCCGACTGGGAAACCCTCCAACACGCCGCCGCCACCCTCGAGCGCCTCGGCGTCCCCTTTGAGAAAGACGTCGTCAGCGCCCACCGCACGCCGGACAAAATGGCCGACTACGCCCGCTCCGCCGAGGCCCGCGGCCTGCGCGTGATCATCGCCGGCGCCGGCGGCGCCGCCCACCTCCCGGGCATGACCGCCGCCTTCACCGCCCTGCCCGTCCTCGGCGTGCCCGTCGAAAGCCACAGCCTCAAGGGCCAGGACAGCCTGCTCTCCATCGTCCAGATGCCCGGCGGCGTGCCCGTCGCCACCTTCGCCATCGGCAAACCCGGCGCGATCAACGCCGCCCTCTTCGCCACCGCCATCCTCGCCGCCGACCACCCCGCCATCCGCGCCGCCTGGCACGCCTTCCGCGCCGACCAGACCGCCGCAGTGCTCGCCGCCAAACTCCCCTGAGCCGCGCCGGTTTCCACCTTTCCGTTTTCCGCTTTTCCGCTTTCCGCTTTTCGTTCCCCAGATGATCCCTCCCGGCAAAACCCTCGGCGTCCTCGGCGGCGGCCAGCTCGGCCGCATGTTCGCCCACGCCGCCGAACGCCTCGGCTACCGCGTCCACGTCTACGAGCCCTCGGCCGACTCGCCCGCCGCCGAGGTGAGCGCCCACGCCGTGCACGCCCCCTACACCGACCTCGCCGCGCTGGAGGCCTTCGTCCGGGGCTGCGACGCCGTCACCTACGAGTTCGAGAACATCCCCGCCGAACCCCTGTGGAGCGTGGAAAACGCCGGCGTTTTCCGTCCGAAATGGCAGATCCTCGAGATCACCCAGAACCGCCTGCGCGAAAAGACCTGGCTGCGCAAAAACGAGTTCCCCCACGTGCCCTTCGCCGAGTGCGAGGCGGGCGGCGACCTCGCCGCCGCCATCCGTCTGATCGGCGCGCCCTGCGTGGTGAAGACCGCCGACTTCGGCTACGACGGCAAGGGCCAGCAGAAGGTATCCGACGACGCCTCGCTCGCCCGCGCCGTATCCGCTTTTCGGGGACAACGCGCCGTGGTCGAGCGCTGGATCGATTTCAAGTGCGAGCTGTCCGTGCTCGTCGCCCGCTCCGCCGCCGGCGAGGTCCGCTGCTTCCCGGTCGCGGAAAACATCCACACCAAACACATCCTCGATTTCTCCATCGTGCCGGCCCGCGTCCCCGCCGAAATCCAGGACCGCGCCCTCCGCCGTGATGGTGAACATCCTCGGCGACGCCTGGAAGTGGTCCGGCG
>JAIXVP010000078.1 GCA_027482905.1 Opitutaceae bacterium
AGGCCGACGGCCGCACCCTGATCGCGGGCAACTTCAGCCAGGTGCTCGGCGCCAACCGCAACCACCTCGCACGCATCCTGGCCGACGGCACGATCGACCCCGCCTTCAATCCCAACCCCAACGGCCCCGTCACGACCGTGGCCGTGCAGCCCGACGGCAAGATCTTGCTCGGCGGATCCTTCACCGCCCTCCAGCCCAACGGCGCCGCCAGCCCGACCACGCGCAACCGCCTCGCCCGGATCAACACCGACGGCACGCTTGATACTTCCTTCAACCCCAATGCCAACGCCGCCGTGCAATGCATCGTGCCCCAGGCCGACGGTCGCATCCTCGTCGGTGGCGCGTTCAATTCCCTCCAGCCCAGCGGCGCAGCCTCCCCGACCACCCGCAACTACGTGGCCCGTGTCCAAGCCGACGGCACCCTCGACCCCGCCTTCGATCCCAATCCGAACGACGAGGTCCTCAGCCTCGCCGTTCAGGCCGACGGCCGCGTCGTGCTGGCGGGACGTTTCACCACCCTCCAGCCCAATGGCGCCGCCTCCCCCACCACCCGCAACCGCGTGGCCCGCTTGAACGCCGACGGCTCGCTCGACGCCGGCTTCAACCCCAACGTCAACGGCGTCGTCAACACCCTCGCCATTCAGGCCGACGGTGGCGTCGTGCTCGGCGGCCTGTTCGCCACGCTCCAGCCCAACGGGGCGGCCGCACCGACCGTGCGCCAGAACATCGCGCGCCTCACCGCCGCCGGCGCGCTCGACGCCAATTTCGATCCCCGGGCCAACGGCGCGGTCAACACCATCGCCCTTCAGGCCGACGGCGGTGTTTTGTTCGGCGGCGCCTTCACCACGTTGCAACCCGCCGGGGCCGCCACCACCACCACCCGCAACCGCGTGGCGCGCGTCCTCGCCGACGGCACCCTCGACACCGGCTTCGACCCCAACGCCAACAACACCGTTTTCTCCGTCGCGCTACGGTCCGACGGCGGCGTGTTGCTCGGCGGGTTCTTCACTACCTTGCAGCCGAACGGCGCGACCTCGCCGGTGGCGCGCGATTATTTCGTCCGGCTCGCCAACGATGCCGCCACCCAGTCCCTCTCCACCTTGGATTCTTCGTGGGCGTATTGGTCGCGCGGCGGCTCAGCTCCCGAACTCACCGCCGTGCAGTTCGAAGTCAGCACCGACTCCGGCGCGACCTGGACGCCGCTGCCCGGCACGGCCGCGCGGGTGGGCGCCTCGGCGGATTGGGAACTGCTGCGCACGGACTTCCCGCCTTCCGGTCTTTTGCGCGGCCGTGGCCGCACCGCCGGCTCCTACCAGAGCGGCGGCTCGGGCCTGGTTGAATTCCAGGCGACCTACACCGCCCCGATCGCGCCCCCGGCCGTCACGGCCGTCTCCCCCGCCCTGGGCTCCACCCTCGGCGGCGACACGGTCACCATCACCGGCAGCCGTTTCACCGGCGCCACCGCCGTGACCATAGGCGGCATCCCGGCGGCCAGCTTCACCGTGGTCAACGCCTCGACCATCACCGCCGTCACCCCCGCCGGTGTGGCGGGAGCGGCGTCCGTGCGCGTTACCGCGCCTTCGGGAACGAGCCCGGGCAACTCGCTCTTCACCTACGTCACCCCGCCCACCGTCACCGCCGTCAGCCCCGCGCTGGGTTCCACGCTGGGCGGCGCCTCGGTGACGATTTCCGGCACCGGTTTTGTCAATGTCACCGGGGTCAAGGTCGGCGGCAACGCCGTCGCGAGCTTCGTGGTCGACAGCCCCTCGCAGATCACGGCAACGACGCCCGCGGGCACGGCCGGCGCCGCGTCGGTCACCGTGCAGCTCGCCGGTGCCGCAAACGCCGCCAACTCGCTCTTCACATACATCGCGCCCCCCACGGTCACCGACGTCAGCCCGGCCGCAGGCACCACGCTGGGCGGACAAACCGTCACCGTGACCGGCACCAATCTCGCGCTCGTCTCCTCGGTCACGTTTGGCGGCGTCGCCGCGCCTTCATTCACCCTGCAAAGCGCCACGCTCCTCACCGTCACCACGCCCGCCGGCGCCGCCGGCACGGTCAGCGTCGGCCTGGTTTCCCCGGGCGGCGCAAACGCCGCCAACGCGCTCTACACCTACACTGCCCCGGCCACCGTCACGACCTTGACCAGCTCGCAGAATCCGGCGGTCTTCCTGAGTCCGCCGACCTTGACCGCACGGGTCACGTCCGCCTTGTCCGGCCTGACCGGACAGGTGGAGTTGCTGGCGGACAACGTCAGTCTCGAAACCAAGACCATCGACGCCAACGGCTACGCGACCTTCACCCCTGCCGCGGCCGCGCTTCATGCGGGTGATCGCGCCTTGCGTGCGGTGTTCCGGCCCGGCGCGGCGGCGGCCCAGCATCCCGCGTCCGAAGCGTCCCTCACCCAGATCGTGCAAAAGGCCGTGCTGCCCGTCGCGCTGGGCGGCCTCAACCAAACCTACGATGGCACGGCCAAGACCGCCCTTGCCACCGTCACCGCGCCGGTCGGCTACACGGTCACGGCCGCGCTGACATATTCCGGCTCCGCCACCGTGCCGACCCAGGCCGGCACCTACCCGGTCGTCGCCACCGTCAGCCACCCGGATTTTTCCGGCTCCGCCACCGGCACGCTGGTGATCGCCCAAGCGAACGCGACGTTCACCCTCTCCGCCATACCCTTGGTCTACACCGGCACGCCCCGCGTTCCGGTTCTCATCGTGCAGCCGGCCGGCGTGCCCCTGACGCTGACCTACCAGGCGGTGGTCAACGGCCTGCCCACCGGCACGCCTTCGTCCACCGCTCCGGTGGCGGCGGGGCGCTACCTCGCCACGGTCGGCACCAGCAGCCCCAACCACACGCTCTCGCCGACCTCGGTCGAGTTTACGGTCGCCAAGGCCGCGGCCTCGATCGGCCTCTTTCCGATGGTGCGGGTTTACGACGGCACCCCGCGCACTCCGACCATCGTGCTGGATCCCGCCGATGCGCCGGTGGATCTCACCTATCAGTCCCTGGTCAACGGTGTGCCCACCGGTTTGATTTCCTCCACCGCGCCCACCGCCGTGGGTCGCTATCGCATCTTTGCGACCTCGCCCAACCACGAGTTCACCCCCGCCACCTCCGATCTCACCGTGACGAAGCGCGGCGTCTCCATCTCCCTCGGCGGCCTGGCCGTGGCGGAAAACGGCCAGCCCCGGCCCGTGACCGTCACCACCACGCCGGCCGACATCCCCGTGGCCGTGACCTACACCGCCGGCGCCACCACCACCACCTCGGCGCCCAGCACGGCGCCGCCGGGCGGCGGTGCCTGGCGGGTTCAGGCCACCGTCGTGGATACCACGTCCCACACCGGCTCGGCGACGGGCGATCTCGTCATATCGCCTCGTCCGCTCGCCCCGATCACCCTTACCGGTCCCTCGGTTATTCAGATCAATTCGGGGGGGGGCGACTACACCGCCAGGGTGAAGCCGATTCGGCCGGGCGTAAAACCCTCCGGCACCGTCACCTTCAAGGAAAGCGGCAACGTGTTGTTCGTGGGCAAGCCCGCCGCAGACGGCTCCTGCGGGTTGTCTTCCGTGAGCTACGATTTTCCGCCCCGGGTCGCACCTTACGTGGTCGTCGCCGAGTATAGCGGCGATGAGAACTATCTGGCGGCCTCGTCCGCCGCAGTGAGCACCGTGAGCCGGAAGCAGATCTTGATTTTCCGGACCTACGACATTTTCCAAACTTACTCCGGCCGGCCGATCACGATCACAGACAGCATGCTCGCCTTCCCGTCCCGCAATCGGCAATTAATAAAGGGCACCAGCATCACCTACAACGGCGGCACGACCATGCCGACCAATGTCACGACCACGCCGGCGCGCATCGAGGTGGTCTACGACACGATCCTCGAGCACTTCGACTACCGCGACGTGATCAATCTTCACATCCTGCCCGAGGCCGCCCGCATCCGGCTGGGCAATCTCCAGCAGACCCTGCAACTCGGCGCGAGTTATCCGGTCCAGGTCATCACCGATCCGCCCGGCCTCGCCCACAGCGTCACCTACAACGGCCAGACTTTGCCCAACGGTCCGACCACCGCCGGAAGCTTCACGGTCGTCGCCCGCATCACCGATCCCAACTACCGACAGCCCGAGACCACGGGAACCCTCGTCGTCAGCCAATCCAAGGTGCGATTCGTCGTCGGCAACCTGAACCAAAACTACGACGGCAACCCCAAGAGCGTCAGTGTCACGGCCACGCCGAGCATCCCCTATTACGTCCTCTACAACGGCTCGACCCGCGCTCCCACCGCGCCCGGCACGTATACGGTGCGGGTGTATCCGCAGGATGAATTCGCCTACGGCACGGGCGCCACCCACACCATGACCCTCAACGCCCGGGTGATGGCCACCGTAAACGGGCAGGCCAGTCCCGGCAACCTGCGCCTGCGAAGCTCCAACGGGCAGGGCTTCGACCTGCCCGCCTTTGTCTCGCCCAGCCAAAACGAGCTGAAGCTCGAGTTCGTCGACTCGAACACCCTCCAGTTTAAACGCTGGTCGGACGGCTCCACCGAGAATCCGCGCAATATCCGCCTCGGCGGCGACACCGATCCCGCACGCTACAACTTCAACGCCGAGGCGACGATCAGGTTCCTCGTCCAGGCCGTCGGCTCGGGCAATGGCACCGCGATCAGTTCCGGCTACTACCGGACCGGCGAGCTGGCCTACTTCGCCGCCGTGCCCGCCGCCGGGCACGTGCTCGACCGCTGGGTTTACGACGGCAAGACCGTGGTGGTCGCCGACGGCCACAAGATCTTGCGCGGCGGCCGCGAGATCTACCTCAAGGTGCGCGACGGGGCCGGCAATCCGACCGCCTACTTCACGCCGGGCTACTTCGCCGAGGGCACCGAATCCGCCAGCAACCGCAAGGGCACCGTCGTGGTCCAGCGCGCCGACCGCCTCGATCTGGCGCCCGTTTCCCAGACGGGTGTGCCGAGTGGAGTCAACTTCATCGCCCACGCCCGGCCCGAAGCCGGCTACACCTTTCTGGACTGGGATCGCACGACCACGCGCGACGTCGAGTTCGTGCGGGTGGTCTCCAATTCCCTCGGCAATTACTCGGCCGAGTATCGACGTGTCGGCAGCCGCGAATACTCCACCGCCACCGCGAAATTCATCAAGCAAGGGCCGGAGCTCGCCGTGGAGGCCGTCACGGACTACCGCCACGCCGCCGAGCTCACGTTCTTCGGCACCGGCTACCTCGAGGCCACCGTCCATGTCCGTAACACCGGCCAGTTCGCCTCCGACACCCGCATCCGCGACGTGCAGGTCACCGGCTACCGTCTGCGCCTCGCGGGAGACAACAGGTTCCGCTACTACTACCCGAACCCACGCAACCAGGAAGAGACCAACGCCAACAACGCTTCGCCCGTGATGAGCGCGGCGCATCGGAGCATCTTCACCTCCTTCGGCCCCTTCCCCAACAACGTCTCCGGAAACATCGACGTCCGGGTGGGCGACATCCCCAACAAAACCACGAAGACCGCCACCGTCTCGTTTGTCGGCACCGGGAACGCCTTCTTCGAGCTGTGGGCGGTGTCCGAGATGCGGCTCACCTTCAAGCTCACCAACAACGGCGGTCAATCGGTCAGCTACGCCGACGCCTGGGCCGACTACACGATAGAACAGGACTTCCAGACCCGGCCCCAGTGGTAAACCTCAACACCCGCATCATGACCTTCGCATCCTTTCTCGGACCGTGGATCCGCCTCGCCGCCTGTTTGGCCGGCCCCGCGGCCTTGTTCGCCGACAGCAACACGTTCACGCTGGCACCGCTGCCGCCCTACCTCGCGGGCGGCGTCCCGGAGGCGCGCGTGGACTCCCTCACCATCACGCTCGACCCCACCGGCCCCGATCTCGTCGGCAAACCCGGCGACACCGTCGGCTGGGGTTTCAAGATCGCCTGGGCGTCCAACGCCGGCGACAGCATCGTGTTCGGCACCAGCGCGCTCGCCACCCCGCCCGACGGCGTATCCAGCTCCGGCTACACCGATCGGTTGGCCCAGGCGGGAGGCAACTTCCAGGGCCGCGTGCTCGCCGGCACGGAGTGGGCGGCGCCGACTCCCTTCAACCCGGGCGTGGATGGCGTCGGCTACCTGACCATCGACGCCGACGCCGTGCCCGGCACCGTCTACGCCGGCACGCTGAACCTGCGCTTTACGGTGTATGATATCTCGGGCGCCGCGCCGCTGCCTTTGAACAACTTCTTCGTTCCCATTCCGGTCACGATCACGGTCGTGCCCGGCGAGCCGCAGCCCCAGACGATCGCCTTTGCCGCCATTCCGGACCAGGCGGTCACCGCCGCGCCCTTCGCCATCACCGCCCAATCGACCAGCGGGCTGCCCGTCACGGTGTTTTCGCTCACGCCCGAACTCTGCACGGTGGAGAACGGCGTCGCCACCCTGCACTCGGCCGGCAGCTGCGTCCTGGTCGCTGTGCAGGAGGGCGACCAATCCCACGAAGTGGCCGAGTCGATTTACCAAAGCTTTGAGATCACCAAGGTTCCGGCCACGCTCACCTTGCAGGGCGACCTCGACCAGACCTACGACGGCACCGACAAGCTGCTCACCGCCACCACCGCTCCCTCCGGCCTCGCGGTGAAATGGCTCTACAATGGCGAGGAAACCCCGCCGCGCGCGCCCGGAATCTACGTGATCGACGCCTGGATAGACGACTCCTTGCAGGAAGGCCGCGCCCAGGCCCGGCTCACGATCACCGACACCAGCCCCGCCCCTCTCGCCGCCTACGCCGATTGGCTGCTAGAACACTTTACACCCCAGGAAATCCAGGCCGGCCTCGTCACCGCTCAAACCGCCGACCTCGCCGCCGACGGCACGCCCAACCTGCTCAAATACGCCCTCGGCCTCGACCCTTGGACCACGATGCCCCCCGAAGCGCGCTCCGCCCTGCCCCGCTTCGCCGGCACCGGCGGCACGAACGCCCTGGTGTTCTCGCTGCCCGTCACGCCCTCGGGAGACATCATCATCAAGGTCGAAGCCTCCAGCGACCTTGTCACCTGGACCGAAATCGCCCGCCGCACCCGCGGCGGCCCCTGGACCGGCGCCGCGTCCGTCTTCATCGGCACGCCCGACGAGACCGGCACCCGAGCCCAGACCCTCGTCACCGAACCGGCCGGCCCCGTTTACGACCGCCGCTTCTACCGCCTGAATCTCGACTTCGCTCCGTGATTCATGGAGGGGCAAACAAAGTTGAAATAGTCCCACGTATGAAGTTCGCCGGACGGACACCGAGATGAGGTCTCAAGGAGAACGCTTACGATCAAATCCCAAAACTTCGATCACCGCTTAGCTAACGAACCCTCAAATTGGCGAAATCACTGCGATCTGGCACGCCGATATTGAGGATGATGGAACCGATGAAGTTAAGTGAATTGTCCCAGGCGCGGAACGTAACGGTTTGCACGCCGGTTGGTAGCTCCGGAATTGATACGATCGGATCCTCACCATATGTCGACCAGACGCCGTCAGCGTGGCGCCATTGGAGCAAACCGCCTGGTGGCAAATTTGTTTTAATGAGCATGGTATCGTCCTTTTTGGCCGGGGGCAGTTGGGCGGCCTCAAGTTTATATGGCGACGCGGGCAGGGGGGCGAGGCGCCAAGGAGAATCGTGAGGTGCGGGGACAAAATAGCGCGTGCCGTCCGAGATTTGATAAATGGACAGAAACCTCGGTGTCCTGGGTAAGGGCTGGTCGGCGGAAAGGACTTGGACGAGACGATCTCCAAGTGAGCGCCAAAGCCTGTCGCCCGCGGTAATCCAGAGGACTCCAGTTTCGTCGTATGCATAGCCGTCGGGCTCAGGCAAGCGGTCGGCGATGAAACTGGGGAGGGGACGATAGCTTTCGGCGTTTGTGCGACAGGCGATTGGAGGCGGCTCTGTGAACGAGGTCGGAGCCCAGGTTTGCTCGCGGAGTTCGATGCCGTTTATCCCGAGGAACCCAATTCGCGCTAGGCCGGTTTCCGACCATGCGGCATATTCTGGGTCATGTGACCCCAGGACATTCTCCATCGGCGTCGAGCGCCAGTTTTTACCGTCGTAAAGATGAATCTCGGGACCACGGTTGCGCTTCGGTTGATCGCGTCGGTCGAGCGCGAGGATTTTGCCGTCGCGGGCCACCGCAGGAACGGCTGAAACATCTCCGACTAAACGGGCAGGACGGAAGCGCAGCCCCTTTGCGATCAAGTCCGGCCAAGCGGAAATCGCCCGACGGTGCCGGGTGACGTGCCCGGGGGAGTCGAAACAAAGCAACTCGTCGTCCTGGTTTCCTGCGAGAAGCCAGAGACGATCTTGACTATCAAACATCGGCGTGAATTCGCCTGGATTGTCGATGTCGCGAAGAGCGAGATCGTCCCAAACCAAGGCCTCAACCGCACCGGGCCCGTGATACTCGTAAGAGAGTCCGTTCGGGCCTCGAAGTGCGAACCAAAGACCGCCAATACCGTCGGGCAGAGGGCCCTCAACCCAGCGCTCATTTCGCGAGGCGAGGATAGTTTCCGGAGGCTGCCGAGCGAGATCGGAGGCGTTGAATAACACCGCCCTCGAGTTATAGGCGCGAAACAAGAACCGATCATTTGCGAGGGGGAAAACACCGGCAGGCGAGAACAGCTCCAAGCCGACCTGCCTATTCCAGCGGCGGATTCCGGCTTTTGCTGTAGTTGTCATCGGAAATCCGAACAGACCTTCGTCGGCTTTCCATCCGGTGATGGCGTATCCATTGTGAATCGCCCAAGGGAAGGAATAGGGAAGATCATAGGATTCAATGGATTCGAACTTTTCCCACGTATCTCCTTCGTGCGACCAGATGCGATTTTCGCCGTCAGATGCTTGGAGCGCGCAAAGCCGCTTCGCGCCGAAATCGAACAGCGCCGCGACGACGTGATCTTTCGGAAGCTTTACTTCAACCAAGCGCCTGGCCCCTTTCGGCAGACGCCACAACCGACCACGGGGTTTCTCATCTGTGCCGTTAGAACCAATCCAGACGCCACCATCCGCAGCGGGAAATATACGACTGACCATGATGTTCTCGAGCCCGAGATAAGCGGGAGGGCGAATGGACGTTCCCCCAGGTTCACGCAGGAGCACGATTCCGCGCTTACTCGGAGGTGCCCGCCAGTTGAGGTGTTCGGCCCAAAACCAGAGGCGGCCGTCCCCGGCGCGCAGCCCGGACATCGGAAGCGCGAAACCTTGAGGCAAGGTCGCGCCACCCGCATCCCGCAAGTCGGGGATCGTTTTAATGAGGTCGATCTCCTCAGCCTTTCGGAGTTTAGCCTGCCAGTGGATGACTCGACGAGCGTCCGATAGAATCCAGACATCGCCGTCGGGGCAGAAAACGAAATTTTCCGATCCGCTGATGTCGTCCAGTCCCTCTCTTATGGAATGATTGAGGCGCAGTTCGGCAAGTTCGGTAACTCCGGCGTTGTCGTAACGATCAAGGAAAACATTCGGACGACCGTTTAACGCACTGAGAACATAAGCCGAGCCGTCGTGACGGTCAGAGATCGCGATGATTTCTTCTGGTAGCGCGCCTTGATAAAGCGGGGTCCATTTTGCGCCATCAAAGCGGGCTATGCCGTAACCTCGTTCGGGAAGTTTGCCGGATACGACGACGTGGTCGTCGATCGTTGACTGAAAGTAACGCAAGTCAGGGGGCAGTTCTTCGCCAAAACCGGATACTCCGGCGATCGACCGCTCCATTTCGGCGAAGGTCGAACTCGCGAAAACGAAAAGACACGCGGTCACGAAAAAACACTGGGAAGGCAGAGGGAAATCGCTGCGGTGCACGGGAGTCCGGAGTTGACGGAAAGACAGCGGAGAAAGGCGATTTCACAATACATTTGAACGGACCAATTACGGTTGTTTTCGGGAGTCATAATTGTGCCACGGTCTATCCTGGGACCTGCGGCGCGGCCCAAATCGCCTTCAATATCCGGGGTTAAGTGCCGGCTTGTTCGTAAGTCTCGGCGCTCTCCTTTCCCTCGACGCGGTCGCGGAGCTTTTCACGTCGCACCTTGAATCGCGGAGGCTCGAGACCAAGGAACACGGAACGCCGGTTTGACCGAGTTTCGTCACTCTTAGCATTGGTTTTGAAAGAATGGCAGGTGCGCCCGCTTGGTTGTAATGGGTGGACTTCGGTTTTCGTTTGGAATTCGCCTATCGGAATCCCGGAAGGATGCGCTCCCACTGATCAAAATCCCTTCACAAAATCCCGAGCTTGGCGCCGCTAGCCGACGACCGGGCGCGTTCATCGGCTTTACAGGGCGTGACTGGACTGCGTGGTCGTCGGCGACCGACGACCCTACGCGAGCGCATACTGTTGGCGCTGGAGTGCGAAACCGCCGTCCCCTGCCCAAAACACCCTCTCTCAGCAGGATCCTCGCAAACCAAATCGCCCCTCCGCGGGCAACATTGGTCATTGGCCCTTGGTCAGTGGAGTCCTTCACTGAAGGCCTTCCTGTCCATGTCCGCTGAACCCGCCATCCTCGTCCACGACCTCGTCAAATCCTACGCCGGCCACCCCGCCGTGCGCGGCGTCAGCTTCGAGGTCGCGCAGGGCGAGATCATCGGCCTCCTCGGCCCCAACGGCGCAGGCAAGTCCACCACCCTCCGCATCCTCACCGGCTACCTGCCCGCCACCTCCGGCCTTGTCACCATCTGCGGCGTCGACGTCGCCTCCGCCCCCGCCGACGTCAAAAACCTCATCGGCTACATGCCGGAGAACAACCCCCTCCCGGACGACATGCGCGTCCGCGAATACCTCCACTTCCGCGCCCGCCTCAAGGGCCTCACCCGCCGCAACCTCGCCCCCCGCCTCGACGAGGTCGTCCACCTTTGCGACCTCGGCCGGGTCCGCGACCGCATCATCGGCAAACTCTCCAAGGGCTACCGCCAGCGCGTGGGCATCGCCGACGCCATCCTCGCCGAGCCCCCCGTCATCATCATGGACGAGCCCACCATCGGCCTCGACCCCCACCAGATCCTCGCCGTGCGCGACCTCATCGCCGGCCTGCGCGGCCGCATGACCGTGCTCATCAGCTCCCACATCCTGCCCGAGATCGAGGCCACCTGCGACCGCGTCGTGATCATGAACCAGGGTCGCGTCGTCGCCGCCGGCACCCCCGCCGACCTCCGTCGCGAATGGATCGGCGCCGCCGCCTACGAACTCGAACTCGCCGGCCCCCTCGACGCCCTCCCCGCCCTGCTCGCCAGCCTGCACCCCTCCCTCGTCCCCGCGCCGCCCGACTCCGTCGCCGGCCCCGACGGCTTCGCCACCGTCCGCCTCGCCGCCGCCCCCGACGCGCCCGACCTCCGCGAAGCCTTGGTCAACGCCCTCGCCCGCGACCCGCGTTTCCGCCTCCGCGGCCTCGCCCGCGCCCGCCACACCCTCGAGGACGTCTTCCTCGCCGCCACCCGCCCCAAGGCCGCCTGAGCGATGAACCGGAAAAGAAGCGAGGAGCTAGAATCTAGGAGCTACAATAGAATCCCCCGACCCACCATCCAGCCAAACCTCACTCCCGACTCCTGACTGCTCCTCGCCCCCCGCTCCTCGCCCCCCTTCCCCTCCATGCGCCTCTTCCGCATCCTTCTCGCCCATGAGCTCCGCATGCTCCTGGTGAGTCCCGCGACCTACATCGCCGCGACC
Source organism: Opitutaceae bacterium (assembly GCA_027482905.1). Classification (GTDB taxonomy): domain Bacteria; phylum Verrucomicrobiota; class Verrucomicrobiia; order Opitutales; family Opitutaceae; genus IMCC26134_A. The sequence continues at coordinate 11,701 of JAIXVP010000078.1, forward strand.
CTTTTCCTGCTCGTGATGGGCTTCGTGTTCGCCGGCATCCTCGAAACCTTCACCGCCGCCCCCCAGGAAGCCGCGCCCGCCGCCGTGTTTTTCCAACTCTTCTGGCTGCCGGTCTTTTTTATGGTCCCGCTCCTCACCATGAAGAGCCTCGCCGAGGAACGCCGCCTCGGCACCCTCGAAACCCTGCTCACCACCCCGGTCACCACCCCGCAAGTCGTGCTCGCCAAGTTCGCCGCCGCCTACGCGCTCTACCTCTCCCTCTGGGCCGCCACCGGCGGGTTTTTCTACATCCTCGTCCGCTTCGGCGGCCAATCCCAACCCATCGACCTTGGACCGTTGCTCGGTGGCTACCTCTTCATCGCCGTCTCCGGCACCCTCTTCGTCGCCCTCGGCATCCTCGCCAGCTCCGTCACCCGCAACCAGGCCGTCGCCGGCATCCTCGCCTTTGTCCTGCTGCTGGCGCTGGTCATCGGCACCCGCTTCGCCGGCACCCTCGAACTGCTCAAGCTCGAGTCCCTCGCCGGCGTGCGCGCCGCCGTCGATTACGTCCAGGTCTTCACCCACCTTGAAGACTTCACCCGCGGCGTCGTAGACACCCGCCAGGTGCTCTACTACCTGAGCGGCTCCGCCCTCGCCCTCATCCTCAGCATCCTCGGCGTCGAGGCCAAACAACTACACAGCTGACGGGAACCAAACGCTTAAAACACAGAAGTTTTGAAACGCTAAAAACTACCCGCCTCCGTCGCCCCTTCAACTTTTCCGCGTTTCCGCGTTTCAAAATTTTTCGTCCATGTCCGTGTCCTTCGCCTCCGCCCGCCGCCGCCGCACCTTCCACCTCCTCGCCCAGGGTCTGCTCGTGCTCGCCCTGGTCGCCGGGCTCAACTTCCTCGCGACCCGCCACGCCTGGCGCCTCGACCTGTCCCGGCACGCCCGCCACTCCCTCTCCGCCGAAACCCTTTCCTACCTGCGCGAGCTTCCCGCCCCGGTGAAGATCGTCGTCACCCTGTCCGAGGACTCCGAGGACGACGCGCTCCACCAGGCCTACCGCGACATCCGCACCCTGTTGCGCGACTACGCCGAGGCCTCCGCCGCCAACCCGAAGGCGCCCGTCTCGGCCGAGTTCATCGACGTCTACCGCAACCGCGCCGCCGCCCAGAAATACGGCATCGAAAACCCCAACACCCTCCTCGTGCTCTCCGGCGACAAACGCCGCGTCGTCGAGTTCAGCGAACTCTACCGCATGAAGGACCGCGAGAAGGTCGCCTTCCTCGGCGAACAAGCCTTCACCGCCGCCATCCTCGACGTGTCCCGCGCCACCCGCCCGCTGGTGGCCTTCCTCTCCGGCCACGGCGAGATGGACCCGACCGACACCGACCCGGGCCGCGGGCTATCCGTGCTTCGCGACGAACTCCGCCTGCGCAACTTCGACCTCGCCGTGCTCGACCTCGCCAAACCCGAGCAACGCGCCCTCGCCGCCCAGGCCGCCCTGCTCGTCGTCGCCGCCCCCCAGGGCCGCTACAGCCCCGACGAACAGGAATTCCTCCGCCGCTACCTCGGCACCAACGCCGGCCGCATCCTCGCCCTGCTCGCCCCCGCCCGCCCCCACGGCCTCGACGACCTGCTGTTCGACTGGGGCGTGCTCGCCGACGACGTGCTCATCGCCGACCAAAGCGCCGAAGGCAGCTCCGACGCCGGCGACCTGGTGCTCACGCCCTCCGATTCCGGCCACCCCGTCGTCGGATTTCTTTTCGACAACAAGATCGCCCTCCGCTTCGGCCCCTCCCGCTCCGTCCGTGCCGACCCCGGCCGCGCCCTGGACCCCGCGCTGAAGGTCGTTCCTCTGCTCGGCGCCTCCGCCTCCGCCTGGGGCGAACGCGCCTACCGCGAACGCGGCCCGGCCGTCTTCGATCCCGGCGCGGATCTGCCGCCCCGCCTTGTGGTCGGCACCGCCTCCGAACGCGTGACGCCCAAGGGCAAACTCCCCTTCAGCGTGCGCGGCGGCCGCCTCGTGGTCTTCGGCGGCGGCGACTGGCTCGGCAACGCCCGCCTCGCAGCCGGCGGCAACCTCTCCCTCGCCCTCGCCGCCGTGAACTGGCTGGTCGACCGCGACACGCAACTCCAGTTGCCCCCCCGACCGGTGGACCGTTTCCAGCTCTCGCTCTCCACCTCCGAACTCGCCCGCCTCCGCCTCGCCCTCCTCCTCGTTCTCCCCGCGATCACCGCCGCCCTCGGACTCCTCGTCTACTGGAACCGGCGGCGCTGAAATCAGACGCCCCCCTCCACCACCTCTCCACTTTCAGATTTTCCGCGTTTCAAATTTTCCGTTTTTTCCGCCCCGTCCCCCGTGCGCTCCAAAGTCACCTTTCTCCTCCTCGCGCTGAACCTCGCCCTGTTCGGTTACCTGCTGCTGTCCGAACACCCCTGGTCCGCCACCGCCCGGATCGAGGAGAACCGCCGCCGCGTGCTTGGCCCCGAGGCCGCCAACCTCTCCGCGCTCGCCATCACCACCCGCCCCGCGCCCGACGCCCCGCCCGGCTCCGCCCCCGCGACCCTCCGTCTCGAACGCCGCGGCGAAACCTGGTTCCTCGCCGCCCCGCTCGACTGGCCGGCCAACGACTTCGCCGTCCGCCGCATCCTGAACGAACTCCAGTTCCTCGAACACGAGACCAGCTTCCCCGTCGCCGACCTCGCCCGCAACGGCCAGACCCTCGCCGACTACGGCCTCGACCAGCCCCGCCTCGAAATCGCCGCCACCCCCGCGCCCGCCCCGGCCGGCGCCGCCACCGCTCCGCCCGCCCCCGCGTTCACCCTGCGCGTCGGCGCCGCCTCCGCCGTCGGCAACCGCCTCTACGTGCTGTCCCCCGACGGCACGCGCGTGCACGTCGTCCCGCCATCCTTCGGCGCCGCCTTCGGGGCCGATCCCGCCGCCCTGCTCGCCGAACTCCGCTCCGACCAGCTCTTCACCATCCCCGTGTTCGAGGCCCGCGCCCTCACCCTGCAGTCCGGCGCCGCCTCCGTCCGCACCCGCCTCCGCCGCGACCAAACGCGCTGGGCCTTCGAGGCCCCCATCACCACCCGCGCCGCCAAGACCCCCGTCGAACTGCTGATCAACGATCTCAACGCCCTCCGCGTCGCCCGCTTCCTCCCCGCCGACCCAGCCCCCTCGGCCGAGACCACCGGCCTCGCCGTGCCCCGCCTCCGCCTCACCCTCGAGGGCAACGGCCGCCGCGAAACCCTCCTGCTCGGCCTGCCCGCCGCCCCCGCCGCGCCCGGCGACGAGACGGTCGAACTCCACGCCCGCCTCGACGACCGCCCCACCCCCTTCACCGTCGCCGTGCCGACCGCCGTCCTCGCCACCCTCGACCAGGCCCAGACCGACCTGCGCGACCGCCGCGTGCTCGCCTTCGACCCCGCCCGCGTCGCCGCCCTCACCATCGCGCCGCCCGAGGGCTCCGCCCCCGGTCCGCTTCGTATCCAGAAACTCGATGCGAGCTCCGGCGCCCCGGCCGCCTGGCGCCTGACCTCCCCGGCCCTCTCCGCCCCCGCCCGCGCCGACGCCGCCGTGGTCGGCAAGCTCCTGGGCAACCTCCAGCTGATCGAGGCCGCCGCCCCCCGCCCGAAAGCCTCGCCCTTCGTCTCCGACGCCCCCTCGCGGGTCGAGCTGGAGAACCTCGGCTTCAACCGCCCCGAACGCACCGTCACCCTCGAACTCGCCGCCTCCGAAACCTCCGCCAACGCTCCCCTCGACGGCCCCTCCACCCTCGTGCTGGAGCTGGCCCAGCCCGGCGGCGCCGACCCCGGCCTCTACGCCCGCGTCGCCGGCCAGCCCTTCGTCTACGCCGTGCCGCCCGAGACCCTGCTGCTGCTCGACGTCGCCCCGCTCTCCTATCGTGACCGCGAACTCGCCCGCTTGCCGGAGGCGACGCGCATCACGCGACTCGTGCTCCGCTCCACCGCCGACCCCGCCGCCCCGCCGCTGCTCGACCACGCCGTGACCGACGCCCCGCCGCCGCCCGCCCTCGCCACCCTGCTCGCCGGCCTGCGCGAACTGCGCGCCGGCCGCGTCGTGCGCGAGGGTTTCCCCGCCACCGTGCCCGTCGACGGCGTGGAAAAACCCTGGGCCTACCGCCTCGAGGCCACCCTGTCGCCCGCCGGCGACGGACCGCTGGTGCTGTCCATCGCGGAACGCGCCGGCGGCGGCACCCAGCTCGCCGGCAGCGAACGCCTGGGTCTCGTGTTCACCTTGGAACAACCGGTCCTCGACGCCCTTTGGACCCTCCTCCAACCGGCCGCCGCCCCCGCCCCCTGAATCAACCCGCCCCGTCGCCGCCCCGTCCTCCCGTGGCCCCGCGTCCTCTCCGGCTCTTCTTCGGTTCCTGCCGCGTCTGCGGCCGACTGCTGCTCTGGGCGCTCTGGCTGCTCCTCGCCGGGACGTTGATTTTCCAGATCCGCATCCTGCGCGACGGCGGCCTGCGCGTGCCCCGCCCGGTGCTGCAAATGCTCGACCGCCGCCTCGCCGGCGAAGGCCTGACCCTCGCCGTCGGCGACGTCTGGCTCGATCCGCGCGGCCGCGTGCTCGTCCGCGACGCCCGCCTCGGCCTGGTCGGACAAACCGACGCCTTCGCGAGCGCCGAAACGCTCTCGCTCCAGCTCCGACGCCGCGAGCTCCTGCAACGCCGGATCATTCCCACCGCCCTCGAGATCTCCGGCCTCCGCCTCGCCTTGCCCGCGCCGCTGTCCCCCTCGGGCGTCGCGGAGGCCCTGCTCACCGGCGGCGAATTCCGCCTCGCCCGCGCCCACGACGCCGAATCCTGGGCGCTCACCCAGGCCAGCGCGCGCGTGCTCGGCGTCCCCACCAGTTTTACCGGCGCCCCGCCCGCGGTCGCTCCCGGCTCAGCCCAAACCCCGCCCGCCGCCGAGATCGTCCGCGCCGCCCTGGTCCGCGCCGCCGGGATCTATCATTCCCTCGCGGCCCTGCCGCTCGACTCCATCCGTGCGCTCCGCGTCGACCTTGGGACCGAAAGCCTGACCGTCGCCGCCGAATTGCCGTCCCTGATCGCCCCCGCCCACCCCGCCCTGCCCCAGGCGCTGATCGGCACCACCCTGGAACAAGTCCACCTCGCTTTCACCCTGCCCCTCGCCGACGGACACGAGGCGGCGGAATCCGCCGAGATCCGCCTCCAGGCCGAACGCTTCGCCGCCCCCGACGCGCTCGCCCTCGTCGGCAGCCAACTCTCGCTCCGGGCCCGCGCCGTCGGGCCCGCCGTTTACGCCGCCGAACTCGCCGTCGCTCGACTGGAAAAGACCGACCGCGCGCTCCCGCCCGTCCCGCTGATCGCCACCGTTCGCTACAGCCGGGACCCGGCGGCGCCCCGGGTGGAAGCCGAAGTCTCCACCCGCCTCGCCGACGCCCCATGGTCGGTGGAGCTCGAGGGCGACCCCGCCGCCCGCTCCGGCACGGTCGGCGCGAACGGCGCGATCACCCCCGCCTTGCTCGACATCGCCCGGCCTTTCATCCCGGCCAAGGCGCGCACACGGTTCACCATCGGGGATCCGATCGATCTGGCTGCCACCGCCACCCTCGGCCCCGGCGGCCACCCGGATCGCGCCACCCTGCGCTTCACCACGGGCCGCGCCAGCGCGCACGACGTCGCCTGGGACCGCGCCAACGCCGATATCGTCTACGATGCCGTATCGCGTCGTGTGATCGCCGACCCCGCCCGCATGATCCTGGCCGACTGCGGAGCGAGCGGCACCTATGAGATGGACGTCGACACCCTCGCCTACCGCTTCCTCCTCGCGGGCAGCCTGCGTCCGATGCTGATAGAGGGCTGGTTCACCGAATGGTGGGACCATCTGTGGGAGAATTTCACGTTCGGCGCCCGGGCGCCCGAGGCCGAGATCGACATCCACGGCGTCTGGGGGCAGCCCGACCGCAGCGACGTATTCATCGGCGTCCACTCCGGCCCGATGAGCCTGCGCGCCCTGCCGGTGGACTCCCTCGACACCCGCATCCGCACCCACGACCACCGCGTCGAGGTGCACGGCTTCCGCGCAGTCGCCGACGGCCATAGCGCCACCGGCACGTTCACCCGCGTCTACAACCCCGTCATAGACAGCTGGGCCCGCATGGCCTTCGACATCCGGTCCGACCTGCCCGTCGCCTCGATCCCGCTCGTGTTCCCCGTCGAAGGTCCCGCCCTGGTCGAACCGCTCGCCCTCACCGCCCCGCCGGACATCCACCTGGTCGGCGAACTTTTCGGCCCGGGCCAACCCGAGAAAAACAACCGCCAGGACTACGTGCTCGACGTCGTCGCCACCGCGCCCCTCCGCTACCGGGGTTTTCCCCTCGACCACCTCGCCCTCCGCGTCGAGCGGCGCGACCGCGAGCTGCTTCTGGAGGATATCCGCGCCGGTTTCGCCGGAGGCCTCGCCACCGGCCGCGCCACCCTCTCCGGGCCGGAGGAAGATCGCCTGATCGCCCTCGACGTCCGCCTGGCCGACTCCGGCCTCGACCTCGCCATCACCCGGTGGCGCGAATTCCAGGCCTCCCGCCCCGCCCCGCCCGCCGCCGAGCCGCCCGCCGCCAAACTCCACGCCGAAACGGAAAAAAACCGCCCGCTTGGCGGCACCCTGGCGCTCTCGCTCGAGGCCACCGGGCCGCTCGACGATCCGCTGGGCTTGTCCGGACACGGCGAAGGCGAGGTGGTCGGCGCCGACCTCGCCCGCATCCGCCTGTTGGGCGGCTTCTCCAGCCTGCTCTCCGAAATCGGCATCGGCCTGGGCACCGTCCGGCTGACCGACGCGCGCGCCGGCTTCGACCTCGACCGCAATCGACTCGCCTTCGGCTCGCTCCGCCTCACCGGCCCCTCCGCCCTGGTCGAGGCCAAGGGAGACTACCTGCTCGACGCCGGCACCCTCGCCTTCAACGCCCGCGTCCACCCCTTTGAGCAACGCTCCGGCCTGCTCTCCTCCACCGCCGGCTTCGTGCTCAGCCCGCTCACCAACGTCCTCGAGGTCGAACTCACCGGCACGCTGGAGGAGCCGGGTTGGACCTTCACCTACGGCCCCACCCGCCTGTTTCGCCGTATGATCGGAGGTGATCGCGCCCGCTCCGCGCCCACGCCGGTCGCACCGACTCCGGGTCCGTGAGCACGACGCGGGGATTTCCCCTCGCAACCGGCCGCGCGCGCTACGTAGCCTCGCTCGTCGCATGAAGCCCGCCCCCCAACCGCTCACGCCCCCGACCTCCTGGGTGCGTCTGGTCGCATCCGGGCTGGGCTTGCTGGTCGCCTTCGCCGGAATCGTCGTCGTGACCGGCTGGTGGCTGCGCGTCGACGCGCTGGTGCAGGCCGGGGCGCAATTCGAACCCATCAAGGTCAACACCGGTCTTGGCGTGGCCTGCCTTGGCGCCGCCCTCTTCTTTCTGATCGGCGGTCCGCGAAAGCTGACCTGGCTCGGGCTTGTGCCCGCCGGGCTGGGCCTGCTCACGATGTTCGAGCACCTCGCCGGATTCGACCTCGGCATCGACCAGCTGCTGGCCCGCGACTACCTGGCCGCCGCCGCCACCGTCCACCCCGGCCGCATGGCCCCGGTCGCCGCGATCTGTCTGGTCGCGGCCGGTCTGGTCGTGACCCCTCTCTTCGGCTCCCGCCCCGCCCGCCGCGCCCTCGCCCTCGGCCTCGCCGGATCGCTCTACGCCTCGATCGGCAGCGCCGGCATCCTCGGCCACCTCCTGAGCCTGCCCGGCGGTTACGGCTGGGCCGGCGGCGGCAGCCTCTCCCCCTACGCCGGGGGCCTCGCCCTGCTCGTCGGCCTCGCCCTGCTCGCCGCCGCCTGGCGTATCCACGAAACCAGCACCGACGCGCCCCCCGGCTGGATCCCGCTGCCCGTGATCGTCGCCTCGGTCGCCCTCACCGTCATCCTCTACACCGGACTGCGGGAGCGGGAGCGCTTCTTCTCCGCCGACACCGCGCGCAACAACCTCAACAACCTCGCCTCCGCCATCGTGCTCGAGATCGAGCGCGAATCCGCCGAGCTCGAACGCATCGCCCGCCGCTGGAGCCTGCTGGACGGCGCGAGCTCCGTCGTGCGCGAGGCCGACGCCCGCAGCTTCATCAGCGAACGTCGCTCCTCCGAGGCCCGCGCCGAAGCCGGACCGGGCGCCCACTCGGTCTCCTGGCTGGGCAACGACGGCCGCGTGCGGTGGTTCTACCCCACGGCCGGCAACGAGGGACTGACCGGCTTCGACCACTCCCGCGAGCCGCTCCGCGCCGAAGCCATGCTCCGCGCCCGCGGCACCGGCCTGCCCGCCGTGTCCGGCACCCTCATCGTGCCCGGCCGCGGGCCCGGCTTCGCCCTTTACGCCCCAATCCTCACCGTCGGCGGCTCCACCGGCTACGCCGCCGCCGACTACACCTACGCGCGCCTTTTCCAGGCCCTCGAGGCCCGCCTGCGTTATGGCGATTCCCACGACTACTCCATCCAGGTAGGCGGCGTGCCCGTGTTCGACACCCGCGATACCCTCGCCCGGACCGAACCCATCGCCGAGGCGATCGAGTCCAGCCTGATCATCCTCGACCGCCGCGTCCGCATCGCCTTCTCCCCCGCCCGCGGCGCCGACGCCCTCTCCCGCCGCCGCCTGCCCGAGGTCGCCCTCCTCACCGGCCTCGGCATCACCTTCCTCCTCGGGTTGTCCGTCCACCTCGCCCGCGTCGCCCGCGCCGGCCAGCGGCTGACCGAGCTCGCCAACACCCAGCTTCGCGGCGAGATCGAGGAACGCAGCCAGGCCGAGGCCGCCCTCCGCGCCTCCCAGCTCGCCGAACGCAAACTCGGCCTCGTCGCCGCCCGCACCGACAACATCGTGGTCATCGCCCGCCCCGACGGCGCCGTCGACTGGGTCAACGACGCCTTCACCCGCCTCCTCGGCCGCCCCCTCGCCGAGGTCGCCGGCCGACCCGCCGTCGATATCCTCGCCTCCGCCGACCCCGAGGCCGCCCTCCGCCTCCGCTCCGCCCTCGACTCCGGCGACCCCCTTTCGACCGACGTCTCCAGCCGCTCCGCCTCCGGCCGCCCCTACGAACTCTCGCTCGACCTCCAGCCCGTCTACGCCGCCGACGGACGCCTCGAAAACTTCATCCTGCTCGCGGCCGACATCACCCAGCGCGTCGAGACCGAACGCGAACTGCGCCGCGCCAAGATCGAGGCCGACGCCGCCTCCCGCGCCAAGAGCGACTTCCTCGCGTCCATGTCGCACGAGATCCGCACCCCGATGAACGGCGTCATCGGCATGACCAGCCTCCTGCTCCACACCCCGCTCAACCCCGACCAGCGCGACTCGGTCAACACCATCCGCCAGTCCGGCGAGACCCTTCTGGCCATCATCAACGACATCCTCGACTTCTCCAAGATCGAGTCCGGCCACCTCGAGCTCGAGACCATCCCCTTCGACCTCACCGCCCTCGTCGAGGAAACGCTCGATCTCTTCGCGCCCGTCGCGTCCACCCGCGGCCTCGACCTGGCCTACCGCGTCGATCCCACCCTCCCCGCCTGGATCGAGACCGACCCCACCCGCCTCCGCCAGATCCTCGCCAACCTGGTCAACAACGCCGTCAAGTTCACCCCCGCCGGCTCCGTCTCGATCGAGATCGCCCCCGCCTCCGACAAGACCATCGAGTTTCGCGTGCGCGACACCGGCATCGGCATCCCGCCCGACCGCATCGGCCGCCTCTTCAAGGCCTTCTCCCAGGTCGATTCCTCCACCACCCGCAAATACGGCGGCACCGGCCTCGGCCTCGTCATCTGCCAGCGCCTCACCGCTCTCATGGGCGGCCAGATCATCGTCGAGAGCGTCGTCGGCGAAGGCTCCGTCTTCCGCTTCGCCCTACCCCTCCGCCCGGCCGCCACACCCGCCTCCGCCGAGCCCCCGCCGTCCGCCCCCGCCGTCCGCCCCGTCGTGCTCGTGCTCGAGGCCCAGCCGCTCAACCGCCGCCGTCTGATCGAGCAAATCACCGCCCAACTCGGCCCCGTCCTAGCCCCCGCCGAACCCGCCAACCTCGGCCCCCTGCTCGCCGAATCCAGCCTACGCCCCACGCTGGTTCTCGCCGACCCCGCCTTCTTCGCCGGGGAAGACGCCGTCGCCCTCGTCCCAGCCCTGCGTGGCCTCGGCGTCCCGGTGGTCTGGCTCCACCCCATCGGCCACCCGCCCGCCGACCCCGCCCTGCTCGGCCCCGTCCACGCCAAACTCGCCCGCCCCGCCCGCACCGGTTTCGTCATCGCCGCCCTCCGTCGCCAGCTCGGCCTCGAAACCACCCGCCATCAGACCACGCCGGCCATCGACGTCACACCCCTCGGCGAGACCATCCCGCTGTCCATCCTGTTGGTGGAGGACAACCTGGTTAACCAGAAGGTCGCCCTCCGCTTCCTCGAACGCCTCGGCTACCGCGCCGACGCCGTCGCCAACGGCCTCGAATCGCTCCGCGCCCTCGAGGCCCGCCCATACGACCTCGTGTTCATGGACCTCCAGATGCCCGAGATGGACGGCTTCGAGGCCTCCCGCGAGATCCGCAACACCCTCCCGGCGGAACGCCAGCCGCGCATCATCGCCCTCACCGCCAACGCCCTCCAGGGCGACCGCGAAGCCTGCCTCGCCGCCGGCATGGACGACTACATCACCAAGCCGGTGAAGCTCCCCGACATCGCCGCCAGCATCCAGCGCCAGTTCGGCTCCCGCGCCCCCGCCGCCCCGGGTTAAAACAAACCCGCCGCAGTCGCCCCGGCCGCCTCGACCACGCGCACCGCCTCCGCCGGCAACTGCGTCCGGAACCAGGTCTTTTGTTTGCGCACCAGCCGCCAGGTATTGCCCGCGATCTCCCCCGCCAGCCCCGCCTCGGCCAGCTCGCCGCGCAACACCGCCAGCGTCTCCCGATACCCGATCGCGCTCGCCGCGCTGGGATTGTCCTCCAGCCCCTCCGCCCGGAGCCGCCGCACCTCGTCAACCAACCCGTCGCGCAACATCGCCTCCACCCGCGCCGCGATCCGCGCCCGCAGCTCCGCATCGGGCCGGGTCAAAACCACCGCCCGCACCTCCCAGTCGGCAAAAGGCCCCGGCCGCGCGTAAAACTCCGCCGCCAGCGCCGCCGCCGTCCGCCCCGTGGCCAAACACCGCTCCAAGGCCCGCGCCACCCGCCGGGGGTTGTCCAAGTCGACCCCCGCCAGATCGTCCGCGCCCGGATTTACCGCCCGCAGCCGCCCGACCAGACCCGCCAGCCCCGCCGCGCGCTCCAGCTCCGCCACCTCCGCGCGCAACGCGTCCGGGATCTCGATCGTGTCCGCCACCGGCCCGAAAAACGCCTTCAGGTAAAACCCGCTCCCGCCCGTGACCAACACCTTCCGCCCCCGCGCGAGGATGTCCTCGCAGGCCGCCCGCGCCGCCTCGACGTAGCGCGTCACGTCCATGCGCTCCCGCACCGCGCTGACGTCGATGAGGTGGTGCGGCACCCGCGCCCGTTCCGCCGCCGTCGGCTTGGCCGTGCCGATGTCCAGGCCCCGGTAGAACAAACTCGCGTCGCACGAGACGATCTCCGCGCCGTTCGCCTCCGCCCATTCCAGGGCCAGCGCGGTCTTGCCGACGGCGGTCGGACCGGTGAGGACGTAAAGAAAACGGCACATAGGTTACGGCGTGGTGATAGGGACGGTCCGGGAAGGGTTTGCGATTGCGTATCCAAGCACGCATGACGACACCCGGTCGCAAGCGTGAAACTCGCCCTCGTCACCGAAACCTTCCCGCCCGAGATCAACGGCGTCGCCATGACCCTCGGGCACCTCGCCGCCGGCCTGACCCGACGGGGCTTCGCCGTCACCGTGCACCGCCCCCGCCAGGGCGACGCCGAAAACGCCGCCCACGCCGCCGGCCCGCGCCCCTACACCGAGGTGCCCTACCCCGGCGTGCCCATCCCGGGCTATCCGCTGCTCCGCGCCGGCCTGCCCGCCCGCGGCCGCCTGCTCCGCGCCTGGCGCGCCGAGCGCCCCGACGTCGTGCACGTCGCCACCGAGGGCCCGCTGGGCTGGTCCGCCCTTTCCGCCGCCGACGCCCTCGGCATCCCGTTGGCGTCGTCGTTTCATACCAAATTCCACAGCTACTCGAAACACTACGGCTTCGATTTCCTCACCCGCCCCGCCCTCGCCTACCTGCGCTGGTTCCACAACCGCACCCGCATCACCCTGTCGCCCACCGACGAGCTCAACCAGGAGCTGGCCCGCGACGGCTTTAAGGGCATGAAACTGCTCTCGCGCGGCGTCGACACCGACCTGTTTACCCCCGCCAAACGCGACCCCGCCCTCCGCCAGAGCTGGGGCGCCGGACCCGACGACCCGGTCTTTGTCCACGTCAGCCGCCTCGCCGCCGAAAAGAACTACGCCCTGCTCTTCCGCGCCTGGGAAGCCATCCGCTCGGTCCAGCCCCGCGCCCGCTTCGTCCTCGTCAGCGACGGCCCGCTGCGCAAAAAACTCCAGCGCCGCCACCCCTGGGCGGTGTTCACCGGCTTCCTCGACCGCGAGGACCTGGCCCGCCACTACGCCTCGGCCGACGCCTTCCTCTACCCCAGCCTGACCGAGACCTTCGGCAACGTCGTGACCGAGAGCATGGCCTCGGGCCTCGCCGTCTGCGCCTACAACTACGCCGCCGCCGCCCGTTACGTCCGCCACGGCGAGAACGGCCTGCTGGTGGCCTTGGGCGACGAGACCGATTTTGTCGCCCGCTCGATCGAGCTCGCCCGCGACGCCCGCCTGCGCCGCAGCCTCGGCCTGATCGCGCGCGCCACCGCCGAGAACATCCCCTGGGGCCGCGTGATCGACGGCTTCGCCCGCGATTTGCGCGAGGTTGCCAACGCCACGCCGCCCGGGCATCTTCCGACCCCGACCCCCGCCCAGACCGCCGCCGCCTGACCGCCCGGATGCACACCCGCGCCCGCTTCATCTTCAACCCGCACTCCGGCCACAACGCCCGCAACCCCTGGCTGCTCCAGCGCGCGCGCGACTTCATCGCCGAACACCGGCTCGACGCGACCGTCGTGCCCACCGAACACCCGCTCCACGCCACCGAGCTCGCCCGCCGCGCCCTCGACGACGGCTGCGATCTGGTCGTGGCGATCGGCGGCGACGGCACCATGAACGAGGTCGCCGCCGCCCTCGTCGGCACGCCCGCCGCCCTCGGCCTCATCCCCTGCGGCTCCGGCAACGGCCTCGGCCGCCACCTCGGCCTGCCCGGCCCCGGCAAAGGCGCCTTCCGCGCCCTGCTCGCCGGCCACATCCGCACCATCGACACCGGCGTGGCCGACGACCACCCCTTCTTCAACGCCATGGGCCTCGGCTTCGACGCCGAGATCAGCGCCCGTTTCAACGCCCTCACCTCCCGCGGCTTCACCGCCTACGCCCGCACCACCTGGCGCACCCTCTTCGGCTACCGCCCGTCCGACTACGTTATCCGATGCGGAGACCAGGTGCTCCGTTCCCCCGGCTTCATCGTGGCGGTCGCCAATTCCGACCAATACGGCAACGACTGCTTCATCGCCCCCCACGCCCGCGTCGACGACGGCCTGCTCGATCTCACCATCATCCGCCGCCTCACCCCCTTCAACGTCCTGCCCCTCGCCGAGCGCCTGTTCACCAAACGCATCGACGGCTCCCCCAGCGTCACCCGCCTGCGCGCCCCGTCGTTCAGCATCGAGCGCGACACCCCCGGCTTCATCCACACCGACGGCGAGGTCCGCCCCTGCGGCGCCCGCGTCGAGGTGAAGGTCCTCCCCGCCAGCCTGCGCATCGCCGTGCCCGTCCCCGCGCACCCCGCGCCTGCGGAAACTCCCGCCCGCGCCGCCGCCCGCCTCACGGTCGCCCCGGCGGCGGTTCCGTGACTTTTCGGCAACGGACCCACTTCCACCCTAGGCACCCGGCCACCCACCCGTTAGCCCTTTCCCGCGATGGATAAACGCACGCTCAAGGTCCGCACCGTGATCATTTCCGATGTCCACCTCGGCACCCACGACTGCAAGGCGCGCGAGGTGAATCATTTCCTCAAATACACCCGCTGCGAGAAACTCATCCTGAACGGCGACATCATCGACGGCTGGCGCCTGAAACAGGCCACCTTCTGGCCCAAGACCCACAGCCGCTTCATCCGCCTCGTGCTCAAGAAACTGGAAAAACGCGGCACCCAGGTGATCTACCTCCGCGGCAACCACGACGACATCCTCTCCAAGTTCATCCCGGTCACCTTCGAAAACCTGGAGATCGCCGAGGACCACATTCACGAAGGCGCCAACGGCCGCCGCTACCTCGTCCTTCACGGCGACGTGTTCGACACCGTGACCAAGAACTTCGTCTTCCTCGCCTACGCCGGCGACTGGGGCTACCGCGTGCTCATGCGCGTCAATCGCCTTTACAACAAATACCGGGCCTGGCGGGGCAAAGAGTATTACTCCATTTCCAAGGCGGTGAAGGCCCGGGTGAAACAGGCCGTGAGCCACGTCTCGCACTTCGAGCAACACATCTCCGATCTCGCCAAGAGCCGCGATTGCAGCGGCGTGATGTGCGGCCACATCCACACCGCCGCCGACCGCATGATGGGCGACGTGCACTACCTCAACAGCGGCGACTGGGTCGAGAGCCTCACCGCCATCGTGGAGCACTTCGACGGCCGCATGGAGCTGATCGATTTCGCCGACTTCCGGAAGGAATTCCCGTTGGAGGACGAATCGAGCGACACCGCCGACAACCTGGAACCGCTCGAACTGCCCTTCCCCGCCCCGACCGCCGGCGCCAACCCGGCCTGAGAAAATCCACGCCGTCGCCCAAGCCCTTCGGGCAACGCGAGCGGCGGGCGAGTTGGACAAGGCGGGCGACACCGCGACCCGCGAGGCGAGTGGAAAATTCGCGGGATTTTCCTCCCGCCCGGGAATTGTCAGGCTTTGCCCGGACCACACGCTGGGGGTTTTCCGCCACGCGCCCCGGGCCTCGCGCGGACCAACGCTCTCCTACCCCATGGACCAACCCACCCCCTCGTCTTCAGCCGCACCCCAAGGGACGGCGACCGTTCCTTCGCGCCGTCTCTGGCGGGCGGGCACGCTGGCCTACACCACCCCCGGGTTGGTCGTGCTTTTCGCCTGGCTGCTGTGGGGCGACTTCGCGTGGAACATGAAGGAGCGAACCATCGTGCCGGTCGGGCAGATCGTGCTGAAACAATTCGGGGCCACGGACTTCATCGTGGGCTTGCTGGTCGGATCGCTGCCGGCGGCGATCGGTCTCATCGTGGGACCGATCATCAGCGTGCGGTCGGACCGACACCGCGGGCGCTGGGGGCGCCGCATTCCCTACATGCTGATCCCGGCGCCGATCGTGGCCTTGTCCATGGCCGGCCTGGCCTTCACCGCACCCGTGGCCGAGTGGCTGCACGGCGTGCTGGGGGCCGGTTCACCCGGCGTGGTCGGCTGCCGTCTGATCGTGTTCAGCTTCTTCTGGTCGAGCTTCGAGATCTTCCAGACCATCGCGCAGGCGGTATTCGGCGGCCTGATCAACGACGTGGTTCCGCCGGAGGTGATCGGACGTTTCTACGGCTTGTTCCGCGCGGTCGGCCTGATCGCGGGAATCGTGTTCAATTTCTGGCTGATCGACTACGCGGAGACTCACTACCGGGAGATCTTCCTCGGCGTCGGACTGCTCTTCGGCATCGGCTTCAGCGTGATGTGCCTGCGGGTCAAGGAGGGCGAATACCCTCCGCCCCCGCCCCGCGAGCCGGGCGACGGATCTTTCGCGGTCCGTTTCGTCGCGCCGATGAAAGCCTACCTGCGCGAGTGTTACACGAACCCGTTTTATCTCTGGGTTTTCCTGGCCATGATGCTGGGCGCGGTGATGGCGCTCCCGGTCAACACCTTCAGCGTCTTCTACGCCAAGAGCGTGGGCCTGGACATGGGCCGCTACGGCGAGTTGCTGGTCATCACCTACTGCTTCTCGCTCGCGCTGTCCTATCCGCTCGGGTGGATGGCCGACCGTTTCCATCCGCTGCGGATCGGCCTGACGGCGCTGGGTCTCTACGCGGTCACGATGATCTGGGGCGGCTTCGTGGCGACGGAGGCGAAGGCGTTCTCCATCGTGTTCGTCGCCCATGGGGTGCTGACGGGCACATATTTCACCGCCACGGCTTCCCTGGGCCAGCGACTTTTTCCGCGCACAAAATTCGCCCAGTTCGCATCGGCCGCCGGCATCCTGGGGGCGATGGGCTTGATGGTGGTGCCGCCCGCCCTCGGTTGGTTCCTCGATTCGATCGGCCAGGTGTATCGCTACACCTTTCTTATCGGCGGCGCGCTCGCGGCGGTGGCCGTCGCCGCCTTCGCGGTCGTGTTGTTCAAGTTCAAACAACTTGGCGGCGACGGCGCTTACCGTCCGCCCGGCGACGCGATCTGACCCGTCCTCGGGGGGCGGTGAAAAACCGCTTGGCCGCGCCCCGCCGCCCGGGGAGGCTGCAGCCATGCCCGTCCCGCATTTCGACCTGCTGCTCACCGATCCGCACACCGCCGCCCGCCGCGGTCGCCTGCGCACCCGCCACGGCGTGATCGAGACGCCCATCTTCATGCCGGTCGGCACCCAGGGCACGGTCAAGGGCGTCAGCCCCGTCCAGCTCCGCGAGCTCGGCGCCCAGATCATCCTCGGCAACACCTACCACCTCAACCTCCGCCCCACCAGCGAACTGGTCCGCGAACTCGGCGGCCTCCACCAGTTCATGGGCTGGGACGGCCCCATCCTCACCGACAGCGGCGGTTTCCAGGTCTTCTCCCTCGCCAAGCTCCGCAAGATGCACGACGACGGGGTCGAGTTCCAAAGCCACCTCGACGGCAAAAAATGTTTCCTCGGCCCACGCGAGGTCATGGCCATCCAGGCCAACCTCGGCAGCGACATCGCCATGGTGATCGACGAGTGCCCGCCCTGGCCCTGCGAACGCGACGCCACCGCCGCCGCCTGCGCCCGCTCGCTGCGCTGGGCCGCGCAGTGCAAACAGATCGCCACCGACTCCGGCTTCCTCGCCGCCGGCCACCACGTTTTCGCCATCGTCCAGGGCTCCACCTACGACGACCTCCGCCGGGAAGCCGCCGAGGCCCTCGGCGCGCTGGATTTCCCCGGCTATGCCGTCGGCGGCGTGAGCGTGGGCGAACCCGAACCCGAGATGCTGAAACAAGTCGGCGCGACCACGCCTTTCCTGCCCGCCGACAAACCCCGCTACACCATGGGCCTCGGCACCCCGCCGCAGATGTTGAAAATGATCGCGCTGGGCGTGGACATGTTCGACTGCGTGCTGCCCAGCCGCGTCGCCCGCAACGGCCTCGTCTTCACCCCCGACGGCCCGCTGAACCTCCGCAACGAGCGTTTCCGCACCGACCCCGGCCCCATCCATCCCGAGGTGAACAACTACGCCACGAATTTCTCCCGCGCCTACCTGCGCCACCTCCTGGTCGCGGGCGAGATCCTCGCCTGCACCCTGCTGACCATCCACAACCTCGCCTTCTACCTCGACCTGATGGCGCAAGTCCGCGCCCACCTCGAAGCCGGCGACTTCGCGCCTTGGCACCGCGCCTGGATCGCCCGCTACGAAGCCGGCGCCGAAGCCCGCCTGGCCTGAGCCGCCTTAAATATCCATGGCTGCGCCCTGGACGCGGAGCCACTCCTTGTGCTCGCGGTGGTTGGGCAGGACCTTGTGCACCTCGTTCCAGTAAGCCGCGGTGTGGTCACGGTGAGATAGGCGACGGGGATGGAATGACGACAGTCTCGTCGCCTTCGAGGATGGATTTGGCCAAGGGGCCGGCGTAGCCGGCCTCGCGGGCGAGGAGGATGTGGAGGGCTGCGGTAAGGCGGGAGTAGGCGTTGAAGGAGGTGCCAGCGGTATCGCGGGTGCGTTCCTGAAAGCCGTGCGCCAAGGGGCTGCGGTAGAAATCCCAGCTTTCGTAAACCCGCTCGAACGCGTCCGTCCACGGCAAGCCGTGGCGCTCGATGATGGCTTGCCATTTTTTCGGTCGGGGGAGCCCTCCTTCCCTTGAGTGCTTGCGTTCCTGCTCCGTCAGCAAGCGGAGGCCGAGGTCGTTCATCAGGCCTTCGAACAGGATGCAAAGCGCCATCAATTGAATCGGTTGGGCAAGGTGCTTGGGATTGGCTTCGCGCAAAAGCCATTGGGCGCGGGTGTGCAGATGCGCGGCTTCGGAATCGGAGGCAAAAAACTCCGCCGCCGCCACGAAGAGCGACTGGGCTTCCTTGGAGATGAAGAGACGGCCCTTGTTCAAGGGCGTCAGACCGTGGCGACGGACGTCGTCGCGTGCCCTTAGCCAGCGCTCGATAATGCGGTGATCGCGTGAGTGCTCGCGGTAGAAGGGCCACGGATGGCTGCCGTGAGTGTAGCCGATCGCGGCCAAGATAGCGTCGAAAACCTTGCCGGCCGAGCATCGGGCGCCCGGCGCGTGGACCTGACGGGAAAATGAGACTTCGAGGTCACCGTCCTCGGTGGCTTCGAGGCAGAACTCGCCGCCGTCCACCTTGCCGACGAAACAGTGGAGTTTCGACGAGGGCAGCTCGCCGTGGAAGGTGTGTGTGCGCCTGTCTTGGGTGCCGTGCGGCCGGATCAAAAGTTCCAGATTGGGAATGATGGCGAAC
Organism: Opitutaceae bacterium; assembly: GCA_027482905.1. Classification (GTDB taxonomy): domain Bacteria; phylum Verrucomicrobiota; class Verrucomicrobiia; order Opitutales; family Opitutaceae; genus IMCC26134_A. The sequence continues at coordinate 30,388 of JAIXVP010000078.1, forward strand.
AGGTTGTCGTGCGGTTCGGCCGCCGCCAAGATGGTGGGCGGGGCGGATTCGGGGTGGCTTGCGTGGAGTTCGACGAAGAGCTGGCGCATCTCGGCGGAGTTTTTCGCGTCGAACCCTTCGGCGGGGGCGTGGATGCGATAAAAATCCAGACGGTAGCGATGCAAGTTTCCCGAGGATTCGCTTTCGGACGGCTGAGGGTGCAAGCCCTCCAATTCGACCGCGAGCCCGTGCTCGGTGCGGGCGGTGACGCGGTGGCAGTCCTCCCGTTCCACGGTGACGGGGCCAGATGTTTTGCGCTCGATGAGCGGTTGCAGCTCGGGCGGCAGGGTGGCCGATGCGGGAATGCGCAGGTGAAGTCGTAGCTCGCGGCCGTGCATGGAGACCGCAGCGGGGAAAGACACGGGAATGGCGACGTGGTCGCAGAGGTGAAACACGACGTCATCCAGTTCCACTCGCGCGTCTTCGACGCGAAGGGTGGCGGCGAGTTTTTCGAGTGAAGGGTTGGTGCGCATGAGTAAGCGGCGTCAGGCGGGCACCGGGACGCGGCCGGTTAACAGGTCCTGCATCAGACCCTGCTTCTCCTGCCGGAGTTTGGCGAGTTGGGCGGTTTGAACGGACTTGTGTGTCACGCGAAGGGGTTGAGCAGATTGACGCCCGCGCGTTCGAAATCCGCGACGTTGCGGGTGACGACGGTGTGCCCGTGCACCAGCGCGGTCGCGGCGATGAGGCCGTCCGTCACGGGCAGCGGTCGGGTAGGCGCGAGCCGGCCCCAGCGGTCGGCGATCTCGGAGGTGACGGGAAGGATGCGGTCGCCGTAATGGGTTTCCAAGCCGCGTAGCCAGCGCTCGAGCGCGCCCGCCGCCCGTGCATCCTTGGCGCGATGCAGTTCGATTCCACGCCGGATTTCGCCTAGGGTCAGCACACTCAAAAACGCCTCGGCGGGCCGCAGGCCCTCCATCCAGGCGACCACCTTGGCGTCGGCGCGCGGCTTGCGCAGTTCGGAGAGGACGCAGGTATCGAGCAGATAACCCATGACTCAAAACTCGACCGCACGCGGCAGGTCGGAAGCGCGGGGGAAGTCGATGGGCTCGCCGGTCGGGATGGAACGCAGATAAGCCGGGAAATCCGCCTGCGGACCGGGTTGATCGCCCAGTAAAGCCGCGCGCAGGAGCCGGCGATGCGCCTCCTCCACGGAGACACCCTGCTCCGCCGCGCTGCGACGCAGGCGGGCCACCACGGCGGGCTCGATGTCGCGGACCAAAAGTTGGGACATGTGCATAGGCTGCTATCAATGTAAGCAAATGGCAAGGATCACGTGGACGCCGCCGAGGCCCGAACCGCCCCACCCTGCGCGCCCGTCATCCGTTCTTCACCCGCCCTTTACGTTTTCCGCTTTCCGTTTTCCGCATTCTTCGTGTCCCTTCTCGCCATGCGCATACTTGTCACCGGCGGCGCCGGCTTCCTCGGTTCCCATCTCTGCGACCGCCTCCTCAAGGACGGCCACGAGGTCATCGCCCTCGATAACTTCTTCACCGGCCGCAAGACCAACATCGCCCACCTCCTCGGCCGGCCCGATTTCGAGCTCGTCCGCCACGACGTGATCGACCCCTTCAAATTCGAGGTCGACCAGATCTACAACCTCGCCTGCCCCGCCTCACCGCCCCACTACCAATACAACGCGATCAAGACGGTGAAAACCTCCGTCATGGGCGCGATCAACTGCCTCGGCCTCGCCAAACGCACCCGCGCCCGCGTCTTCCAGGCCAGCACCTCCGAGGTCTACGGCGACCCCGCCATCCACCCCCAACCCGAGAGCTACTGGGGCAACGTCAACCCCATCGGCATCCGCTCCTGCTACGACGAGGGCAAACGCGTGGCCGAGACCCTGTTCATGGATTACCACCGCCAGAACGAGGTCGATATCCGCATCGTGCGGATTTTTAACACCTACGGCCCCCGCATGCACCCGAACGACGGCCGCGTGGTGTCGAACTTCATCGTCCAGGCGCTCAAGGGCGAGGACATCACCATCTACGGCGACGGCCTCCAGACCCGCTCCTTCTGTTACGTCGACGACCTCATCGAGGGCTTCGTCCGCCTGATGAACCAGGACGCCGTCACCGGCCCGATCAACATCGGCAACCCCGGCGAGTTCACCATGCTCCAGCTCGCCGAGCTCACCCTGAAGCTCACCGGCAGCAAATCGAAGATCGTCCACCGCCCCCTCCCCGGCGACGACCCCAAGCAGCGCCGCCCCGACATCACCCTCGCCCAGAAACATCTGAACAACTGGGGTCCCACCGTGCCGCTCGAGGAAGGCCTCGGCCGCACCATCGCCTACTTCCGCACGCAGATCTGAGCGGGGCGCGGCAGACCCCGACGGCGGCGGGCTTGGCATGGCGGGTGCAAAGACTTTGACCATGTTCCTCTCGCCGCCTTTTCGCGTCCTGCTCTTCGTCACGCTCTTCCTCGCAACCCTGAAAGTGGCCCCGGCGGCGGAGCGGTTTCGCCCCAAGGTCGTGGTGGTGGCCACCTTCGAAGTCGGCGCCGACACCGGCGACAAACCCGGCGAGTTCCAGTTCTGGGCCGAACGTGAACGCCTGACCGAGTCCATCGTCGTGCCCGGGCTCGACCACCCCGTCTGCTACAACCCCGCCACCGGCGTCTTCGGCGTCGTCTCGGGCACCACCGTGCGCTCCGGCCTGCAGATTTTCGCGCTGGGGCTCGACCCGCGTTTCGATTTTTCCCGCTCCTACTGGCTGATCAACGGTATCGCGGGCGTGGACCCGGGTCGCGCGGCGGAGGGCAGCGCCGCCTGGGCCCGCCACGTCCTCGACGGCGACATCGCCTACGAAATCGACTCGCGCGAGGCCCCGGCCGACTGGCCCTACGGCATCATGGCGCTGGGCAATAAATCCCCGCTGACCAAACCCGTCATCCCCGACTGGGCCCCCAAACCCATGGCATGGACGCTCAACCCCGGCCTGGTCGCTTGGGCCTACGCCAAGACCAAGGACCTCGCTCTGGCCGACTCGCCCGAGGCCGCCGCCCACCGCGCCCTCTACGCCGACTTCCCGGCCGTGCAAAAGGGCCCGGTCGTGCTCCTCGGCGACAGCTTCGCCTCCTGCCGCTACTGGCACGGCGCGGTCCTGCAGAAATGGGCCGACGACTGGGCCGCGCTCTACACCGACGGCCGGGGCGACGCCACCATGACGAACATGGAGGACCACGGCCTGGCCAACGCCCTCACCCGCCTCGACGCTTTGGGCAAGGTCCGCTTCGAACGCGTGCTTGTGCTCCGCACCGGCAGCAATTTCTCCCGCCCGCCCACCGGGCAGTCCGCCGCCGCCAGCATGGTGGCCGAGTATCAGGGCATGCTGCCCGCCCTGGAGGCCGCCCACAAGGTCGGCTCGACCGTCGTCGCCGCCCTGCTCGCCGACTGGGCGACCTACGAGGCCACCCCGCCCACCACCGCGACGGCGGATTGACCCGGTCCGAAGCGCGCCGCGATCGCCGCCCGCAGCCGCGCCCACTCGGCCGGCGCGAGGTCGTCCTTCCGGCCCGGGGCGATCTGGCGGTGGTCGGTCATCGCGTCCATCGTCCAGCGAAACTCCGCCCAGCGCGGGGCCAGCCACTCCAGCGCCGAAGCCACCTGCGCGTCCGTGAGCGGCGCCGTCCGCGTGTCGCCGGCGAAGCTCACCCCGAGGAGAAAGGCGTTGCAGCCGTCCCGTCCCTGAAAAACCGATACGCCCGCGTGCCACGCCACGTGCTCGTCCGCCACCAGCCTCGCTCGCGTCCCGTCCGGCGCGATTACGACATGGTAGCTGACCCGGCTCTCCGGCCTCGCCATGAAGGCCAGCGTGTCCGCGAAGGGCATGACGGTGTGGTGGAAACACACGCCGAGGCGCTCGTGCGCCGGCGCGGCCGAAAAATTCGGCGACGGTGCGGCGATCTCGACGAAGGGCATGCGCGCCGTCCCTCCCCGCCGCCTAGAGGCTGCGCCAGGCCGCGCCGAACATCGACACCATCAAGCCCAGCCGCAGCGCGCCCTCGATGGTCAGGATGACCAGGACCCAACGCAGCGCACAGCTGCCGCGCAGGGCGAAACCGCAGAGCGAGACGAGCAACAGACACGCGGCGTGGATGCGCGTCGGCGACTCGCTGAGGAGCCAGAGCAGCCAGGCGTTCTGCGCGCAGATCGCGACCACCCAGAGCAGCGCGACCGGCTCCGGCGGACCCAGCGATCGCGGATCCACCCCGGCCTGGATTTGTTTCACGCCGAGAAAACGCTCCGCATAGACCAGTTGCGCGATCTCGAAAACCACGAAGGCGGGCGCGAGAAAGGCGGCGGCGGGCGCGTTGTCCATCGGCGGGGGTGTTCGGTCCGGGGCTGCGGCGGGTGGCGCGCGGCCTCAGCCTTGGGCGCGCCCGTGCGCGGCGGCGACCAGTTCGTAGACCTCGTCCCAGGTGCGGGCGCGCAGCTCGTCGCCGAGGTGGCGGTTGGTCGGGTTGTCGAAAATGATGCAGGGCCGGCCCTCGGCGCGGTAGGCCTCGATGTTCTTCGGCGAGTCGTCGATGTAGAGGTCGGCGTTGATCGAGAGCTTGTCCTCCACGAAGCAGAGGTCGCGGTAGGGCACGTCGTGTTTCTCCAGCCACTCGGCCGTCTGGGTGACGGACTCGCCGTGCAGGCCGCCGACATAGAGGCGGTGGGTGATGATGCGGATGTGCACGCCGAGGCGCGACAACCGACGCAGGGTGAAAGGGGCCAGCGCGATGGGGTCGGCGTTCTTAAAAATGCCGTGCTGGTTGACCGCGTGTTTGTGGAGCAGCGGGTAGGTGAGGTCGTAGCCACCGGCGCCGGAGACCTTGTCGAGCAGGCCCCACTCCTTCAGCCCGTAGCGAAAGTCGTCGGTCAGGTCCTCGGTGCGCTTGCCCAGCCAGGTCGCGGCGACCGGTTTCAGCGCGCGGTAGAAATCGACCACGACGCCGTCCAGATCGAGGCCAAGGATGAACTTGCGGGCGGACGGGGTGGACATGGGGCGAGCTAGGCGCGGAGCGGGGCGCGCGTAAAAACAAAAGGGGCCGCGCGCGCCAACGGGAAAAACCTTCGCCTACTCCACCCGGCCGCGGCGGGTCGAGCGGTCGGTCTTTTCCGAGGGGATCTCGTTGTTGGTCGTCATCATGAAGACCGGCGCCTTGGTCTTGATCCAGACCTGCTGCTCCTTGAAGTGCTTGGCCGTGACGTTCTCGATCGCGTCGGCCATGGTCTTGGCCGGCATGAGGCGGCCCTTCTTGGTGGTGTTGAACTCGTAGGCGGCCTTGTGGATGCGCTCGGGCGCGCTGGTCACGGAGGCGTCCTCCGGAATTTGCAGCACCCAACCGGTGAACTCGCCGGCGGGCAGCTTGCCGTCGGGGTCGGAGATGAGGATGGAGAACTGCTTCTTCACCGCCGGCGGCTTCTCTTCGTCGACCTCGGGCTCCACCGCCTGGTTCATCTCCTCGACGATCTGGCGGAGCAGGGCGGGGTCGACGTCGTTACGTTTGAGGATTTCGGCGACTTGGTTGACTTCGATTTTCGGCATGGCGTGCGGGCGGTGAAAGGCCCACGAAAGGGCACACATGGATGGCAATGTAAAGGGCGGCGGGGCGGCGCAGAGCGCGGACGAGTTGTTCGACGTGGTGGACGAGCATGACCGCGTGGTCGGCCAGGCCCGCCGCGCCGACGTGCACGCCCAAAAACTCCGCCACCGCGCGGTCCACGTGCTTTGCCTCGACGAGGCCGGGCGGGTTTTTCTGCAGCGTCGATCAATGCTGAAGGACTCCGCCCCCGGCCGCTGGTGCGCGTCCTGTTCGGGACACCTCGACGCGGGCGAGGACTACCCGGCGGCGGCGGTGCGCGAGCTGGCCGAGGAAATCGGCGTGCGGCTCGACGGTCCGCACCAACTCGAGCCCTGGCTGCGGCTGGAACCCTGCCGCGAGACGGGGCAGGAATTTGTCTGGGTCTACCGGGTGCGGCACGCGGGGCCCTTCACCCTGCACCCGGCGGAGATCATGGACGGCGCCTGGCGCACGCGTGCCGAGATCGACGCCGCCGTTCGCGACCGCCCACGAGATTTTGCGGGCGCCTTTCGCCTGCTCTGGTCGCGGCTGGTTTGGTGAGCCGTCAGGCGACGCGGAAAGGGGCGGCGGCGGGTGCCGCCCTTCTTCCCGAGGCCAACCCGATCAGGGCGCGACCACGGCCACGCGCACGCGGCCGAAGCGCCGGGGGGTGGTCGCGGGGTCGGTCACCGAGACGCGTTCCCAGTCGGCATTGACGCTCGTGACGGTAGCCTCGGCAAGGTCGAGCGTCGGCCAGGTGGACAGGTCGGCGCTGGTCTCGACGGTGTAGGCCAGACCGGGGTTGCTGGCGGCCTTGAGGCGGAGGAACTCGACCACGAGGCGCCCCTGGGCGTCCACGGAGACGCGGGGGAGGCCCGCGGTGCCGTTGGCGGTGAGGACGGTGGGGTTGGCGGCGGCGAGGTCGCCGGCGTTCGGGGCCAGGTTGAAGGCCAACTTGAGGAGGTTGGCGATGCCGTCGCCGGAGGGGTTGGCGAGGTCCTGCGAGCCGTCGGCGGCGAGGCCGTGCAGGGAGCGCCACACGATCAGGGCGGAGGTGTTCACGGTGTAGCTGGCCGAGACGACGTCGGACGCGAGCCAACCGCCGCCGATGGCGACGACCTTGACCGTCGCGCTGGCGTTCAGCGTAAAGGGACCGGTGTAATCGTTGCCGGCCGTGTCCGAAGGCGTGCTGCCGTCGGTGGTGTAGCGGAGGGTGGCACCGGCGGCGTTGTTCACCAGGGTGACGCTCACGCTGCCCGTGTAGGTGCCGGCCGCCGGGGTGATGCCGGGGGCGGCGGCGGCGGTGGGGATTTCCTCGAGGGTGGCGCCGTTGAGGTAGGAATCGCGGTTGATAAAGGGCACGGCGGCGACGTCGGTCACGCCGTCGAGGACGATGTTCAGGGTGCTGCTGGTGGCGGTGAACTGGTGCACGATGGCCGAGCCGGCGGTGGCGGCGTAAGCGGCTCCCTGGGCCTCCGTGGGAGCGAAGTCGTTGACGATCAGAGATCCGTTGACCAACACGTCGAAACGGCGACCGGTGGCGCCCGCTTCGCCGAAGAGGAGCTGGAGCTTGTAGTTGCGGCCCACGACGAGGTTGGTCAGGTCAGCCTTTAGTTTCCGCGCCTCTGGATTGAGAGAAAAGGAGTTCGCCCAGCGGATGGTCTGGTAAACGGTTTCCAGCACGTCGTCTCCGGCGAGGGCGCCGAAGCTCGGATTGACGAAAGGGGTCACGAAATCGGTCGCGCCGATGGTGATGCCCGGGGCGTTGTCGGCGGTGAAGTTGGCGTCGCCCGCCTGGCCGGCCGCGCCGGTCGTGCCGACGTTGAAGGCATAGACGAAGTTTCCGGTGAGATCGAGGCCGCGGCCCGCGCCGAAGCCGAAGACGCGTTCGATGCGGGTGGTGCCGGGGACGCTGACGGCGGAAGCGGGGTTGCTGCCGTTCAGGTATTCGGTGGCGTCGTTGAAGCCGTCGCTATCTGTGTCGAGCAGGAGGGGATTGGAACCGATCGTGGACTCCACTTCGCTGGTCACGAGGTCGCCGTCGGGGTCGTTGTTGCCAATGACGTCCTGGTAGATGTCGCCGACGCGGATTTCGTCCACGGTGAAGTTATTTCCGCCACTGAAGGCAATGCGGTCCAGCGCCGCCAAGGAGAAGCTGTTGCTGAAATTCGGGGAACCGAGGGGCTGGCTCAAGTTGGGATCCAGATAAACGCTCACCATCCCCGTGGTTGTGGTGGAGTAGTCGAGGTGGAGCAGCACGAACCGGGTCACGCCAAGCTGTTGATCACCCCGCAAAGGGTCATTGACCGAAATGCCAAATTGGGAAGCGGGCGCGATGCTGAGTTGTGTGAAGGGACCGGCGGCCCCAATCCTGATTCCGCCTGTGCCGGGTGCGACCCAGACGCTGGACGATCCGGAGCCGATCACCACGTTGCTATCGCTGTTGTCGGTGGCGTTGCGCCGGAAGAGAAAGGCGATCCACGTGTCCGTGCCGCTGCGGTCGGCGAACGTGCGATATGTCGTGGTGTAGCTGGCGCTACCGATGGACGCGGCCCCGGCCGTGCCGGCGGGCAGGTTGGGCCAGGTCAGGCCGGTGCCGGTGACGTTGACGCCGGAGGTGGCGAGCCAATTGGCGGAGAACCCGCTGCCGCCGCCGGCGTTGTTCAGGTTGGCGCCGTTGGTATAACCGAAACCTTCATACGAACGGAGGGCGGCGGAGGCGGTGACGCAAGCACCGGCGAGGAAAAGCGTGGCGAGGAAGGGGCGAAGAGGGAAAGGGCGTAGAAGTGACACGGTAAAATGGATTCAAAAACCACAAGGAGTTAATGAAATTCAATTGCAAAGCAAATAACTTAACTAATTGCTAAATATCGTCTTAAAGCATAAATTGCAGTCTGTTTCCCGAAAACAAACAAACTGTATACATAAAAAACTCCCAGCAAGCGACTTGAGGAAAACCCGCGGCCAACAATCCGCACCTGTGCGGTGCATGCTCGGCAGATAACGCTACCGACGATTACCCGGGACTCCCCGCACTAGCCGATCGATTTGCAGGAGGACGGAGGAAGCCCGCCCTCGAAACCCGGCACGGTCTCGCCGTTGCGGCCCTTGATCAGGACGGTGAGCAAATGCTCCATGGCCCGCTCGCGCGGCCAGCCGCGCTCCACCGCCAGTTGGCCGCAACGCTTCAAAAGCTGGTCGGCCATCGCCCCCGCCTGCGCGGCCGGCGCGCCGAGCCGTTGACAGAGGGCGACCAGGGATTCGCGTTCGTTCATGGCCGGTCGATGAGAGCCACCGCGCCGCCGTCGGCGAGCCCGATCTCCGCCGCCGGATCGAGCCCGAGCAGGTTGACCATCGCCAACCCAATCCAACCTGAATCCGCGTCGGCCGCGACGTCCGCAGCCGCGCGCAGCTCCCCGACCCGCTTGCCCGCCTGGCGCAGCTCCCCGCCCGCCGTCGGTGCCGGCCCCGCGCCCGCCACCCGCACCAGCTTGCGCCGCACCTGCCCCATCGCCTGCAGCCGCGCCATGACCTCCTGGCCGAGGTAACAGCCCTTGGTGAACGAAATCGCCACCGCCTCGAGCCCCGCCTCCTGCGGCAGATCGCCGGGGCCAAACTCAGCCGGAATCGCCGGCACCCCCGCCGCCAAACGATCCAGACGCAGTGCCGCCTCGGTGAGCGCCCCGGTTTCCCCGGTCGCGGACTCGCCCGCCGGCGCCGGTCCGGCGGACGCCGCTGGGCGCACCCAGTCCCAGACCCGCGCCTGCCCGCGCCGTCCGGCGAAAAGCCAACCGCCCGCCCAGGCCTCGGCCCGCCCCGTCGGCGGCGGCTCGCGTCCCTCCCGCGCCGCCCGCAGCCAGGCCTCGCCCGCCTCGCCCGCCAGCGTCAGCTGCGTCCAATCCGCCCCGCCGACGGCGATGGTAACGTCGTCCGCGATCACAAACTCCTCCAAACGCGCCCCCAGCGCGGCGCCTGGCGTGTGCGCGCTCCACAGCCACCACGCGTCGTCGCCCGCCTTGAGCACCAAACTCTCGCCCATCACCTTGCCCTTTAGGCTCAACCACAACGCAAACGCCGTGTCTCCGGGCCGCAGCCCGCGCAGATCCTGGGTGCATTGCCCCTGCAAAAACGTCGCCGCGTCCGGCCCCGCCACCCCCACCCAAGCCGTCGGCGAGCTGGCGAGCCGGCCGGAAAGGGGGTTTAGTGGAAGTTTTAAGTTTTTATCGGAAAGCATTTAACACAGATTGCTGCGAGATATTGAGAGATTTTATTGACGAACGGGTCGAGTCTCTTATTCCTTCTCTCATCCACTTTTCACTTCTCCTGTGCAAACAGGAGTTTTGGGGTAACTAAGAAAGCAAATGCCCGGTCGCTTAGGGGTAGGCGACCGGGCAACTTATTTTTCGGATTCCGCGAATGGGCATCCGATTCGTTCATCCCAATCCGCCACTTCGGTGTGATTCAGAAAGCCCTTCTCGCTTTCCAGCCCTCGACTTCCCTGCCGTCGCGAAATCCTCCGGCCCCGGCGCGCGGGCTTGCCCTCGGTGGTGCCCGCCTGACAGCGTGACCGTTTACGCCATGCAAAAGACCTCCGACCTCCACGTCGTCGAGACCCGCCCCCTTCCGACCCCGGCCCAGCTCCTGGCCGAGTTGCCGAAGAACGAGGCCCAGGCCGACTTCATCGCCGCCAGCCGTCGAGAGATCCAGCGCCTCATTTTCACCGACGACCGCCGCTTCCTGCTCATCATCGGCCCCTGCTCGATCCATGACGTCAAGGCCGGCCGCGACTACGCCCGCCGCCTCGCCGCCCTCGCCGCCGAGGTGTCCGACCGCGTCATGGTGGTCATGCGCGTCTATTTTGAGAAACCTCGCACCACCGTGGGCTGGAAAGGCCTTGTGATGGACCCGCACCTTGACGGCTCCCACGACATCGCCGCCGGCCTGCGCCTCGGACGCGCCTTCCTGCTCGAGGTCCTCGACCTCGGACTGCCCACCGCGACCGAGTTCCTCGACCCCATCACGCCACAATACATCGCCGACCTGGTCTGCTGGGGCGCGATCGGCGCCCGCACCACCGAGTCCCAGACCCATCGCCAGCTCGCGTCCGGCCTGTCCATGCCGATCGGCTTCAAAAACGGCACCGACGGCGGCCTCACCGTCGCGATCAACGCCATCAAGGCCGCCGCCCAGCCCCAGACTTTTCTCGGCATCGACCTGAACGCCTCCGCCGCCGCCGTGCGCACCAGCGGCAACCGGGACTGCCACCTCGTCCTGCGCGGCGGCGCCAAGGGCCCGAATTTCTCCGCCGCCCACATCGCCGACGCCGAACAACTCTTATCGAAGGCCGGCCTGCCCGCCTCCATCCTGGTCGACGCCTCGCACGACAACTCCGCCAAGAAACCCGAGCTCCAGCCCGACGTGATCCAGGCCCTCGTCGGCCAGATCCAGGCCGGCAACGCCTCCATCATGGGCGCCATGGTCGAGAGCAACCTCCACGCCGGCAACCAACCCTTCCCTGCGCCGAAGGAACAGCTCCGCTACGGCGTGAGCATCACCGACGGCTGCATCGACTGGCCGACCACCGAAAAACTCGTCCGCGACCTCCACGCCGGCCTCGCCGCGCGGTTTGCCTAAACCATCCGCGAGTCCGCGCTAATTTCACGAGACATCCGACAATCCGTGCGTGTCGTCGGCGCGGATTTTCGCCTAGGGTGTCACCTCTCCTCCCAACCACCATGAGCACCTCCCCTATTCGCGTCGCCGTGACCGGCGCCGCCGGCCAGATCGGCTACTCCCTCCTCTTCCGCATCGCCTCCGGCGCGATGTTCGGTCCCGACCGCCCCGTCATCCTCCAGCTCATCGAGGCCCCCTTCGAGAAGGCCATGAAGGCCCTCGAAGGCGTCGCCATGGAGCTCGATGACTGCGCCTTCCCCCTGCTTAAAAACATCATCATGACCGACCAGCCCGAGGTCGGCTTCAAAGACGCCAACTGGTCCCTGCTGGTCGGCGCCAAGCCCCGTGGTCCCGGCATGGAGCGCGCCGATCTCCTCAAGGACAACGGCAAGATTTTCATCGGCCAGGGCCAGATCATTGATCGCGTCGCGGCCGACGACGCCCGCGTCGCCGTCGTGGGTAATCCCGCCAACACGAACTGCATGATCGCCGCCTCCCAGGCCAAGCGCCTCACGCCCGACCGCTTCACCGCCATGGTCCGCCTCGACCAGAACCGCGCCCA
>JAIXVP010000076.1 GCA_027482905.1 Opitutaceae bacterium
AAGCTGATGCGCGCCGCCGAGACCATCACCACCCGCGCCCACGTCGTCCTGGACGGCCAGCTCACCCTCACCCAGTTCGGCGTGCTCGAGGCCCTTTTCCACCGGGGGCCGCTCTGCGCCGGCGAACTCGCCCAGAAAATTCTTAAGAGCGCTGGAAACCTAACGCTTGTGCTAGCCAATCTCGAACGTGACGGACTCGTCTCGCGCACCCGCGACGCCGCCGACGCCCGTCGCTGGATCGTCGACCTCACCCCCGCCGGCCGCGAACGCATCGCCGCCCTCTTCCCCCGCGTCGCCGCTTCCCTGACCACCGAGTTCTCCCGCCTCTCCCCCGCCGAACAAGCCATGCTCGGCGAACTCTGCAAAAAGCTCGGTCGCTCTCCCCTACCTGACTCACCCATTTGATTTTTTCGTTCAATTAGTTTAACATCAAATAAAATACCATGAACCTCCTCGGTCTCCATCATGTCACCGCCATGGCCGGCGATCCCGCCGCCAACGTCGCCTTCTACACCCGCGTGCTCGGGCTCCGCCTGATCAAACGCACCGTCAATTTCGACGATCCATCCACCTACCACCTCTACTTCGCCGACACGGTCGGCACCCCCGGCTCGGTCCTCACCTTTTTCTACTGGGCCGGCCAGCCGCGCGGCCGCCACGGTTCGGGCCAAGCCACCGGAACCGCCTGGTCGATCGCGGCCGAAGCGGTTGCCTTCTGGCGCGCCCGCCTCGCCGCCCACCAGGTCGCCTTCACCGAGGAGACCCGCTTCGGCGACACCGTCCTGCGCTTCACCGACCCCGACGGTCTCGGGCTCGAACTGGTAGCCACCGCCGAGGCCGACGCCCGCGCGCCCCACGCCCACCCCGAGATCCCGGCGGCGCACGGTCTGCGCGGCTTCCACTCGGTCACCCTCACCCACGCCGACCCGGCCCGCACTTCCGCCTTGCTCATCGAACGCATGGGTGGCCGCGAGGTGCTGCGCGATGCCGCCGTCGGCCGCGTCCGCCTCGCTCTCGGCGCCGGCGGCCCCGGCGCCTACGTCGACCTCCTCGCCGCCCCGTCCGGCCCGCGCGGCGTGCCCGGCCTCGGCACGGTCCACCACATCGCCTTCCGCGTCGCCGACGACGACGCCGAACTCGCCGCCCGCGCCGAATGGCTCGCCGCCGGCCTCCAGGTCAGCCCGCAGATGGACCGGAACTACTTCCACTCCATCTACGCCCGCGAACCCGGCGGCGTGCTGTTCGAGATCGCCACCGACACCCCCGGCTTCGCCGTCGACGAACCGGTCGAGTCCCTCGGCGCCACCCTGAAGCTCCCCGCCCAATACGAGCGCCACCGCGCCGAGATCACCGCCGCCCTGCCTCCCCTGCCCGTTTGACCTTCACGCCTCCCCGCCATGAACCTCGACGCCTGGCCCCACCTCCACCGCCCCGCCTCGGCCCCGGGAAAACCCGCCCTGCTCCTGCTCCACGGCACCGGCGGCGACGAGCACGACCTTGTCGGCCTCGCCGACCGGCTCACCCCCGGCGCCGCCCTGCTCGCGCCGCGCGGCCGCGTCTCCGAACACGGAGCCAACCGCTTTTTCGCCCGCCTCGCCGAGGGCGTGTTCGACCCCGCCGAGGTCGCCGCCCGCACCGCTGAACTCGCCGATTTTATCCACGCCGCCGCCACCCGCTACGGACTGGAAAAGCTCACCGCGCTCGGCTTCTCCAACGGCGCCAACGTCGCCGCCACCCTGCTCCAGCTCCGCCCCGACGCGCCGCTCACCGCCGCCGTCCTGCTCCGCCCCATGGTCGTGCTCGACCGCGACGCCGCCCCCGGCTCGCTCGCCGGCCGCCGCGCCCTGCTCCTCAACGGCGCCCGCGACCCCATCGTGCCGCCGGACCACCCCGCCCGCCTCGCCGCCCGCCTCCGCGCCGGCGGCGCCGCGGTCGAGGTCCGCGTCCATCCCCACGCCGCCCATGGCCTCGTCCCCGACGACCTCGTGGCGATCACCGCCTTCCTCGCGAACAAGACCGCCTGACCCCGCCCCGCGCTCTCCGTCGCCCGGTTCTCATCCGTTCGCCATCGTCCTTCGTCATTCGGCGTTCGTCATTCGTCCTTTCCTGGTTTGCCTAGGCAAACGATGACCATGCTCTACCGCCGCCTCGGCCGCACCGGCCTCCAAGTCAGCGCGCTGTCCTTCGGCGCCTGGGTGACCTTCGGCAACCAGATCGGCGACGACACCGCCCGCGAATTGCTCGAGACCGCCTACGCCAGCGGAGTCAATTTCTTCGACAACGCCGAGGGCTACGCCGACGGCCAGGCCGAGGTCGTGATGGGCCGCATCCTGAAAAACTCCGGCTGGGCCCGCTCCTCCTACGTCGTCTCCAGCAAGGTTTTCTTCGGCGACACCTACAAAGGCCCCAACGGACGCGGCCTCTCCCGCAAACACGTCGTCGAGGCCTGCCACGCCGCTCTCGCCCGCCTCCAGGTCGATCACCTCGACCTCTATTTCTGCCACCGCCCCGATCCCGACACGCCCATCCTCGAGACCGTGCGGGCGATGCACGACCTCGTCGTCCAGGGCAAGGTGCTCTACTGGGGCACCAGCGAATGGGGCGCGGCCGAGATCCTCGAGGCCCGCCGCCTGGCCGAGAAACACAACCTCCACGCCCCCGTGATGGAGCAGCCCCAATACAACCTCTTCCACCGCCGCCGTGTGGAGCAGGAATACGCCCTGCTCTACGACACCGAGCCCGGCCTCGGCACCACCATCTGGTCGCCCCTCGCCAGCGGCCTGCTCACCGGCAAATACAACGACGGCGTCCCGCCCGAGTCCCGCCTCACCGTCAAGGGACTGGAGTGGTTGCGCAACCGCATCACCGCCGAGCAGAAACCCAAACTCGACGTCGTCCCCGCCCTCGTCGCCATCGCCCACGAGCTCGACACCACCCTGCCCCGCCTCGCCGTCGCCTGGTGCCTCGCCAACCCCCGCGTCAGCACCGTCATCCTCGGCGCCTCCCGCCCGACCCAGCTCCGGGAAAACCTCGGCGCGCTCGACCTCCTGCCCAAGCTCACGCCCGAACTGCTCGCCCGCCTCGACGCCCTCGCCCTCCCCGCCGCGACATAAGCCCTCAGGCGGCCGCGCCGCCCGCCGGACCCGCCGGCGGCGCCCCGGGCGACTGCTCATCGTCCGAAAACGTGATCTTCAAGTTAAACAGCGGCAGCAGGCAAAGGAGCCCCACCACCGTCAGCCCCAGCACCGCGTAGCCGGCCGCGTCGTGGACAAAACCCTCGACCGCCTCGTGGCCGTAGTTGTAGGCCCAGGCGGTCAGGAAAAGGCCGCGCAACAGGTTGGTGAATACGGCGAACAACATCGAGGCCGCCACCAGCGCGGTTTTTTTCCAGAGCTTGTCGAGGAAGACCGAGGCGAGAAACGACCCCGCGAAGAGACACGCCGTCAGCGACCGGATGCCCGAGCAGGCCTCGGCCACGCCCACCTGGTTGGGTTTGCCGTCCGCCAGCGGCGGCAGCACGAGGATGTTGCCCTGCTGCTCGATCGGCATGCCGAGCAGGTCGAAACAGAAAAACACCACCGAAGTGACCTTGCGGAGCAGGAAAAGACTGAGGTTTTGCTCCACCACCGAGACCATCGGCGCCGACACCAGCCAGACCAGGGTCGGGAAAACGAAGAGCGAGACCAGCTTCACTCTCGCGTCGTCGAATACTCCCGCGGCCGGAGCCGACCGCGCCGCCCCGCCGCCCGCTTCGGGCGCGTTGAGAAACATCAGCGGCAACAACAACGCCGCCGACCCCAGCGTCAGGGCCAGCGTGCCGGGCAGGGACGGCCCCGCCCCGGCGCGATAAAAAGCCCCGATAAAGAAGAGGCCCGCCCCCGCGAACATCGAGCCGAACGCGAGTCCGTTGAGCAAAAGCGCCCCCGCCCCGCCCGCCCGCGCCGCGCCCGGCGCCCCACAGGCCGCCGCCGCCGCCGTGATCCTCGCCCAGCGGTCATGGATCACGAAGCCCACGAAGGCCGGCACCAGCCAACCGAAGCTGTAGTCCTCCTTCGTGCCCCACCAATGCGACTGGTCCCACGCGATGAAAGCCCAGAATCCCGCCGCGACCAACAACGCGGCCGCGAAGGGCATCGGGACGGCGGCGGTGAACTTTTGCCAGGTGGATTTCATAGGGGATGAACCGCGCCAATGGGCGCGAAACCCGGCCAAAGCACAAGCCCCGGCCGCGTTTCCCGACGCGTCACCGGAACGTCACGCGGCCGTGAACACCAGCGAGCAGTTGGTGCCGCCGAAGCCGAAGCTGTTGGCCAGCGCCGCGCGCACCGGTTTTTCCACCGCCACGTTCGGCGTGACGTTGAGCCCGAGCGCCCCCACCGCCGGATCGATCGTGCCGAGATTGATGGTCGGCGGAACCACGCCCGCATGGATCGCCTTGACGGCCGCGAAGGCGCCCATCGCCCCCGCCGCGCCGAGCAGATGCCCGGTCATGGACTTCACTCCGCTCACGTGGAGCGAGGCCTTGTTTTCGGCGAACACGGTCGCGATCGCCGCCGCCTCCTCGCCGTCGCCGCCGGGCGTCGAGGTCGCGTGCGCCGAGACGTAGTCGACCGCCGTCGGCGCCAGCCCCGCGTCCGCCAGCGCCGAACGCATCGCCCGGGCCGAGCCCTCCGCGCCGGGCGCGAGCGAGGACAGATGATAGGCGTCCGCCGACGCCCCGTAGCCCGCCAGCTCCGCATAAATCTTCGCCCCGCGCGCCAGGGCGTGCTCGCGCTCCTCCAGCACAAACACCACCGCGCCCTCGCTCAACACGAAGCCGTCGCGCTCCGCGTCGTAGGGCCGCGAAGCCGCCTCGGGCGCGTCGTTGCGGGTCGAGAGCGCCTTCATCTGCGCGAAAGCCCCCACCGCCAGCGGGGTCACCGTGCTCTCCGCCCCGCCCGCCACCATCACGTCGGCCTGGCCGCGCGCGATCAAGGCCGCCGCCTCGCCGAGCGCGTGCCCGCTGGTCGCGCAGGCCGAGGCCACCGCGTAGTTGGGCCCCTGGAGATTCAGCACGAGGCTGACCTGCCCCGCGAGCAGGTTGGGCGCGATCTGGATGATGAAAAACGGCGAGATCTTGCGAAACCCGCCCGCCTTGAAGGTCTCCTGCGTGGCCTCGATCTCCGGCAGGCCGCCGAGCCCCACGCCGAGGTTCACGCCCATCCGGGTGGCGTCGATTTTATCCCGCAGCGCGTCGAGCCCCGAGTCGGCGTAGGCCTCGATCGCCGCCGCCGTGCCGAGGTGGGTGAAGCGGCCGAATTTCTTCGCGTCCTTCGGCGTGAAGGCGCTCGCCAGCGCCTCGCCCGCCGCCCCCCGGGGCCGGAGCGGCGCGGGCAGCGGCGCGGTGGGCTCGAAGCCCCGCACCTCGCCCGCGATGCGCGCCGTGCAAAGGGCGGCGTCAAAGCGCGTGATCGGCCCGATGCCCGAGCGCCCCGCGCGGAGCGCCTCCCAATTCACCCCGGCCGTGAGCCCGAGCGGCGTGACCGCCCCCAAGCCCGTGACCACCACCCGCCGACGCGTCGCAACGACCTGATTTAACATAAGGGTCCTGTCTTGGGCGAAAAACCCGCGTCTGAAAAGCCCGCAACGCGGCCGCCTTCCGCCCCCGGGCCCGGCCCGCCCCCTGCTTTGACATCCCTCCCGCCCTCCCCTTCGCTCCCCACCCCTTTTCCAACGCTCACCTCTCTCCGCTTTCCGCTTTCCGCGTTTCAACTTTCCGTTTTCCGCTCCCCGCCCCTCGCTCCCACATGTCGCAGCTTCATCCCTACTGGCGCATGGATTACATCGAGGCGCCGCGCGCGCCGGCCGGCCGGCGCCCCTTCACCGAGCTGCCCGCCGTGGGCGACGACCGCGCCGCCCTCATCGTCCACCGCGCCCCCCTGAGCTACCTGATGCTCAACCGTTTCCCCTACAACCCCGGCCACCTCCTCGCCATCCCCTACCGCGAGGTCGCCGACCTGACCGACCTCACCCCCGCCGAGCAGGTCGATCTGATGTCGACGCTCGTCTTCGGCGAAAAACTCCTCCGCGCCGTCCTGAAACCCGATGCCTTCAACGTGGGTTTCAACCTCGGCCGCCCCGCCGGCGGCAGCATCGACCACCTCCACGGCCACATCGTCCCGCGCTGGAGTGGCGACAATAATTTTATGCCCGTCATCGGCCAGACCCGCATCCTCCCCCAGGCCCTGGACGAAACCTGGCAAAAGCTCGCCGCTGAAGCGGCCCGCCTCGCCGCCGCCGGCGCGGCGAAATCCGAATGACGAAACCCGAAATCCGAAAACCCCGCCCGCACCACCCCTAGCCCACCGCGTTCCCAGCTTCCTCGTCTTTCTTCGTCATTCGGGTTTCGTCCTTCGGATTTCCGCCTCCTCATGGCCACCGCCACCCTCCACTTCCCCTCCGCCCGCCACCTCAGCCAGCTCTACGCCGGCCGGCCGGAGAACCTCGCCGCCGCCGAGCGCCTGCTCGGCCTCACCCTCGTCTCCCGCGAGGATTGGCTGCGCCTCGACGGCGATCCCGAACGCGTCGCCGCCGGCGAAACCCTCTTCGGCTTGCTGAACGAGGCCCGCACCCAGGGCCTGGCCATCCGCACCCCCGATTTCCTGCGCTTCGCCGAAGGCGTGGCCCGCGGCGAGGCCGCCGCCCTGCGCGCGCTGTTCACCAACCCCGTGGTCGTCGCCACCCAGCGCAAGACCATCGTTCCGAAAACCCTCGGTCAAAAACTCTACCTCCAGGCCATCCTGCGCCACCCGCTGGTGTTTGGCATCGGCCCGGCCGGCACCGGCAAGACCTACCTCGCCATGGCTGCCGCCGTGCACGCGCTGCTGAAAAACCAGGTGGAGCGCATCATCCTCACCCGCCCCGCCGTGGAGGCCGGCGAAGCGCTCGGCTTCCTGCCCGGCGACCTTAACGAAAAGATCCTGCCCTACCTGCGCCCGCTCTACGACGCCATGGGCGACATGATCGACGCCGGCGACGTCGCCAAACTGACCGAGAACGGCGTGATCGAGGTCGCCCCGCTCGCCTACATGCGCGGCCGCACCCTGAGCCGCAGCTTCATCATCCTCGACGAGGCCCAGAACACCACGCCCGAGCAGATGATGATGTTCCTCACCCGCCTCGGCGAGGAGTCGCGCATGGTCGTGACCGGCGACATCACCCAGATCGACCTGCCCCGCGCCAAACAGTCCGGCCTGCTCGAGGTGCAACGCATCCTGCGCGACGTCGAGGGCATCGAGTTCCACCACTTCAGCGCCGCCGACGTGGTGCGCCATCCGCTGGTGTTGCGCATCATCGAGGCCTACGAGCGTTACCAGAACCCGATCAACCCCGCCGGCCCGTCCTCCGCCTAACCCGCGCCCGCCGTCCCGCCACCGCCCGTGTCCTCCTTCGCCGATTTCCTCGCCCGCCTGCGCGCCGCGTTTTCATCCGCGACGCCGATCACGCCCGCCCCGCTGCGCCGCCGCAAGGCCCCCGCGCCCGCCGGGCTCGGCCTCGCCGCCGGCCTCGACACCTCCCGCGTCGTCGCCGTCGCCCTGTTCGTCGCCACCGTCGCCGCCATCGTGCTGGTGTCTTTCGTCGGCGTGACCAACCGCACCCTGTCCGTCCTGCCCAACCAGATCGCGTCCGTGCGCATCGCCGCCGCCATCCCGTTTTCCTACGAGAGCGCGGAAAAAACCCTCGCCGCCCAGGAACGCCTGCGCGAACGCATCCCGCCCGTCTACCGCATCGACCCCGAGCCGCTCCGCCGCTTCGAGGCGCACCTGAACCAGTTGCTCGATTCCCTCGCGCCCTACGCCGCCCTCGCCCCGCTCGAGCGCGCCACGTTCCTCGCCGAGTCCGTCGCCGTGTTCAACGCCCGCGGCCCCTACCGCGTCCGCCCCGAGGACGTCGCCCTGCTCGACCCGACCCGCAATCCCGCCGCCCGCGCCCAGTTGCTGGACACCGGCCTTGACATCCTCCCCGCC
>JAIXVP010000099.1 GCA_027482905.1 Opitutaceae bacterium
AGAGGAAGGCGCAGAACACGCAGTGCTCCATGTGAAACATCGGCATGTGCTGGTGCAGGGTCAGCTCGAACCAGGCGGGCGGGGCGCCGCGCAGCAGCGACTCGAGCTGGGCGAGGTTCAGGTCGTAGCTGGCGGTCACGCGCTCCAGCTTGTATTTGGAAAGAAAATACTCGGCGGCGAGCGGATTGGCGACGTTGAGCGAAAAGTCGCCGCGCAGCCGCAGGCCCGGCGCGGCGGCGGGGAAGAAGCGCAGGTGCTCGTGGTTGCGGACCAGAATGCCGTCCGGCGCGGCGGAGAGAACCTGTTTCAGGATCCACTCCTCGCCGGGCTTGTGCACGCGGGGCGGAGCGAGCCAGATCGCCGGCGCCTGCGGCGCCGGAATGTCCAAGGACCAATGTCCAATGACCAAGGGGGAGGCGGTCTGCCACTGGCGGAAACGCTCGACGGCTTCCCGGTAGTGTTTCGGGTTCTCGAACTCGCAGTAGAGGTCGGCGAAGGGGATGCCGGCGGAGAGGACGGCATCGAGCTGGGCGAAGTCGCGGACGTAGAGGATGAGTTGAGGCGGAAGGGTCTTGTCGGGCTGAGGGTAGGGCGGGACCGCCGGGCCCGCCGCGTCGGCCGGACGGGTCAATGAGCCGTCTCCGCCTTCGCGCAGTTGCCAGCGTTTGGGGGCGGCGCGGAGGGCGTCGAGTTGGGCGGCGGCGTCGCGGCGGAGGCGGTTGAGTTCGCTGGTCGGGAGCATGACCGCGCCTTCGAGGCGGTTGTCCAGGCCGTCGAGGTGGAAGGGCGTGCCGCCGAGGCGGCCGAGCTGGTCGCGAAGGCGTTCGGCGGTCAGCGGGCGCTGATCGGCGGGGGCGGCTTCGAGGGGGATGGCGGAGGCTTCGCGCACCACGTGGCCGGCGAGGTCGTCGAGGAGCAGGGTCAGAGGGGCGCCGGCGTGGCCGTGGACCTCGGCGCGGACGGGGCGGGTGTGGCGGATCTTGTCGCCGGCGAAGGTGGCGCGCAGTTCGCGGTCGAGGGCGGGGTCGTTGGTTTTCCAGACGCGGTGGCCGGGGTGGATTTTTTTGAAATCGAGGTCGCCGTGGCCGAAGCGCAGCACGCTCTCGCCAGTGCGGGCGTCGGTGTTCAACTGGTAGATGCGGCCGCCTTCCTCGCGCACGGCGGGGTTGCCGGCGTCGAACACGAGGCCGTCGCCGGGCTTGGCGGGGGCGGCGAGTTTCAGGGCGACGTGGTCGGAGCCGACGCGGGCGACCTGGCCGAGCAAGACGCCGCGCTTGGTGCCGAAGCGGCCGTGCGCGAGTTCCTGGTTGTGGATGCCGTTGAACCAGCCCGGGTAGAGGCCGCGGGAGAAGGCCATGTTCAGCTCGTAGTAGGCGTTGGGAGCGGGGAGCGGGGAGCCGGGAGGGGGGGGCGCGGAAATCGGTTCTTCGATTCGGTTCTGGCTCCCGGCTCCTTGCTCCCCGCTCCCCGCTCCCAAGTCGGCCATCACGCGGTCGAGGGCCTGGCGGTAGGTGCGGGTGATGCTCGCGACGTATTCGGGGGACTTC
The DNA here is from genome assembly GCA_027482905.1 of Opitutaceae bacterium. Classification (GTDB taxonomy): domain Bacteria; phylum Verrucomicrobiota; class Verrucomicrobiia; order Opitutales; family Opitutaceae; genus IMCC26134_A. The sequence continues at coordinate 1,548 of JAIXVP010000099.1, forward strand.
AGTCGGCCCTCGATTTTGAGCGAGGCGACGCCGGCGCGGACGAGTTGCGGCAGGACGTCGAGGCCGGCGAGGTCCTGCGGGCTGAGAAGATACTGGCGGTCGCCGAGATCGACTTTCTCGCCGTCGCGCACGAGTTCGTAGGGCATGCGGCAGGCCTGGGCGCATTCGCCGCGGTTGGCGGAGCGGCCGCCGAGGGATTCGCTGGTCAGGCACTGGCCGGAGTAGGCCACGCAGAGCGCGCCGTGCACAAAAACCTCCAGGGGCAGGGGCGACTCGCCCGGCGCGAGGGCGGCGCGTTGGGCGGCCTGGATGTGCTCGATCTCCTTGATCGAGTTTTCGCGGGCGAGCACGACGAGCTCAGCGCCGAGGTCGCGGGCGAAGGCGACGCCGGCCTCGTTGGTCACGGTCATCTGGGTGGAGCCGTGGATGGGAAAATCGGGCGAGAGGCGGCGGATGAGGCGGCAGATACCGACATCCTGCACGATGGCGGCGTCGACACCGGCGGCGATGATGGCGCGGAGATAGTCGGCGGCGTCGGCCAGTTCGTCGGTGAAGACGAGGGTGTTGAAAGTGACGTAACCGCGCACGCCGCGGCGGTGCAGAAAGGCCATCAGCGCGGGCAGGTCGGCCACGGTGAAATTGTGGGCGCGCATGCGGGCGTTGAAGCGCTCGAGGCCGAAGAAGATGGCGTCGGCGCCGTTCTCGACCGCGGCGCGGGCGCATTCCCAGTCGCCGGCGGGCGCGAGCAACTCCGGCCGGGCGTGTCGGGTCGCGGCGGGTGCGGACGTTGGCGAAGGGTCGGAGACGGACATCGCCCGGAAGGTGGGGGCGGGGCGGGGCGGGGCAAGCCCGATGGGCGGGCGTTGCCCGGGGGCTCAGTAGGCGGCGTTCAGGCGGAGGATAAAAAGCAGGGCGTCGTCGCGGGTCGGATCGGCACCCGGGTGGCGGATGTATTGCAGGTCGGGTTGGAGGGTGAGGCCGGGGCGGAGTTCGGCGGTGTAGCTCAGCTCCAGCACTTGCTCGTGATCCTGGCCGGGGAGGTGGGAGGAGAGTTCGGCGTGGACCAAGCCGAGCGCGACGGTGTCGGCCGGACGGCCGGGGAGCGGGCCGAGCAACGCAAGGGCGGCGTCGGCGGCCCAGGCGACGGTGTTGCGGTCTTCGGGGGCGAGGCCGGCGCGTAGGTGGGCGCAGAGGTGGCCGGGCTCGCCCGGGGTGCCGGCGAGGTCGTGCTCGACGGAGGCGTAGGCGCCGTGGTTTCCGGCGTGGGTGGAACCGTCGCCGAGGTCGACAAAATCCGCGCTGTGGCCCCAGGCGCCAAGCGTGCCGCGCCAGGCGGAGTCCGCAGGGGCGAAAACGACCTCGGTGATCGCGAAGGCACCCTGATCGGCGTCCAGTTGGTAATGCATCCCGTGGCGGTTGGGGTGATCGTCGCCGGTGGCGGAGTCGAAGCTGTCGCCGTCGTAGACGCCGAGGCGCCAGGTGGTGGTTTCGCCGGCGTGGGCGATGCGCACGCCGAGAGCGGCGGCGTAGTAGGCCGGGCCGGTGTTGAGGGTGTTGGCGGAGATAAACGCCGGCCAGCCGAAGCCGCTGTTGATCAGGTTGCCGCCGGGGCCGGTGCCGGCGAATTCGGCGTCGGCGAGGAGCGCGCCGGCGCGCAGCGACCAGCGGTCGAGCGTGGTCTCGGCCCCCCACTCGAAAAGGCGGACGCCCTGGTGCGCCTCGCTGTTGCTGGCGGCGAGGAAGTCGCCGGTGATGCGTTCGGTGGGGCCGCGGCCGCCGACGCCGAGCACGCTGGCGTAGGCGGACCAGGCGGTGGCTTCGTAGGCGGCCGTGAGCAGGGCGATGCCGTGGAGGGTGGCATCGTGA
>JAIXVP010000167.1 GCA_027482905.1 Opitutaceae bacterium
ACGTTCGTTTTGGCAGACCACGACGATGCCGCTGGGAAGGTGCGTGATGCGCACGGCCGAGTCGGTGGTGTTGACGCCCTGTCCGCCCTTGCCGGAGGACCGGTAGACGTCGATGCGCACCTCGGACTCGGGGATGTCCATCTTGATCTCATCGGTCACCTCCGCGACCACATCCACCGCGCAGAAGGACGTGTGCCGGCGGGCGTTGGAATCGAAGGGCGAGATGCGCACCAGGCGATGGACGCCGCGCTCCGCCTTGCAGTAACCGTAGGCGTTTTCGCCTTTGATCAGCAGGGTGGCCTTGCTGATGCCGGCGGTGTCGCCCGGCTGCACGTCCATGAGCTCGGTCTCGTAGCCGCGCCGCTCGGCCCAGCGGCTATACATGCGGAACATCATGTCGGCCCAGTCGTTCGACTCGGTGCCGCCGGCGCCGGACTGGATGGAGAAGATGGCGTTGTTGCGGTCGAACTGGCCGGTCAGGAAGGCGCCGATCTCGAGCCCGTCGAGCTCGGAGGTCATCGCGCCCGCCTGGCTGGTCAATTCGGCCCCGAACTCGGCCTGCTCGTCGGGCGATCCGGCGTCGATCAACTCCTTCAAGGCGTCGAGGTCGTCGATGCGTTTGCGGAAGGCGGCGACGGGCAACACCGCGCGCTTGAGGCCGTTGACCTTGCCGATGTGGCGCTGGGCGCGCTCGTTGTTGTCCCAGAACGAAGGCGCGCCCATCTGGGCCTCGAGGGCCTCGATCTCGCGCAGCTTCTGCTCGCCATCGAGAAACTTCCACAGGTGCGCGGCGCGTTTCTTGATGTTGTCGATCTGGTCGAAGGTTTCGGGCGCGATCATGGGAAAGAAACCCGGAGATGTGTCCGCCCCCCGCCCGGCTTCGCAAACAAAAAGCCCGCCGGAGCCCGGGGACTCCGGCTTCAGGAGCGGATATGGCGGTCGAGCATGGCGGCGAGGACCGCGGTCTGGACCGGCTTGGCGAGGTAGTCGTCCATGCCGGCGGCGAGGCATTTCTCGCGGTCGCCCGTCACGGCGTTGGCGGTCATCGCGACGATGGGAACACCCGGATCGAGCACACCGTCGGCGCCGGCGCGGATGGCGGCGGTGGCCTCGTAGCCGTCCATCTCGGGCATCTGGCAGTCCATCAGCACCAGATCGTAGCGTTCACGGGCGAGCGCGGCGAGGCCCTCGCGGCCGTTGACCGCCAGATCGACCTGAGAGTAGCCCAGGCGGGCGAGCAGGGCCTTGGCCACGCGCTGGTTCACGTGGTTGTCCTCGACCAGCAGAATGCGGGAGGTTTTTTCGAGGGCCGGCGCGCCGGGCGGCGGCGACTCGGACTGCGCGATGGTGAAAGGAGCCGTGACGCTCGAGGCCAGCAGATCGGCGCGGCGCGGCGCGTTACCCGCCGCCGGGCGCGCGTCGCGCCTGGCGATCAGGGCCGCCCGCAGGGGCTCGGCATGGACCGGCTTGGCGACCACCTCGAAATCATCGTCCAAGCCGGCCCGGGAAAAACTTTCGAGCAACACCACCCGCAGGTCGGAGTCGGGCCGGCGCGCGACCTCGCGAAGAACGGCCTCGCCCTCGCGCCCCGCGAGCTTCGCGTCGACGATCATAAGACCGCCCGCGGCGGCCTCGGCGTCCCAATCCGGCTCCACTCCGGGCGGCTCGCGCCAACAGGTGGGCTCGGCGCCCCAGGCCGCAAGCAGGTGGGAAAGCGCGTCGCGAGTCGCGCGGTTGCCCTCGATCACCCGGACTCGCCGGCCCTTGAGCTCCGGCTCGTGCGACACCGGGGCGAGCGGGGTCAAACCGGCCGTGAACTCAAAAACCGTGCCCGCCCGCTCATGCCCGGTAACGAGGCGGATCTCGCCCCCCATGAGCTGCACTAGCTGGCGGGAGATGGCCAACCCCAAGCCGGTGCCGCCGTATTTGCGGGTCGTCGAGCTGTCGAGCTGGTTGAAGGGCGTGAACAGCGCCTGCAAGCGGTCCGAGGGGATGCCGATGCCCGAGTCGCTCACCTCGAAACGAAGCAACTCGTCCGGCGCGCCTTCGCGCGGCGCACGCACCCGCAGGACGACCTCGCCGCGGTCGGTGAACTTGACCGCGTTTCCGACCAGGTTGACCAGAACCTGCTTCAGACGACCGGGATCGCCCAGCACCCGCGCCGGCACCAGGGGTTCGACCACCAGCACGAGCTCGATGCCTTTTTCCTCGGCGCGCAGGGCCAGCAGGTCCAAGGCCTCCTCGATCAATTGCCGCAGGTCGAAACTGGTTGTCGCCAGCTCCACCCGGCCGGCCTCGATCTTGGAAAAGTCCAGGATGTCGTCGATGAGCTGGAGCAGGGAGGCGCCGCTGGCCCGCACCACCTCGGCGTAGCTCCGCTGCTTGTCGGTGAGCGGTGAGTCCAGCAGCAGGTAGGTCATCCCGATCACGCCGTTCATGGGCGTGCGGATCTCGTGGCTCATGGTCGCGAGAAAAACGCTCTTGGCGCGGCTGGCCGCCTCCGCCTGTTCGGCGAGCTCGCTCTGGCGCCGGATGGCCGCCTCCAGGCTCCGGTTGCTCGCCTCGAGTTCGAGCTTCGAACGCAGCAACTCGTCTTCGACGCGTTTACGGGAACTCACCTCGCGCGAAATGCCGACGTAGCGCCGGGGACCACCCGAAGTGTCGATCGCCTTGGCGACGGAGAGTTCGAACCAGCGGGACCGCCCCCCAAGGACGAGACGGTATTGGCTGAGAGCGGAGCGGCCATTCTCCTCCGCCTCATCGATGGCCGACTCCACCAGCTCGGCGATTTCCGGCGGAAGCATTTCGCGGACGGTCCGACCGATCAGCTCCGGGGCGGGACGGGCGAGATCTTCGGGGTTGTGCGCGTGGACCGAAAGGTAGCGACCGTGCTCATCGACCTCGAAGAGAATGTCAGGAACCGCCTGAAGCACGGACTCCAGCCGATCGCGGGTGCGGCGGACCTCGTCGGCCCGGTCGTGCGACTCGGTGACATCCATGATGTGCCCGTGCCACAAAACCGAGCCGTCCTCTTCCCGCTCCGGGTTCGAATGCCCGAGCAACCACCGGACCGTGCCGTCGGAGTGACGCACCCTATACTCGAGTCGCAGGGCGGTAAGCGTTCGCCCCGAGGCGCCCACCGCCGCCAGCACTCGCTCGCGGTCGTCCGGATGCAGAATGCCCGCGATGCCCGAGGCGTCCTTGAAAACGTCCTCCGGAGCGACGCGGTAGATCGAACGTATCCCTTCGCTGACGTAGGGAAAACTGGTGCGTCCGTCGGGTCGCATCCGATACTGAAAAATCATCCCGGGGATCAGATTCGCGATCTGGCCGGACTTGCGCCGTTCCGGTCCCGTGAATGGCACCGCCTCGCCCGGATCACTCCGCACGCGTTTTTGCCACCATCGGTTGAGACCCGAAAACATGGACCCATCCAGCGGAGCCGCCGGCACATTTCAAGATTCGCTTCACCGAGAGGTAACGTTCGCCCGGACCGTGATTCGTCCCGAGGCCCCCTGCAGTCCCGCAGCGGGCGCCCGCCCGCCACGCAAAAACCGTTACCGGGTTGTCACGCGCCGACCCGCGCGCAAGCTGCGCCCGCCTCCACCCTTCCTTTCAACATGCGCATCGGCCTCGCCCAGCTCAACCCCACCGTCGGCGACCTCGCGGGCAACCTCCGCCGCCTCCTCGCCGCCTACCACGAACTAGTCGCCGCCGGAGCCGAGTTGGTGCTCACCCCCGAGCTCGCCGTCTGCGGCTATCCGCCCCGGGACCTCCTGCTCCGCCGGCGCTTTGTGCACGATGTGGAAAGCACCACCTCCGAACTCGCCGCCGCCACCGGACCGGTCCCCCTGCTCGTCGGCACCGTCCTGGCCAACCCCTGGGCCACCGGCCGCCGCGTCTTCAACGCCGCCGCCTTTTGCCACCACGGCCGCGTGCAGCAGATCGCCAAAAAGTGCCTGCTGCCGACCTACGACGTGTTTGACGAAGACCGCTACTTCGAACCCGCCCATGCCCCCACCGTGATCGTCCATGCCGGCGTGCGAATCGGCGTGACCATTTGCGAGGACATCTGGGCGAACGCCTCCCCGGGTGACCAACGCCTCCACGCCTCCGATCCCGTCGCCCGCCTCCGCGCCGAAGGTATCGATCTCCTCGTGAACCTCTCCGCGAGCCCTTGGTATGCCGGCAAGTCTGCGCTCCGGGAGGAACTCGTGCGCGCGACCGCCCGCTCCGTCGC
>JAIXVP010000117.1 GCA_027482905.1 Opitutaceae bacterium
CTCCTCGGCGGCAGCGGCTACATCGGCCAGGCCTTCCAGCGGCACTTTCTCCGCCACGGCGTCGCGCACCGCGCCATCCGCCGGGCAGATCTCGACTACGCCGATCCCGCCAGCCTGCTCGCCGCCCTGCGCGCCGAACGGCCGGATTTTCTGATCAACGCCTCCGGCTTCACCGGCAAACCCAACGTCGACGCCTGCGAACTCCGACGCGCCGACTGCCTGTTCGGCAACGCCATCCTCCCCGCCCGCATCGCCGAGGCCTGCGCCTCCGCCGGCGTTCCCTGGGGCCACCTCTCCTCCGGCTGCATCTACCAAGGCACCCGGCCCGACGGTTCCGGCTTCACCGAACTCGACCCGCCCAATTTCTCCTTCCGCGCCAGCCCCTGCTCCTTTTACAGCGGCACCAAGGCCCTCGGAGAGGAGCTGCTGGCCGGCTATCCCGACGTCTACCAGTGGCGCATCCGCATCCCTTTCGACCACCTCGACCACCCGCGCAACTACCTCACCAAACTCCTCCGCTACGCCCGCCTGCTGGAAGCGCGCAACTCCCTTACCCACCTCGCCGACTTCGTGCCCGCGGCGCTGGCCTTTGCCACCCTCCGCCCCGCCCCGGGTATCTATAATTTCACCAATCCCGGATCCATCACCACCCGCGAGGTCGCAGAGCTCCTCGCGGCCGCCGGCCTGCGCCGCGAACCCTTCGTGTTCTTCGCCGACGAGGCCGAGTTCATGCGCGAGGCCGCCGTCACGCCCCGCTCCAATTGCGTGTTGGATCCATCGAAACTCCTCGCCACCGGCATCTCCCTGCCGCCGGTCCGCGAGGCCCTGCAAACCGCGCTCACCCACTGGCAACCCGCCTCCCCGAACCTATGAACCTCCTTGTCACCGGCGGCTGCGGTTTCATCGGCGGCCACTTCCTCCGCCGTCGCCTCGCCGACCCCGCCTCGCCCCTGCGCCGCCTGGTAAACCTCGACGCCCTCACCTACGCCGCCGACGCCACGCCGCTCGCGGGTCTGCCGCCGGACGACCGCTACGCCTTCGTCCGCGGCGACATCCTCGACCGCCCCTTGCTCGACCGGCTCTTCATCGAACACGATTTTGACGCCGTCGTGCACTTCGCCGCCGAGACCCACGTCGACCGCTCGATCGACGCCCCGGCCGCCTTTCTCCAGACGAACATCCTCGGCACCCACCAACTGCTCGAAGCCGCCCGCGCCCACCTCGCGCGCCTGCCCGCCGACCGCCGCGCCGCCTTTCGCTTCCTGCACGTCTCCACCGACGAGGTCTACGGCACCCTCGGCCCAGACGACCCGGCCTTCACCGAGGCCACCCCGCTCGCGCCCAACTCCCCCTACGCCGCCTCGAAGGCGTCCTCGGATCTGCTCGCGCGCGCCGCCCACCACACCCACGGTCTACCCGTTCTCACCACCCGTTGCTCCCACAACTACGGCCCCCGGCAGTTTCCCGAGAAACTCATCCCGCTGGTGCTGTTGAACGCCCTCGAAGGCAAACCCCTGCCGATCTACGGCGACGGCCAACAAATCCGCGACTGGCTGCACGTCGAGGACCACGCGGACGCGCTCTGGACCATCCTCGGCCGCGCCGCCCCCGGAGCGGTCTACAACATCGGCGGAGAATCCGAACGCGCCAACCTCGACCTCGTCCGGACCCTTTGCACCGAGCTCGACCGCCAGTCCCCTCGCGCCGACCAACGGTCCTACGCCAGCCAGATCACCCACGTCGCAGACCGCCCCGGTCACGACCGCCGCTACGCCATCGACTGCTCCCGCCTCCGCGCCGACCTCGGCTGGAGCCCGCGCCACCGGCTCGACGCCGGCCTCGCCGCGACCGTCGCCTGGTATCTGGCCAACCGCCCCTGGTGCGACGCCATCACCGCAACCCGCTACGCCCGCGAACGCCTCGGCCGCGGCGCCTGAGTTCACCTTACCATGCAACGCAAAGGCATCCTTCTCGCCGGCGGATCCGGCACCCGCCTCTACCCCCTCACGCTGGCCGTCTCCAAGCAGCTGATGCCGGTCTACGACAAGCCGATGGTCTACTACCCGCTGTCCGTCCTGATGATGGCCGGGATGCGCGAGATCCTCGTCATTTCCACCCCGCACGACCTGCCCCTTTTCCAACGTCTCCTCGGCGACGGCTCCCGCTTCGGTCTGCGCCTCGCCTACGCGGCCCAGCCCTCGCCCGACGGCCTCGCCCAGGCCCTGACCATCGCCGCCGAGACCGGCTTCCTCGCCGACGGCGATCCCTCCGCGCTCGTGCTCGGCGACAACCTTTTCTACGGCCACGACCTCCGCACCACCCTCCGGGCCGCCGCCGCCCGGACCGGCGGCGCGACCATCTTCGCCTACCACGTCGCCGAGCCCCGCGCCTACGGCGTGGTCGAGTTCGACGACACCGGCCGCGCCCTATCTCTGGAGGAAAAACCCGTGCATCCGAAATCCAACTACGCCGTGCCCGGGCTTTATTTCTACGACGGCCTCGCCGCCGCCCTGGCCCGCTCTCTCCGGCCCTCCGCCCGCGGGGAGCTGGAGATCACCGATCTGAATCGTCTCTACCTGGAGCGCGACGCCCTGCGCGTCGAAATCCTTGGCCGGGGCACCGCCTGGCTCGACACCGGCACTCCGGACGCTCTCGCCGACGCATCCCAGTTCGTCGCGGTGATCGAGCAGCGCCAGGGCCTGAAGATCGCCTGCCTGGAGGAGATCGCCTTCCGCCAGGGTTGGCTCGATCGCGCCGGACTCGAGGCCGCCGCCGCCTTCCACGGCAAGTCCCGCTACGCCGACTACCTGCGACGCATCCCCGACTGAGCACATTCGCCTTTCCGCCCGCGCCACCGCCCGACACCTTGCCGACCAGCGCCGCCCGCCGCATGAAGCTCTCCATCGTCATCCCCTGCTACAACGAGCTCCGCACCATCCGGCGCATCGTCGACGCCGTGCGCACCGCCCGGCCGCGGGACCGCGAGATCATCATCGTGGACGACTGCTCCCGCGACGGCACCCGCGATCTGCTCCGCGCCGAGATCGCCCCCTTGGTCGACCGCGTTCTCTTCCACGAGGTGAACCAGGGCAAGGGCGCCGCCCTGCGCACCGGTTTCGCCGCCGCCACCGGCGACGTGATCGTCATCCAGGACGCCGACCTCGAATACGACCCGCAGGACTACGCCCTGCTGCTCGGCCCCATCGAGTCCGGCAAGGCCGACGTCGTCTTCGGCTCGCGCTTCCAGGGCGGAGGCCCGCATCGCGTGGTCTACTTCTGGCACTTTGTCGGCAACCAGTTCCTCACCCTGCTCTCCAACATGTTCACCAACCTGAACCTCACCGACATGGAGACCTGCTACAAGGCCATGAAGCGCTCGGTGGTGTCGCAAATCGTCATCGAGGAAAATCGCTTCGGCTTCGAGCCCGAGATCACCGCCAAGATCGCCAAAATTCCGGACATCGTGGTCTACGAGGTCGGCATCAGCTACTATGGCCGCACCTATAAGGAGGGCAAAAAGATCGGCTGGCGCGACGGCTTCCGCGCCCTTTACGCGATCTTGAAATACAACCTCTTCCGCTGAGCCCTCGTCCCGCGTCGCCATGAAGATCCTCGTCACCGGCATCTGCGGCTTCGCCGGTTCCACCCTCGCCCGCGCCCTTCTCGCGGAACGCCCCGACCTGGAAATCCACGGGGTGGACAACCTCTCGCGCGAGGGCTCCCACCACAACCTCCGCGCCCTCCGCACCCTCGGCGTCCGTGTCGTCCACGGCGACATCCGCCTGGCGTCCGATCTGGAGAACCTGCCCGCCTGCGACGCCGTGCTCGACTGCGCCGCCCAGCCCAGCGTGCTCGCCGGCACCGCCGGTTCGGGATGCTCCCCCGTCCAGCTGGTCGAGCACAACCTCGGCGGCACCCTGCACCTGCTCGAATACTGCCGCCGCCACCGCGCCGCCTTCGTGCTGCTGAGCACCAGCCGGGTCTACTCCATCGCCCCGCTCGCCGGCCTGCCCGTGGTCGCGCACCGCGGCGCTTTCGCGCCCGACCCGGCCTGGCTCGCCGCCGGCGCCGCGCCCGCCGGCCTCTCCGCCGCCGGCATCGCCGAGACCTTTCCCGCCGAGCCGCCCGTCTCGCTCTACGGCGCGACCAAGCGGGCCTCCGAGATCATGGCGCTGGAATACGGCGCCGCCTTCGGCTTCCCGGTCTGGATAAACCGCTGCGGCGTGCTCGCCGGGGCGGGCCAGTTCGGCCGCGCCGACCAGGGCATATTCAGTTTCTGGATTCGCGGGTGGGCCGCCCGACGCCCGCTGCGCCACCTTGGCTTCGACGGGCTCGGCCACCAGGTGCGCGACTGCCTGCACCCGGCCGACCTCGCGCCCCTCGTGCTCGCCCAGCTCGACGCCCCGACCGACTCCGCCGCCCCGCGCGTCGTGAACCTCGCCGGCGGCGCCGCCCAAGCGATGTCCCTGCGCCAGCTTGGCGCCTGGTGCGAACAGCGCCTGGGTCCGCACGCGGTCGCGTCCGACCCCGCCCCCCGGCCCTACGACCTGCCCTGGATCGTGCTCGATCCCGGTCTCGCCGCCCGGGTCTGGAACTGGCATCCTCGCACCCCGCTCGCGGCCATCCTGGAGGAGATCGCCGCCCACGCCCTCGCCCACGCGGACTGGCCGGGTTGACAAGATCCGATGAACGAGAACGCGCACGACCTGCGGACCATCTACGCCCGGCGTTTCGCCGCCACGGCCGAATACCGCTCCCGCGTCTGGGACGTCCTCGCCCCTTGGCTCGCGCGCTTCCTCCCTCCATCCGGCTCCCCGCCCCGCTCCCGCGCCATCCTCGACCTCGGGTGCGGCTACGGCGAATGGATCAACCGCATCCCCGCCGCCCGTCGGCACGCGATGGATCTCAACGCGGCCGCGCGAGAACATCTCGACCCCGACGTCGTGTTCCACGAACAGGACTGCACCCGCGACTGGCCGCTCCCGCCCGGCTCGCTCGACGCGATCGTCACCAGCAATTTTTTCGAGCATCTGCCCGACAAGGCCGCCCTGCGCGCCACCCTTCGCCACGCCCTCCGCGCCCTCCGACCCGGGGGTCGCCTGATCGCGATGGGGCCGAATATCGAGGCACTGGGAGGTCGCTATTGGAGTTTTTTTGATCACCATGTCGCCCTGACCGAAGCCTCCCTCGCCGAGGTCCTCGCCCTCGAGGGGTTTACCGTCGTCCGCGCCATACCCCGGTTTCTGCCCTACACTCTCGTCGGCGGTCGTCGTCACCTGCTGTTTTTCGTCCGCGCCTACTTGGCCCTGCCTTTCGCGTGGTCGCTCTTCGGACGCCAATTCCTCGTCGTTGCCGAGCGCCCCGTCGCCCGCCCGGCCGCCTTCGACGCGCTATGAAACGCCCCGCCGCCAGCCGCGCGCACACGGTCATCCGGCCGTTCCCGCCGAAGTGATGGTGGCCACGATTTTTCACCCGTGACCCTTCAGCCCGGCCCGTTCTCCCTCGCCGCCCATGCCGCGCTCTTCGCCTGGCTGGTCCTGGGCGGCGGACTGGCGTTCGGAACCTGGATTCGTCGTCCGGCCGTCGAGGCGTTCACCCTCGGTGTTTGCCTGACGCTGGCGACGATGTTTCTGGCCGGTTTCGGAACCTACGTGGCGCATCTGCCGACCGGACTCTGGTGGTCGCTCCCGGTCGGGATCTTGGGCGGTGTGTTATGGCGGCGACGCGCCGTCGCCACGCTGCTGCGCGACTCCGGGCTGCGCTCCGCCCTGGTCGCCTGGTCCATCCTCGCGCTTTGGTCCTTCGGACTCCTGGCCTGCGTCGGCTCGTATTCCGGCGGCAACTGGGCAGGGGATTGGATCGAACACTACGAACGCGCGGATTTTTTCCGCGTGGTCGGTCCGCCGGACCATCGTTTTCTGGCCGAGTCCTATACCCTGGCCGCCCGCCCGCCCTTCACGAACGTCGTGACGGGCGTGCTGCTGCGGCTGGGCGGCGGCGGTTTCGCCGAATTTCAAATCATCAACGCCCTGCTGGGCGGCTTGACGATTTTCCCCCTGATCCTGCTCGCCGCCCGCTGGTCGGGTCCGATCCGCGCTTTCCCGTATTGGCTGCTTCCGCTGCTGATGCTGAATCCCATGGTCGCGCAAAATCTGGCCTTCGCGTGGTCGAAGTTACCGACCGCGTTCTGGATTTTGTGCGGTTGTTTTTTTCTTGTTCGAGGGTTGGTGGACGGGGATGCGCCACGAGAGCGAAGCATCGGTTTCGCCCTGCTGGCGGCCGCCATGCTGAACCACTACTCGGCGGGACCGTGGATCATCGTCTGGGTGCTGATTTACGTTCTGCTTCGACGACGCGCTTGGGTGTCGTCCGCCTTCTGGGGCGAAACCGGACGCCACGCCGCGATCGCGGTCGGGATTCTCGGTGTCTGGGCGGGTTGGGCGGTGGCGCAGTTCGGGTGGCAGGGCGCCTTCCGGGAAAACACCAGCGCGGAGGGCGCCGCGCTTCGCGGGGCCTCCGAGTGGCGACACGACGTCCGGCTCAACATGGTCGCCACCCTCGTCCCCCACCCGCTGCGCGAGGTGTCGACGTCCGTCCCGCCGCAAACCAGCCCGGCGGGCCGACTCCGGGACTACGCCTTCCATTTTTATCAAACCAGCCTGCCCGGCATGTTCTCGCTGAGCGCCTGCGCAACGATCGCGATCCTGCTCGCCGCGCCCGGTTCCAGCCTGCGCCGCGCGCCGCGTCGTTTGGCGGCTTGGGGCGCGGCCTGCCTGCTTCTGGTCCTGCTCGTTGCGGCGGTCAGCCCCTGGGGCGATGCTCTCGGGCTGGCCCATATCGGTCTGCAGGCGCTGGCCCTGATGGCCCTCGCTTGGCTGGCGGCGCGCCTGCCGGAGGCCGCACCGCGTGTCCGCATTTTTTTCGGCGCGCTCACCGCCGTCGACCTGATGCTCGGGATCGTCCTGCACTTCGGCCTCCAAACCCTGCGCTGGACACCGCTCGAGGATCTGTCGCCGGTGGCCCGCATGAACGCGCAGGCCCTCCGTGTCTGGAACCTTCATCCGGTGAGGGACCGGCTGGGGGCAGACGATCTAGCGATCGCCGCGCTGCTGGTCGCCCTGCTCCTTTTCTCACTGGTCTCGGCCCGACGCCCAAACCAAACCTAGGACGATGCCGGCCGCCCATCCACTCCCGCCCGCCGCGCGTCCGAGCCTCCTCTCCGTCGTCATCCCCGCCCGCGACGAAGAGGGCTCCGTCGGCGCGACCGTCGAACACCTCCACCTCGAGCTGCGACTCCGCTCCATTCCCCACGAGATCGTGGTGGTCGACGACGGCTCGACCGACCGCACCTGGGAAATCCTCGAAATCCTGCGCGCGCGCATCCCGGAAATCGCCCCGGTGCGCAACCTCGGCGCCCACGGGTTTGGCCGCGCCGTCATCCACGGCCTCGACCATAGCCGGGGCGACGCGGTGGTGATCATGATGGCCGACGCTTCGGACGAGGCGCGCGACGTCGTGGTCTACTGGGAAAAACTCCAGGAGGGCTGGGACTGCGTCTTCGGCAGCCGCTTCATCAAGGGCGGCGGCACCATCGACTACCCTTGGCTGAAACTGACCCTGAACCGCCTGTTCAACACCTTCATCCGCATTCTCTTTAACCTGCCCTTCAACGACACCACCAACGCCTTCAAGGCCTACCGTCGCCACGTGATCGACGGCTGCCGCCCGCTGATCGCCCCGCACTTCAACCTCACCGTCGAGCTGCCCTTGAAAGCGGTCGTGCGCGGCTATTCCTGGACCGTCGTGCCCATCACCTGGCGCAACCGACGCGCCGGCGAGGCCAAGTTGAAAATCAAGGAAATGGGCAGCCGCTACCTCTTCATCTGCCTCTACGTGTGGCTGGAGAAGTATTTCAGCCGGGGCGACTACCGCCGCCCCGCGCCCAAGGCCTGACGCCTCGCCCTCGCGATGCCGATCCTCTCCACCCTCGTCTCCACGCCCGCCGAGTCCGCGCCTTGGTGGAGCTGGCTCCTGCTCGCCCCCGCGACCCTCGCCGGCCTCTGGCTGCCGGGCCGACTCGCCTTCGCCCGCCTGCCGTCGCCCGAACGCGTCGCCACCGACGTGCTCGGATCCCTGCTGTTGCTCTTTTTCGCCGTCCTCGCCTGCGACACGCTGCGCATCCCGATCTCGCTTGCCTCGATCTCGCTCTGGCTCGCCCTGGGCGTGGTGACGATTCGCGGCCTGTCCCCGCGCGCCGCAGGCTCGCTTGTCCCCTCCGCCACCCCGCATGCGCCTCGGTCCAGCCGCCGGTTGCTCGGCGAAGCCTGGTGGGCGCTGCCCTGCGCCCTCGCGTTCGGCTCGGTGCTGGTGCGCGGCGTGGTCGATCCGCTGGCGGGTTGGGACAACGTCTGGCGCTGGAATCACCTCGCCCTGCTGATGCGCGACACCGGCTCGCTCGCCGACTACCCGCCCGTGTCGGCCGCCGACTTCCGCCTCTACCCCTGGTGCGACGGAATCCCCCCGCTCATCCCCGTGGTCAACCTCTGGATCTACCTCGCGACGGGCTCCACCTGCGGCGGGCTGATCGTCGCGCGCCTCGCGCTCGAGCTGGGACTTACCACCTTGCTCGTCTGGCGCCTCGCCGCCGGCTGGTGGGGCCCCCGCGGCGCCCGCCTAGCCCTGCTCGCTCTCGCCGGCTCCTCGCTGTTTCTCGGCTCGGTCTCCCTCGCGCAGGAAAGCGGGCTGACCGCAGCGCTGCTGCTCACGCTCGTCGCGGCCGCCTTTGCCTACCACCGCGAACCGAGCCGGACCCACGCGGTCTGGCTGGCCCTCGCCGCCGCCGGCTGCGCCCTGTGCCGGGATTACAATCTGCTTTTCGCCCCGCTGGCGATCGGGCTGCTGCTGTGGTTGCGCGCGCCCCGGCCGCATCTCACCGCCGCCGTCGCCACCCTCGTCCTCGTCATCTCGCCCTGGTATGTCCGCAACGCCCTCCGCACCGGCAACCCGCTTTTCGCCCACGATCTCGGCGGTTTGCTCCCGACCAACCCCTTCCACGCCTTCTTCATGGCCGGCATCCGCGCGGAGTTCAACCTGCCCGGCCAACTGCCGAACCTGCCGCTGCTCGCCGCGACTTTGGGCATCGGCATGGCGTCCCTGATCCTGGCGGCCGCGCCCGCGCTTCTCGGCCGCGATCGTCGCCTGTGGCTGGTGCTGGTTCCGGCGGGTGCGACCGGCCTGCTCTGGTTGCTCGCGGTCGGCTCCACCGCCGGCGGCCTGATCTACGGGCTGCGCGTGCTCGGTCCCGCCCTGCCGCCGCTCGCCGTCCTGGCCGGCGCCTGGGCGTCCCGTCCCTTCGTTCCGCGGATCGCGCTCATCGCGCTGCTGACGCTATTCGCCTTCGACGCGGGTCGTCGGCAGTGGCTTTTGCTGGGCGATCCCCTGGCCGCGCCGCTGCGCCTCGATCTGGCGGGCTGGCGGAGAACCGAAGACCTCAACCACCGCTTCGGTCGCGAGGCGCTCTGGAAAGCCCTGGGCGACCCGGCCAACGGCGGTGCGATCCTGGTCGATCACCCGTTTTTCGTCGTTCTCGGGGCCCGTTCCGGCGCGCCCGTGGTTCCGCTCTTCAGTCCCCAGGCCGATCCGCTCACCCGAGCCGCGCCCGACGCCGCTCGCGAGGAAATCGCGGCCGCCCTGCTGCGACGGGGCGTGCGTTTCGTGGTGCTCGATCTTGAGAGTTGTCCCGGCCGGGCCGCCTACGTCCGCCATCCGGGGCTGGCCCGCCTCTTGTCGGTCGCGCCCGCCGGCACTTTCGAAGGCCTGGTGATCTACGATCTTCTGCGCTCGCCGCCGCCGCTCGCGCCCGCCTTACCTTGAACCCGTCCATGCCCGTGCTCGCCATCGTCATCCCGGTCTTCAACGAGGAGCCCGTGCTCCCGGAGCTCCTGCGTAGACTGGAAGGGGTTTTCGCCGCCCTGCCGGGGCTGGCCTGCGAAGTCGTTTTCGTGGACGACGGATCGCGGGACGGGTCGGCGACCCACCTCGCCGCCGCGGCCGCGCGCGAACCCCGTTTCCGCCTGATCCGACTTTCGCGGAACTTCGGACATCAACCCGCGCTCACCGCCGGCCTGGCCCACGCCGCCCACGCCGACGCGGTCGTCACCATGGACGCCGATCTCCAGGACCCGCCGGAGCTCATCCCCGACCTCGTGGCCGCCTGGCGCGACGGCGCGGACGTCGTTCTGGCGGTGCGCACCGCCCGCGCCGAGGGCGGACTCCGCCGCGTGGGCTTCGAGCTTTTCCACCGCTGGTTCGGCCGGGTGAGCGACTTTCCCATCGAGGCCAACACCGGCACCTTCGGCCTGTTGTCCGCGCGAGCCGTGACCGCTTTCAACGCCCTCGAGGAGCGTCACCGCTTTTTCCCCGGCCTGCGCGCCTGGCTGGGGTTCACCCGGGCCGAGGTTTCCTACGAACGTCAGGAACGCGCCGCCGGCACGCCGGCGCAGACCCTGCGGCGCCTCGTCCGCTACGCCCTCGACGGCATCTTCAGCTTTTCCTATCTGCCGCTTCGCCTCGTGACCTACTCCGGGCTGTTGATCGCGGGCAGCGGCTTCGCGGTCGCGGCTTTTTTCGCCTTCCGCCGCCTGCTGGGCATGGAGATCGCGTTCACCGGCTTCACCACCCTGGTGATGCTGGTCCTGTTTCTCGGCGGGGTGCAGCTGATCGGCATCGGCGTGCTCGGTGAATACCTCGGCCGCATCTACGACGAGGTGAAACGCCGCCCGATCTACGTCGTCCGCCGGGACGATCCGCCGGCCAGGTCATGAAGCCGAAGGTCGCGCGCGGGCTCGCCTGGACGCTGCTGATCGCCTGTCTCGCGACCGCCGGCGGGCTGCTCCTCTTCACCCGCTTCATGCTCTACGACGACGAGGGCTACGTGCTCTGGTCGATGCGCGGTTTCTGCACCGGTGAACCGCTCTACACCGGGGTCTATAGCCAATACGGCCCCCTCTTTTTTCTATTCTATCGCGCCGTCCACACGGCGACCGGCCTCGTCTTCGACAACGACAACGCCCGCCTGCTCAACCTCGGCTACTGGCTGGCCACCGCCGCCCTCGCCGGCCTCGTGGCCCAGGGATCGACCCGGCGGCTCGCCGCCGGTTTGGCGGCCGCCGCGCTGACCTTCTTCACCCTTGCCAGCAACACCAACGAGCCTTTCCACCCCGGCGCCCTGCTCGCCCTGCTGGTCGCGGTAGCCGGCGCGCTCGGCGCGGGCCTGATCGGCACGGAACGCGAACGCCACCTCGGCTGGGTCATCGCCCTGCTCGCGACGGCCGCCTGCCTGGTGAAGATCAACGTCGGCGCGTTTCTGTTCGCCGCCCTCGGGAGCTGGCTCTGGCTCGATTCCCGCGGCGCGCCAACACTCCGCCGCCTCGCACCGCCGCTGGTCGCGGCCGGATTGGTCGCCGCCCCGCTCGTGCTCATGCGCCAGCACCTCGGGGAAACGCAAATTCAACAAAGCGCGCTGGTCTTTGGCTGCGGGGGGCTGGCGCTGCTGATCGAGCGCAGGCGGGACCGGTTGAACCTCTTCGACCGGCGAGATTGGACTCGGGCCGCCGCGGCGTGTCTCGCGCTAGGCGGTTTGGTGGTCGCGAGCATGTTGCTGTTGGGCACCGGCGCGGGAGATCTGCTCGAGGGCGTCTTGCTGGGTCCGCTGCGGCATCCCGGCGTCTACGCCTTTCCGCCGCGCTTTCCCTGGCCGGCCGTGCTGCTCGCCCCCGTCTCCCTGATCTTCGCGGCCTGGGTTACACGCCACGCGGCCGACGCGCGTTCCAACCGGGTCCTCGCTCTGGCCAAACTGGCCGCCGGACTGGCCTTTTTTGCCCAGGCCGTCGGCGCTCCGCCCGGTCTGGCCCTGGACCGTTTCGCCTACTATCTGGGCCCCGCGTTGGCGTGGATCCTGGTCGCTCCGCTCGAACCGACCCCCGAACCGGCGACCACCCGGCGCGCCCGTTGGATCGCGTGGCTCTTTTTATGGCAAACCCTCCAAGCCTTCCCGGTCGCCGGCTCGCAGGTCGCCTGGGGATCGTTCTGGTGGGTTCCGCTTTGCGTCCACGGCTGGTTCCAAGGCGCGGCCCATCTGGCCCGCGACCGCCAACGCCCTCGATTCCTCGCCACCGCGGTCATCGCCGCCACCGCCGCCACCGCCCTCGGACGAGGCCTGTGGGACGGCTATGTTTGCCTCAAGGACAGCGCCCCTCTCGATCTGCCCGGCGCGCGCTGGGTGCGTCCGCCGCCGGCCAGCGCCGCCACCCTCCGCATCGTGACCCGCAACCTGCGATTGCACGCCGGCACCGTGTTCAGCCTGCCGGGCATGTTCAGCCTGAACATCTGGAGCGAAAAACCCACGCCGACCCGGGCCAACGTCACCCACTGGTTCAGCCTGCTGGATGATACCCGCCAGGCGGAGATCGTCGCCCGCCTCGACGCCGATCCAGACGCCATCGTCGTGCTGCAACGCGATCTCCTGCGCTTCCTGTTGGAAAACGGCCACCGCCCCTCCGGACTGCTCCACGATCATCTCCTCGCGCGCTTCGTGCCCCTCGCCCGTATCGACGGCTACGACCTCTGGGGCCACCCGGGACGCAAACTCGACTTCGTGGACACGTTCACCGCCGCGCCGGGCGGATTGGTAAGCGTCAGCGATCCCCTGCCCCGCGCGCCCCGTTCGGCGGTCCTGCTCGCCCCCGGATCGCCTCCGCTGCTCCTGTCGACGACCGGGCCGGTCGCCCGTTCCGCCACGCCGGGCCTCGAGAAGCATTTTTTCGCCCTGCCCAGCCTTCAGGCCGAACATCTGCCGGCTTCGGCCCGCCTCGTCCTGCTCGACGCGGAAAACAGGGAACTCGTCCGCCTCCTCCCCAACCTCGCGCCGGTCATCACCGCCGCCGCGCCACCAGCAGCAGACTGACGCCGAAGGGAAACGGCACCGGCCAGAAGGCCATCGCGACAAAGATCCGCCGCAACAACCCGTTCAAAAACGGCGCCGGGATCCGGTCCTCCGCCCGCTCCGCGCCCGGCGCGGTCGCCGCCGCCGGGAACCACTTCCGCCAGCGCCGCAGCAGCCAAACCGCCGGATAGGCCGGCACGTTGGTGTAGTTGACGTAGACCAACTCCCATTGCCCGGCCGGGAATAGCGCCCGCAGCTGCGCCCGGTGGTAACGCCGGAAATGGTGCAGCCCCACGTCCCAGTCGCTCCACAACGACATGCTCGCCGGCACCGTCACCACCGCCAGGCCGCCAGGAACCAGCAGCCGGTGAAAACCCCGCGCCACCGCCGCGTCATCCGGCGTATGCTCGAGCACGTCCAGCGCCGTCACCACCTCGAGCGAACCGTCCGCCAGCGGCACCCGGTCGCCCGCCAGGCTGAGCACGCGATCGGCGGGGAACTTCGCCCGGAGCATGCGCAGTGATTCCTCGTGATCGTCCAGCACCCAGGTGTCGAAAAGACCCGCCATCTCCCGCGCGAACAAACCCGTGCCCGCCCCGCAGTCCAGCAGCCGGTCGGCCCGCCCCGGCCGCGCCGGCCGGGCCCGCGCGATCCAGCGCGCGACCAGCTCGCGTTTGCCGGCGTAATACCAATGCGCGGCCTCGATGCGTTCCAAGTTGGCATATTCGGCGGCGTTCATCGGTTTGAAGCCATCACCAAGCCGAGCCCGCCCCGCCCGTCCACGCCGAAACCGCCGGTGTCATGCTAATTAAGAAGTGCGCTTATGTTCAGTTTGCTTCGCGCTCCCCTCCGCGATGAAATCATGACCTCGCCACATGAACCTGGAGCTCAAAGACAAAATCGTTCTCGTGACAGGGGCTTCAAGCGGCATAGGAGCCGCCGCCGCGGTCCTTTTCGCGAACGAAGGCGCGAAGGTTTTGATCGGGTATCGTGATCATCCCGAGGCGGCGCACGCGATTTGTTCCACCATATGCTCCGGAGGCGGGGTGGCCGGGACAGTCCGCCTCGACCTCGCCGATATCGACCACATGCGAAACACGGTGAACGAATTGGCACGCGCATGGGGCCCGCTTGATGCGGTGGTTTTCAACGCCGGAGCCAACCGGTTGACGCCGATGGACGAGATCGACGAGGCGGAATGGGACGAGATCATGACGGTCAATTTAAAAGGGCACTTTTTTCTGCTGCAGGCCGTGGCGCCTCATATTCGTGAAACCGGGGCGGCCGTGTTTGTCTCCAGCATCGCGGGCCAGATGGGAGCGCCGGCCCACGCCCACTACGCCGCAGCCAAAGCCGGTCTGATCAACCTCGCCAAGAGCGCGGCCAAACGCTACGCGGAAAAGATCCGGGTCAATTGCGTGGCGCCCGGAGTCGCCCTCACCCCCATGGGCCGGGATGCGATCAAGGGAGCGTCCGCGGACTACGCGCAAACCAAGCTGCTCTCGCGTCGTTTCGCCACCCCCGAGGAAGTGGCCCGAGTGATAGTGTTTCTCGCGAGCCCGGCGGCGTCTTACATTTACGGAGCAACCATCGACGTGAACGGCGGACGCGATCTGCGGTGATTCCCGCCAAACCACTCCGACCGATGGCCAAAAATATCCTGGTGACCGGCGCGACCAGCTTCATCGGTCAGGCGCTCTGCCGTCACCTCATCAATCAGGGCGATCGTTTGACCGCGCTTGTCCGGCCCGATGCCGCGCTGCCCGCCTTGTTCACGACCCCGAACGCGCCGCGGGTGCTGAAGTGCGGCATGGAGGCCTGCGCGGCGGCGCTAAAGGAAGCCGGGCCTTTCGACGCGGCCGTTCATCTGGCGTGGGGTGGCAAGGGGGCGGCTGGACGGGCGGACGCAAACCGCCAGCGGTCAAACTTGGAACAATCCCTGGCGCTCGTCCAAACCCTCTCGGAGGTAGGTTGCGAAGTATTCGTGGGAGGAGGCTCCCAGGCGGAATACGGACGAGTGGACGGAACGATCACGGAAGAAACGATCTGCCGCCCGCTAACTCCTTACGGCGACGCCAAGCTGCGCTTTACCATGGAAGGTTCGACGCGTTGCGCATCCCTGGGTATCAAATGGAGAATGCCGAGAATCTTCAGCGTATATGGCGCCGGAGATCATCCATGGGCGCTGATTCCCGCCTTGATCGCCAGCCTGCAAGCCAAACAACCGTTCGCTCTTACCAGCGGGACCCAAATGTGGAACTACATCCATGTGGACGACGCGGCCCGAGCGCTGGCGGCGCTGCTTGAACCGGGCCGCGAGGACGGAATATATAATATAGCCAGCGCAACATCCCGACCGCTCGCCCACTACGTTCGCCAGGTTTTCGCTTGTTTCCCCGATGCCCCGCCCCCTTTGTTCGGAAGCATTTCCGACCCGGAAGACGGCCCGTTGTCCCTCGAGCCCTGCATCGCAAAGCTGAAGCGGGAAACCGGCTGGACGGAAACCATGGTTTTCGCAAATGGCATCCACGAACTGGTGGCGAACACCACCCCGCATCCATGAGTCCGAATCGTGAAATCCACTGCCGACTTTGCGGCGGCGAATTGAGTGCGGAGCCCATCATCGACATACCGGGGGCACCTTCGGGTGCCCAGCATTATCCTCTGCCCGAGGAATTTAAGGACGACACCGGCATCGACTTGAAACTCAAGGCATGTCCGACCTGCGGACTGTATCAATTAACCAACGCCGCCGTCCCCTATTATCGCGACGTGATACGACCCAGCGGGGCCACCCGGACCATGCTCGAAATCCGGAGGAGACAATTCCGCGAACTGATCTCAAGATTTGATTTGGAGGGAAAATCCATTTTCGAATGCGGCTGCGGGAAGGGCGAATTCCTTGAACTGTGGCGGGAGTTTCCGGTGAAGGCCCATGGGGTCGAGAACGGAGCGGAGGCCGTGATGCACGCCCGGCGCGCGGGACTCTCGGTCGAATCCGGATTCATGGATTCAAGATCGATTCGACTGGACGGGGCTCCTTTCGACGCCTTCACGTCGTTTAATTTTCTTGAGCATCAACCCGATCCAAACGGCATGCTCGCAAGCATCGCTGCCAATCTGACTTCGGACGGCGTCGGGTTGGTGACAGTTCCCAGTCTCGAATACATCCTGGAAAACGGAGCGTATTATGAATTGATCGCGGACCACCTGCTCTATTTTTCGCGACGATCCCTCGCGGCGCTGCTGAACCGGAATGGATTCCGAATCGTGCACTTCGACGATGTCCTGGAGGATACCCACTGCGTTTTTGTGTCCCGTGTTCCCGCCCCCGAACACGATTCATTACGTCGGGGGAACATCGATTTGACGCGCCAGCTCAGGGAGTTCGTCAACCTGGGAGGAACCGGTCCGCTGGCGGTCTGGGGCGCCAGTCACCAAGGTTTTACCCTGCTGGCCAGCGCCGGATTGTCGTCCGTCGTCGAATTCATAATCGATTCGGCCCCGTCCAAACAAGGCCGCTACTCGCCGGTAAGCCATATCCCGATCGTGGAACCGGATATCCTGCTCGAAAAAAACGTGCGGGCCGTATTGGTGATCGCCCCCAATTTTGCGGAGGAAATCCATCGCATGATCCGGGAAAAATACAAATTACAATGCCCGGTAGGCGTGATCCGGCGTGGAACGCTGACCGTCTTCACCCTTTGACATAATATGAAAAACAACATCCGGCTGGCCGACTATGTGGCCCAGAAGCTGGCCGCCGAGGGCTGCAAAACCTTTTTTATGCTTTCCGGCGGCATGATGATGCACCTCATGGATGCGTTTGGACGCATCCCGGGCGTAAAATATTACTGCAACCACCACGAGCAGGCCTCGGCGATGGCCGCCGACGCGTATGCGCGCGAAAGCGGAAAACTCGGTCTCTGCCTCGCCACCAGCGGCCCTGGCGCGACTAATCTCCTGACCGGCCTGGCGGGCGCCTATCAAGACTCGATACCCGTTCTTTTCATCACCGGTCAATGCAAGCGCCGCGAGACGGTCCGGGGCCGAGGCATCAAGGGGCTGCGTCAATGCGGATTCCTTGAAATTGATATTATTCCCATTGTGGAATCCGTCACAAAGTATGCGGCCTTCGTCGACAGTCCCGATACCATCCGCCATCATCTGGAGAAAGCGATCCATCTCGCCTCCACGGGACGTCCGGGGCCGGTGCTGCTTGATATTCCCCTGGATATACAAGGCGCCCTGATAGATCCCGATAATCTGAAGGGATATACACCGGACCGGCCATTCTCCACAAAGGCTTCGGAACCAGATTTGATGCGCGTCTTCGACGCGGTGCATAAGGCCAAACGCCCACTGATTTTGGCGGGACACGGAATCACCTGCGCGGGCTTGGCCGGGGAATTCCGAGACATGGTCGAGCGCTGGCAGATCCCGGTGGCAACTTCCCTGATGGCCAAGGATTTGCTTCCCGACAATCATCCCCTCCATGTGGGCCACCCCGGGCCGCGTGCCCAACGTGGCGCCAACTTCGTCGTGCAATCCGCCGATGTCATCGTGACCATGGGCTGCAGCCTGCACATCCAGACTGTCGGCTACGAAGGAGAACTCTTTGCCCCGAAAGCGCTTAAAATCCAGTTGGACGTCGATCCAGCCCTTCTTGAACGCGAGCACGTCGGCGCAAACTGGAAGTTCGGCTGGGACCTGGCCGACTACCTACCTCGCCTATATACAACGATTCACGAACCATGGTCGGGAGACGGGGCGTCGCGCTGGCGCGCCGTCTGCCAAAGTTGGAAATCCCGGTTTTCTTCCCGTAATGAAAAACACGACTACGGCCCGCCTGGATCCCGGGTGAACCTCTATGAATTTGTCGATATATTAAGTGACGAACTATCCGAGAATGCCACCATCCTAACCGACGCAGGCCAACCTCATCCCATACTCGCCCAGGCACTCCGCTTGAAGGCGGGCCAGCGCTACCTGAACCCCGGCTCGTTCGCGGAAATGGGTTACGCCCTTCCGGCGGCCCTGGGCGCCGCCGCCGCCGCGCCGCAGAAAACGATCGTCAGCGTCTTCGGCGACGGTTCGCTGCAAACAAACATACACGAACTGCAGACATTGGTTCACAACCAGTTTAATGTTAAAATCTTCGTGATCAACAACGACGGTTACGCCTCGATTCGCAATACGCAAAAAACCTTCTTCAAGGGGTTTTATGTCGGCTCCACCCCGGATAGCGGCGTGACCCTCCCGAACACCGGGAAAATATGCTCCGCCTACGGACTCCCTTTCGTAAACTGCCAAGACAGGGACAATTTGCGCGAAACGATTCGCCATGTCTTGGAACGCCCTGGACCGGTGTTGTGCGAGGTCATGGCCGTCGTCGATCAAAAGATATTGCCGGTGGTGGTTTCCAAGTTGCTGGCCGATGGGTCGATGCGCTCCAACGCATTGCACCAAATGTTCCCTGACATCGAAGTGGAGTTTGAACAGTTGACCAGGGAATTGGACTAAAATTCCACGTTGCCGTCCGGATCGCTCAGAAGTTCAACCGCTCCCGCTCCACCACCAGGGGCCGTTTGGTCACCTTGGTGTGGATCGCCCCGATGTATTCGCCGATGACCCCGATGAAGAACAACTGCACCGAGCCGATGAAAAAAAGCCCCACCACCACCGGGGCCGTCCCCAGCGAAAAACTTTCCCAGTTTAGGAGCTTGTAGATAAAGTAACCCAGGCTGACCCCCAGACAAAGCATCGACATCAAAAACCCCGCCATCGAGGCGAGGCGCAATGGCACCTTGGTGTGGTTGGTGAAGCCCAGCATCGCCATGTCGAAGAGGGTGTAGAAATTGTTCTTGGAGAACCCTCTGCGCCTCCGCGGTTGCACAAAGGGCACCCGCGCCACGGGGAACCCGAACTCCGATATCTGGCCGCGCAGATAGGGGTAGGGATCCTCGGAGGCCCGCATCAACTCCACCACCGACTGGTCATATAAACCGAAACCGGTGAAGTTGCGCAGCAAGTCCACGTCGGCCAGGTGCGCCACGAGCTTATAATACAGACGTCGGGCGGCGAAAAAGAGGGGCGACTCCTCGCTCTCGTTCTTGATCGCGGCCACCACCTTCCAGCCCGCCTCCCACTTCGGGATGAACTGCTCGATGAATTCCGGCGGATCCTGCAAATCCGAGGCCAGGAAGATCACCGCATCCCCCCTCGCCTGCTGGATGGCGTGGCAGGGCGAGCGGATATGCCCGAAGTTCCGCATGTTGAAGATGACCTTGATCCGTTTGTCCGCCGCCGCCGCCCGCCGTAAAACCGCCTCCGTATCATCCTTCGAACAGTTATCTATGATCAAGTATTCCCAATTGTATTGAGGGAACTTGGCCGCCACCGCCCAGACGCGGCGAAACAACTCGTCCAGATTATCCGCCTCGTTGTAACAACCGCTGACCAGGGTGATGGTTTTCATGCCGATGACTGGAAATAGAGAACAGACCTAAAGCGAGGATTCAGGGATGGGAGCCGAGAGCGCCTCCGCCCACTCCTTCGGCGCGTAGAACACCAATCCCGCCCGCTCCCGGCGCCAAACCTCCATGTAGGCTTCCCGGCGCAGGAAATCACCGAGGTTTCCTCCGCTGTATCGATTTACCATGACCAGCGGTCGTCGCTCCATGATCGCCGTCCATCGCGCCAATGAATCTCTCTTCGTTATGAGGCCACGCCAAGTCACAAAATACGGACCGGGGTTGGTGCGATCCCGCGCAAGACAAACCAACATCGCGTCGTCGCCAAACATCGCCACCGGGGTTCCCGGCCGACGCGACTCCACCAACGCGTAAAACCGGTCCAAATCCCGATACAGGTCCCGTTCCGTGGCCGATACCTTCATGCCCGCCAAAAGCGCCGGCTCCGTGATGGTCACCAGCGGTTGCCGCAAGGTATAGCCTCCCCAGCCTCGCTTGTCGTGCAAAGTGGGAATCAACAAAACGACCACCGCCGCCGACACCACCAGCGGACGAACCCCGCTCCATCGCCACAACGCGTGCACCACCAAACCAAAAACCGGAGCGAGCGCCCAGAAAAAGTGCCGGGCGCACCCCACGGGAAAAATCTGGGGCAAAGAGGCCAGGCTCACACCGGTCAATCCCGCGATCAGGAAAAACTCCTTCGACCCGGCATCCCGGATTTTTAACCGCATGCGAAACGCGCCCAGAAAACTGGCGATGGTATAGACCAAGACCACCAAGAATATCAAAGCCACCCAGCCGGCGTGCGGCACGATAAACCATTCCCGCCAACGCCACCATCCCAAGCACGCCGCCAAGCCGACCACTAGGTAGTAGCCGGTTAAGACAAACACCTGGCCACGGCTTTTCGGCCGCCGTAACATTATCCAAGGGGCCAGCAACAGAGCCAGTCCCGCCGCCAGCGCCACGAGGATGACCGGTTCAAAATTGGTCCGAAAAAACGGCTCCCACGCCACCCCCCGTAGCTTCGAGGAATCAAAAGCCCAACGCCTTGGCCATAGAATGTTCTGTTCCCACCATGCGGCGAACGCTCCCTGGCTGAAAATGCGATAAAACATCGCGCCGTTCACGGCCACAAAGCCCGCGACCACGCCTCCCACCGCCCGGGACCAGTGGTTGTTCGGGAGGCGCCACCCCGCCCAAAACGAGGCGCCCAGAATCACCGCCACCGCCACCGCCAACAG
Organism: Opitutaceae bacterium; assembly: GCA_027482905.1. Lineage (GTDB taxonomy): Bacteria > Verrucomicrobiota > Verrucomicrobiia > Opitutales > Opitutaceae > IMCC26134_A. The sequence continues at coordinate 20,664 of JAIXVP010000117.1, forward strand.
AACGCCCACCGGTTGACGGCACCAAAAAACCGCGGCGCAGGCGACGCCGAGCGTCGTCGCCCAGATAAGCACCGAGCTTCCCGTCAGCACCCGGAACAGGGCGTAAAGCGCGACGGCCTGAAACAACATCGCGAAATCCGACGACCAGGGAATGAGCATCCATTCGGGATCAAAGAACGGAATAAAACCGACATACATCGCCCCTGCCGCGATCGCCAGACCGGCGGGTAAAACCTCCCGCCATGCCGCATAGAAAATCAGGAGTGAAAGCACGGTCGCCAACACCGACATCACTTTGAGCGTCAACAAACTCGGATAGATCCACAAACCCAGCGCGTGCAGATACACCGTCAGCGCCCCATATTGATTAAAACTGTCGCGGAAAAGCACCTGCCCGGACAGCACGTCCAAGGCCGGCTTCAACATGATCCCATCGTGGTGGACATCCACCCCGATCCGGGCGAACGGCAGCCACAGCCACGCCAACAAAGCCGCCACCAACAGGGCCACCGTCAGCTCCCGGTTGCCCGCGCCTCGCACCACGCCGGAAATGGGAGAGGAGGAGGGATTGGACATGCGCAAAGGTCGCGCGACGGAAGCAACGCGCCCCCGCTCCGTCCATCCCAATCAGGCTCCCGGCCGGATTTGATAACCCACACCAGCCGGACTCTTGAGAAAGCTTATCCGGTCCCCTCCGCCACGCCGTTGTCGAGATTCTGCGGAATGCGCGATCCGCCCCACCGCCGTGGACCACATTTTAAACCCCTTCGGCCGTGTCTCGTAGAAAAGCCGGGCCGGCGGCACCGGAAACCGTAACCTCCCCTCTTTTCTCCTCTCGCAGCGATCTCGCCAAACCCGCCAGCAAAAACAACAACACCGCCACCCACGCCCACTGCAGGGGCAGCCGAAACCAGACCGACTCCGCTTGGATCCAGGCCGCCCAGTCTGGTTTATGCCCCAAAAGCGACCCCACCGTCCCCAGCATCAGAAAAAAATCCAGCCAGACCACCGCAACCCCGCCCCAGACCGCCGCCCACGCCCACGCCCAC